>CAZQZX010000053.1:0-25647 GCA_964597885.1 uncultured Planctomycetota bacterium
CCCTGAGCCGGCAGATCGGCGCGGGCAACGTGCGGATGCACACGCGATCCGAGATGCTCGATGTCGTCGTCGTGGACGGGGTGGCGCGCGGCATCGTGGTACGCAACCTGGTGACCGGCGAGATCACGAGCCACGCGGCCGACGCGGTGGTGCTCGCGACCGGCGGCTACTCGAACGTCTTCTACCTTTCGACTTCGGCGAAGGGCTGCAACGTCACGGCGGCGTTCCGTGCGTACAAGCGCGGGGCGGCCTTCGCGAACCCGTGCTACACCCAGATCCATCCGACCTGCATTCCGGTCGCCGGTGAGCATCAGTCCAAGCTGACCCTGATGTCGGAATCGCTCCGCAACGACGGTCGAATCTGGGTGCCGCTCAAGAAGGACGACAAGCGCGCGGCTTCGGAGATTCCCGAATCGGAGCGCGATTACTTCCTCGAACGGAAGTACCCGAGCTTCGGAAACCTCGCTCCCCGCGACATCGCCTCGCGCAGTGCGAAGGAAGCCTGCGACGAGGGCCGAGGGGTCGGCAAGACGGGGCTCGGCGTGTACCTCGACTTCACGGACGCGATTCAGCGCCTCGGCGAAGACACTGTCCGCGCGCGCTACGGCAACCTCTTCCACATGTACCGGAAGATCACCGACGAGAACCCGTATCAGGTTCCGATGCGGATCTATCCGGCTCCGCACTACACGATGGGCGGTCTGTGGGTCGACTACAACTTGATGAGCTCGCTTCCCGGTCTGCACGTCATCGGCGAGGCGAACTTCTCCGACCACGGCGCGAACCGGCTCGGTGCGAGTGCGCTCATGCAGGGGCTTGCGGACGGCTACTTCGTTCTGCCCTACACGATCGGGCACCACATCGCGAGCGCGTCCCTTCCGGAAGTCACGACGAGCCACGAGGCTTTCCGGCGCACGGAAGCGGAAGTGCGCGAGAGGATCGATCGCTTGCTGGGCGCCGGCGGAAAGCGAACGGCGGATTCCTACCACCGAGAGCTCGGTCGGCTCATGTGGGACAAGTGCGGTATGGCCCGTGAAGCCTCCGGCCTCGAGGAAGCCATCCGTCGGATCCCGGAGATGCGGGCGGAGTTCTGGGAGAACGTGCGCGTGCCGGGCAGCGGAAGCGAGCTGAACCTCTCGCTCGAAGTCGCCGGCCGGGTCGCCGATTATCTCGAGTTCGCGGAGCTGATGTGCCGCGATGCCCTCGAGCGCAACGAATCGTGCGGAGGACACTTCCGCGTGGAGCACCAGACGCCGGACGGCGAGGCGATGCGGGACGACGCCCACTACGCCCATGTCAGCGCCTGGGAGCACCGTGGCGAGAACGAGGCCCCCGTTCACCATCGGGAGCCTTTGACCTTCGAGAACGTCGAGCTCGCGGTCCGGAGCTACAAGTAATGAATCTCACCCTGAAGATCTGGAGACAGGCCGGCCCATCGGCGGCCGGTTCCTTCGAAACGCACGAAGTGAAGGACGTCAGCCCCGACTCGTCGTTCCTCGAGATGCTCGACGTCCTGAACGAGAACCTCGTCGAGCAGGGCAGCGAGCCGTTCGCGATCGAGAGCGACTGCCGCGAAGGGATCTGCGGCTCGTGCGGCTGCGTCATCAACGGCATCTCGCACGGCCCGGAAGGCGGCACGACGACCTGTCAGCTCCACATGAGGACATTCCGCGACGGCGATGTCATCACGATCGAGCCGTGGCGAGCGAAGGCATTCCCGGTCCTGCGCGACCTGGTCGTCGACCGGAGCTCCTTCGACCGCGTGATCCAGGCAGGCGGGTTCGTTTCCGTGAACACCGGCGCGGCGGCCGACGCGAACGCCATCCCGATTCCGAAGGACAAGGCGGACGGCGCTTTCGATGCCGCCGCCTGTATCGGATGCGGAGCCTGCGTTGCGGCCTGCAAGAACGCGTCGGCGATGCTCTTCGTCGGAGCCAAGGTCTCGCAGTTCGCGCAGCTGCCGCAGGGGCATCCCGAGCGCAGCACGCGTGTTCGCAAGATGGTCGAGCAGATGGACGCCGAGGGCTTCGGCAACTGCACGAATCAGTACGAGTGCGAGGCCGTCTGCCCGAAGGAGATCTCGGTGGAGCACATCGCGCGTCTGAACCGCGAGTACGTGCGCGCCTCCGTCATCTCGGAAGACTGATCGCGTCGGGTTCCGGAGCGGGGTGGGCCGGTTGCGCGGTTGGCGGCCGCATCGCCGCGCCTCCCTGGGGCACCGTCTCGAGGTCTCCGTACTTCTCCCGGTACTCGGCGAGCACCGCATCCGTCTCGTCGAAGCGAACGATCCGTCCCTGCTCGAGCCAGAGCGTCCGTCCGCAGAAGGTCTCGATCTCGTTGAGCGTGTGCGACGAGAAGATGACCGTGCGATCCTCGGGTAGCGCGGTGGCGAAGTAGTCGTAGCACTTGTTGCGGAAGCTCTGATCGCCCACCGCGAGGATCTCGTCGAGCAGCAGCACGTCCGCGTCCACCTGCACGGCGACGGCGAAGCTCAGGCGCTGGGCCATGCCCGACGAGAGCCTTCCGACCTCGACGTGCTCGAAGCCCGAGAGCTCCGCGAAGGAGACGATGCTGTCGTAGCGGGCGTGCACCTCTTTTCGGGTGAGCCCGAGGATGGCTCCGTACAGGAAGATGTTCTCGCGCACCGAGAGCTTCTGGATCGTGCCCGTGCCGAGCTGGAGGAACGAAGCCACGCGCCCCTGCACGTCGAGCCTGCCGGACGTCGGTTCGTAGAGCCCCGCGATGACCCGCATGAGCGTCGTCTTGCCGGAGCCGTTCGTCCCGATCACGCCGATCCGCTCGCCTTGCTCGATCGACAGATCGATGTCGCGGAGCGCCTCGATCCGCGTGGCTCGGCCGTCGGGCCGCAGCATCGCACGCAGTCGCTGGAAGAGCGATACGGTTCCCACCCGGTCCAGGTGGAACGTCTTCGAAATGCCTCGGAGCTCGATGGCGGTCGTCGGATTCATGGCTCAGACAGTCTCCGCGAACCGGCTCTCGAGCCGTCGGAACAGCATCAGCCCGATCGCGAACACCACGCACCCGAAGACGAGCACGTAGAGGACCCAGGAGATCGAGGGCATCGTTCCTTCGATCAGGAGAGAACGGCTGAACGCCATGATCTGGGCGAGCGGGTTGCACTCGAAGAAGAAGCGCTGCGTGCTCGTGCTGAGGATCGCCGTCGTGTAGAAGATCGGCACGCAGAAGAAACCGATGCGCAACGCGATCGTCCACACCCGCTCGACGTCGCGGATGAACACGCGACCGCATGCGAGGATCAGCCCGACCCCGGCGATGAACAGTGCCTGCATCGCGATGATCACCGGCAGGAACAGCCAGACGCTTCGCACCGGAACCCCGGCGACGAGGACGAACGCGAACAGCACGACCATCTCTCCGAGGAACGAGACGAGCACGGTACCGATATCCGAGAAGACGAGGATCTCGCGCGGGAAACGAACGTTGCGGATCAGGTCGCCACGAGCCGCGATACTCGAGACGGTCTTGGTGGTCGCGGTCGAGAAGAAGCTCCAGTGCACGATCCCGATCAGCAGGTAGAGCGACGGGTGCGTGATGTCTTCGGACAGCCGGCGGCTGAAGAGCGTCGACAGGACGAGCAGCAGGAGCATCGGCTGCAGCAGCGTCCAGACGAAGCCGAGGAGGCTCCCCTGATCGCGGACCTTGAAGCCGCAGATCGTGAACTCTTGCAGCAGATTCAGATAGCGTTTCACGTGACCGGGCACTCGAGGGACTCCTTGTCGCGTGGGGAAGATGCGGGGGCTTCGCGTCGGCCGGCGTCGAGCCCGGTTTCGTCTCGCAGGAACTCGACGACGGCCTGCGCGTTTCGGTCCGCGTCCTGGCCGAGGTCGAAGCGATAGGGGCGCGTCATCGACGCCAGGTGCAGCATGGCCCGTAAGCGGCTCGTCACGCTCACGACGCGTCGCACGAGATGCCGTGGTCGGAGCACGAGATCGTAGGCCTTGGTTCGCGGGAGATCCGTCCCGAGGACGAGGTTGCGGAACAGTGCGATCCGGGCCGCGAGCCAGCCCATGCGTCGGATCCGCGGCGTCGAGTCCTCGCCATCTCGGCGGCAGTGGAACACGGCGACCGGTCGAGCCTCGGCTTCCGTTCGCTCGATCAGATGCGCGACATCGAACGTGTATTTCGGCGGCCGCTTGCTCCTCGGCACATCGAAGAGCCGCCCCGGACGGTCCGGCCAGGGAAGCTTGTCGCCGCGTGTGAGGCGTGCGGGCAGCGGAAACGCTCGAATGCGCCCGGCACGCCGATCGAACACGGGGATCTCGTCCGAGAGCCAGGAGATCTCGGGGCGCCGCAGCAGTTCGAGGCCCGTGGTCGTCTTCCCGCAGCCGGAGCGAGCGAGGAAGAGCGCGGCCTGTTCGTCGATCGCGACTGCGAGGGCGTGCAGTCGGTGCAATCCTCGAGCGTCGAGATGCGTACCGGCGCGGCTCAGGATCAAGAGGTACGCGACCTCGTGCAGCGAGCGTGCATCGGGAGCGTGGACGGTCCCCTCGTCGGTCTCGAAGTCGTAGGTCGTGAGCGCCCTCCCGTTGTGGTCGACATAGCGCAGGCGCCCGACGCGATACACGGTGTTGTTCGATGCGCGGAAGAGTGGGAAGGATCCGAGCGGAACTTCCTTCCACGGCGGTTTGCCCTCGACGAACTGCAGGCGGACGTCCGGGCTCGGAGCGCGATCCGCGACGAAGTAGCGGAAGTCCCGCTCGAGCGCGTCCATGAGCTCATTGCACCGGGATTGGATGCGAATCCGAACGCCGTGGATGTCGAGGTCGAGCTTCACCGCTCAGGACTCCGTGTTCTCAGCGGTCGCGCCGGTATCTCCGTGACTGGGGCGGGGGCCCACGGTACCGGCGAGGAATCCGGTCGTCCACGCGCCGAGTCCGGCAACGATGAGCGGGGCCGTCTTCAGCAGGGACAGGACGGTCCGACGGTTCGCGCGCAACGACCGCTTGACCACCTGGAACAGGCGATAGGGCAGCAGGGCCGGAACGAGCGGAGGGACCTTCGCGATCCAGTGTCCGTGGAGCGGCAGCTCCCTGCGGATGTAAGCCGACCCGTACCCGAGCTGGTACTGCCGCCGGAAGAAGTGCAGCAGGCGAACGCGATTGCGGTGCGCGACGCGCGTCTTCGAGTCGAAGCGAATCCGATAGCCGAGCTCGTGCAGGAGCTTCCCGAAGACCATGTCCTGGCCCGTTCGCGAATCGTCGAAGCCGGGCGTCGACAGGAACAGCTCGCGCGAGAGCGAGAAGTTCGCCGTCGCCGCGAACGTCACGTCGTGCTGCGGGAGCCCCGGGAAGGCGTTGCTGAACTCGATGAGCCAGTCCGCCGTTCCGACGAGGCTCTCGGGCGTCCCGTTGTCGATCGAACCGGCGACGATGGCTTCTCGCGGCGCCTCCCCGGATTCTTGGCTCGTCGTCGAGACCTGATTGCGCAGGACGTTCTCGAGCCAGTCGGGTGCGGGCAGGCAATCCGCGTCGGTGAACGCCAGGATGTCGCCGCGCGCGCGTTCGGCTCCGATGTTGCGGCCGATGCCGGCGTGCGTCCGGCGGGGGAGGCGCACCAGCTCGACTTCCGGGCACTCGGCCTCGATGAGGTCCGCCGTGCCGTCGTTCGAGCTATCGACGACGATGATCTCGAGCGGCTGCACCGGGTCCTGCGTGAGCAGGGCTCGGAGGCAGTCGAGGATCGTGTCCCGCGAGTTGTACGACGGGATCACGACCGAGACACCGGGTTGTCTTGATGTGCGCTCAGTCATAGTCGGTTCGCCCGGGGGACGACCCCCGATCGGGTCTATCGACCACCCGGGCGAACCGGCTTGAATTGTGCCTGCAGAAAGGGTTTAGCCGCCGTTGACCTGGCGTTCCGTGGCGAGCTTCAGCTGGGGGCGCGGACGGGCTTTCCAGGCCTCGACATCGGCCAGGAGCACCTCGACGGCCTTCTCCAGCTGGCGATCGACCCCGTTCGGGATCTCTCCGGGCGCTGGCCAGACGACGTGGTGCGGCATGCAGCCGTTCAGCTCCATGTCTTCCCCGTCCTCCGACAGGAACCAGCCGCGGAACGGGAGGCGGAGGAAGCCGACGCCCATGATCTGGGTGCCGCCGGTGCTGATGACGCCGCCGGCCGTCTGGACGCCCACGACCTGGCCGCGGCCGAGGGTCTTGATGGCGTGGCTGAAGATCTCGGCGTTCGAGAAGCTGTTCTGGTTGCACAGCACGACGATCGGCTTGTTCCAGGTCGCGTAGACCATGCGGTCGTGCGGGTAGCCCTCGCCGCCGCCGCGCGGGACGGTGATCGCGTGCGTGGGCTGGGTCAGGCACGTCAGCAGGTGGTCGGTGGTGAACCCGCCGCCGTTCTCGCGGACATCGATGATCAGGCCGTCCTTGCCGTGGCCGACCTTGTAGAGCTCGGCCTCGAACTTCTGGAAGCTCGGCCAGTTCATCCCGCGGATGTGCAGGTAACCGAGCTTGCCGCCGGTGGCCTCGTCGACCGCCGCCTGATTCGCTTCGATCCAGGTGTTGTAGAGCCTCGATCGGACGGAGCCGAAGGTCGTGGGACGAATGTCGACCGTTCGCTCTTCGCCGTCGGTTCCGCGCACGCGGAGCTCGAGGCTGTCGTCGAGAGATCCGGTCATCACGGTCGCGAGCTCGAGAGACGGATCGACGCTCTGACCGTCGATGGTCAGGATCACGTCGCCCGCCTCGAGCTTCGAGCGGGCGCGGTCGGCCGGCGTTCCCTTGACGACATCCTTCACGCGGATTCCCGGGCCCTGGTAGGCGTCGTCGTACCGGGCGCCGAGGTGCACGGTGGTGTCGCGCCATCCCTGCGAGGATCGCGGGGTCGAGGGGCGGCCGCCCGTTGCGAAGAACCCGAGGTGCGAGCCGTTCAGCTCACCGAGCATACCGCTCACGACCGCCGTCAGCTCGGCGCCGGTCATGCACTCGGCGGCGTGCTCACGGTACTTCCGCCGGACCGCGTCCCAGTTGTTGTTGCCCATACGATCGTCGTACCAGCGGTCGCGCATCGTTCGCCAGGCGAGGTCGAAGGCCGCGAGGTGGCGCGCCTTCGCATCGACCTCGTGTCGGACGCTGAACGAGTACGATTCGGCCTTGCCGCTCGAACTCATCGTGGCGGGGCGACCTCCCTGGAGCCAGACGATCCTGTTGCCGTCTTCGAGCCAGCGGCCGCCGCTGCCGACGGTCGACGTCATGAACTTCGGCGTCAGCTTGTCGGGGAATTCGATCGTGTACATGCCGCGCTTCCCGTTGACGCTCGTGCGGAAGGCGAGCTTCTTCGAGTCGGGCGACCACAGGAGCGTCGATACGGTGGAGTTCGGGATCGAGACGCGGCGGATGCGATCGGAGAGGCCGTCGAAGTCGATCTTGACCTTGTCTTCTTCCTCTTCTTCTTCCGCGCCTTCTTCGCTTTTCTTGTCCCCGTCGGACTTCTTCTCTTCGTTGGACGCGGTCGCCGCGGCGACCGCCGTCGGCTCGCGCGTGGCCTGGAACGTACCGGACAGGCCGATCGAGAGGCTCCAGTTGCCTTCCATCGCGTCCTTGCCGACCGTGGCCTCGATGTTGGCGTCGCCCTGCGGCGAGCTCACCACGAACGAGAGCGTCGAGTCGACGAAGCGCCCGTTGCGGAGCGCTTCGGCCGGCGAGTCGGCGGTCCCCATCGTGCCGGTCACCTTGCCTTCGTCGCCGAGCGTCAGCTCGAGGGTGAACGGGATGCCCTCCTGGGGAAGCGGGGCGGGGCCGCTCAGCGTGCCTTCCCAGCTACCGGTCAGCGGGTCGCCGGCGCCGGCAGCCGCCGGTGATTCCTTCTTCTTCGGCGAGTCGTCCTTCTTGCTCGCCTTCTCTTTCCCCTTCGCCTTGGGCTCCTTCTTGGCGCCCGCTCCCTTCTTGCGCCCCTTCATCTTCTCGAGTGCTTTCTCGAGCTTGCGGTCGCGCGAGGTCTGCTCGTTCGACTCCTTCTCGAGGTGGACGTAGTAGAGATCGGTCTCGGCGTCGAAACGGCGGCCGGTGAACGCGATCATCTTCCCGTCGGGCGACCACGTGGGGTTGCCTTCGTTGTCGGGGTGCTTCGACAGGTTGAACGGCTCGCGCGAGCCATCCACGGGCCGGATCCAGATGTCGCGGTTGAAGTCGTCGTCCTGGGTCGAGTAGACGACCCATTCGCCGTCGGGCGAGAACTGAAACTCGACGGGGTTCCACGACTCGATCAGCTTGCGCGGATCCTTTCCGTCGGCGTCCATCATCCAGACGTCGCCGCGGAGCCGCCGGAACGTGACGTCGCCATCCGGCGTGAACGCGAGAGATTCCTCGGGCTGCGGATCGTTGGTGAGCTTTCGCAGGAGGAACTCTTCCTGCTGCCACCAGTAGGCATCCTCGTCGGTTCGCTCGGCCTTCCAGATGTCGCACTGTCCGCCCGCGTCGCTGACGAACAGGATCGACTCGAAGTCGGGCGAGAACACCGGCGAGCGTTCTTCTTCGGGAGTGTTCGTGATCTGGATCGGCTCGCGGAGCTCGGTGTCCATCACCCAGACGTCGCCGCCCGCGATGAACGCGATCTCTCGCGCGTCGTCCGTGAAGGCCGCCTCGGTCGCGCTCGCAAGGGTCGAGCGCATCATCGGGTCCATCCAAGGATCACCGTCGTAATGGACCTCGATCTTCTTCGGGAGATCCGTCTTCCCGGGCTCGTAGCGATACAGATCGAAGAGCCGTCGGAAGATGACGGTGGAGCCGTCCGCGGAGACGGTGACGTCGTGCACGCCGTCGTCTTCGTAGTAGGTCAGCTGCTTCGCATCGCTCGAGTCGGCTTCGCGCCGCCACAGGTTGAACGTACCCGATTCCTGGCTGGTGTAGAGGTACGCCGTCGAGCCTCCGAGCCAGCGCGGATGACGCTCGCCGTGATCGTGCGTGGTGATCTGTGTCGTCTTGCCGGTCCGTCGATCGAGCATCCAGATCTGGGAAGCCTGCGGGCCGTGGTAGTGCTTACGCCAGGCGCGCGTACCCTCGCGAGTGAACAGCAGTCGGTTGCCGTCCGGCGAGAGCGAGCCGTCGCGACCGTAGTCGTTGAACAGCATCTCGGGCTTGCGCGTGGCGTCGCGGTTCTGGCGGAAGTAGCGGTTGGCCCGACGCCAGAAATGATCGCGCGTCGCGTTGACGAGGAACGACTCGCCGTCGGGGAACCATCCCTCGAGATCGTGCCCCTCGGTGTGCGTCGTGACCTGCACGGGGCTTCCACCCTCGACCGGCATCACGTGGATCTGCGAGCTGCCGCTGCGCGTGCTGATGAACGCGATCTCCTTGCCATCCGGCGAGAAGTGCGGCTTGCGGTCGGTGGAGGGGTGGGTCGTCAGCCGTTTCACCGCGCCGCCTTCCGACGGGACGCTCCACAGCTCCCCACGCCAGCTGAGCACGAGCGTGCTCCCGTCCGGCGACAGGGACATCGAATCGAGAATGCGGACGGGCTCGCCGGCGTGGGCGCTACCGAAGCAGGCGCCGAGACCGGCCAGGACCGCGAAGACGGCGAGGATGCGGCAGGGGAGATTCACAGGTGTTCCTCCGTATCGGGTGTCGAGGGTCGTCCGGGGGCTCGTAGCCCGGCATGAGCGGCGAGCGTCCCCTTTCGATTTCGGCCTGGGGAAGCCGTGGACTTGATCGTGGGCGTGGATACGGGGGCGGGCGGCCGAGGTTCCGGGGAACGGGAGAGGATCCGGCGCCTGGAAAGAAGGGGGGGAGGAGGGGGGCTCAGCGAAACGGCGAGGGCCGGGCTCGTGGGGCCCGGCCCTCGTCGGAAGTCTCGATCAGGGCTTGATCTTGCCAAACACCGGAATCTTCATGTCGGTGAACTCGCCCGAGTTCGTCTTCACGGTGATCGACTTGCGGAACTGGCCCTCGGGGGCCGCCGCGGGGTTCAGCTTCGCGAGGATCTGGTACTGCTTGCCGGCGCGGATCTCGGTGATCTCGAATTCGACGAACTCGAGGTCCGAGGAGACGGTCGGCTTGCTCAGCTCGAAGTCGCGCGCCGCGGTCAGGATGACCTTCTTGGTGACCGGCTTCGCGTCTCGCGAGAACACGCCGAAGGAGAGGACGCGCGGTCGCATCGTCACTTCGGGAATGATGTTGCCGTTGATCGTGATCGGCGTCTTCGCGAAGTTCGGGTTGTCGGTTTCGACGGTGATGACTTCGCTGATGCGCTGCATCGGGGCACCGGCGGCGCCCTGGGTCAGCTTGGCCACGCCGCCGACGAACTTCACGTTCAGCTCGACGCCGCTGCCTCGCTCATCCGTGAACGGCTTGCGATCGATCTGGATGGCCGGGTTCGAGCTCGTCACGTTCGTGACGTTCACGTCGACCTCTTCGGACCAGCGCACCTTGAGCGTCTTCTGCTCGAGCTCCTGCGACTTGGTGAGGCTCCCGAGGTAGAGGCGCTCCGGGTCGACCCAGAACTGGCGGATGACGTTCGCCTGGATCTGGAGCTTCATCATCGGGCGCTCGGGGTCGTTGGAGAACACCGAGATGTCCTTCTTCTGCTCACCCTTACGCTTCTTCGAGTTGAAGATGACCTTGATCTGAGCGGTGTCACCCGGCTCGATCGCCTCTTCCGGCTTGGTCGGGACCGTGCAGCCGCAGCTCGCCTTGACGCGCGAGATGACGAGCGGGCCGTCGCCGTCGTTCTTCACGGTGAACTCGTGGGTCACCTCGGTCCCCTCGTAGATGTTGCCGAAGTCGTGGCGGTGCGAGGGGAAGCTGATCTTCGGGGAACCCGAGCCCGAGCCGCTCGGACGCGGGCGGGGCTTCGAGGCCGGCGACTTCTTCCGATCGACGCTCGCCGAGGTTTCGGTCGCGTCGTGGTTGTGCTCGTCGCCATCCTTGTCGTTGTCGGCGTGCTGGTCACTGTCCTTGTCGTGGCCTTCATGGCCGGCGCCGTCGTTGTCGCCGTTGCCGGTCGCGGTCGCCGTGGTGCCACCACCTCCGGACTCGCTACCGCAGGCCGTGAGGCCCAACGTGAGGGCGGCGAGGAACAGCACGAAGATCGAGAGTTTGATGATTTTCATCGCAGAATTCCGGACCGTCGGTCAAAAAAGGGATGAGTGGGAATGCTCCGAGAGCGTTTTCTTTACGGGGAACGGTACGACTCGGTGTTTCCTCCGGGCCGCTCGGCGTGAGCGGGAACGGCCAACCAGCCGACCGAGTTTCTCGTACGACAGGAAACCTCCTGATGTTGAGGCGATTATTGTATCTTTCCGGCCTTTCCGTACCAGGAGACCGCGCCGCGCCCCGAGAGCGCAAGGATTTCTGCCGGCGATCCCTCGGGATCGCGCCGGCGAGAGCCCGGATCGGCTCGCGATTGCGCGGATTTGACTCGAAGTCATGGAATTGAAGGTGTTTAGGGGAGCTCGCCGCGGAGCGGCCCCGAGGAGGACTCGATGAACCGTCGGAAACTGTTTTCGGAGGCTCGCCGGTGCCCGGCAGGGCTCGCCGCGCTGCTGATCGCCCTCGCCGTGGTGGTGTCCGGTTGTGGGGGAGGCGGCGGTGGAGGCGGAGAGCTCATCGTGATGGCCCAGTCCGTCTTCGGTGATTCCGACGAGACCCAGCCCGCGCGTCTGGCGATCCTCGAGCCGGGCGCCCTCGAGGAGGGCGGCTGGAAGGAGATCGCCGTGATCGAGGACCCCGACAGCAACGTGTTCCACAACGCGCTGCCGTTCGAGGGGGCGAACGGCGACAAGGGCATCCTCACGATCGCCGGCGACAAGGCGAAGCTCGTCCTGTGGATGCGATCGGGCGACTCGTTCACGCCGAAGGTCCTCGGCGAGTGGACGTTCGGCGGCACGTTCAACCGCCTGCGTGATATCGGCGTCGGCGATACGGACGGCGACGGCGTCGACGAGATCGTGATCGCGACTCACGACCAGGGGGCAACCCTCCTGATCGAGCAGGAAGGCGGCGAGTACAAGGCTCGCGAGCTGGCGCGTCAGCACGAGTTCGTCCACGAGATCGAGCTCGGCGACATCGACGGCGACGGCGAGCTCGAGATCTTCGCGACCCCGACTGCCAAGAACGTCACCGGCAAGAAGGAGCAGCCGGGCGACATCGTGATGTTCGATCACCAGCCCGACGGCAGCTACAAGACGGTCATCGTCGAGCACTTCCCGGGGCGTCACGCCAAGGAGATCCTCTTCGACGTCTGGAACGGCGAGCCGGTGATCTTCACGGCGCTCGAGGGTGAGGGATCGCTCGGCGGCGCGGTCGGCGGTGCGAGCTCCGAGATCCGGATGTACCGCTACAAGGACGGCGCGTTCGAAGGGGAAGACGTCTACGCCCTTCCGGGCAAGCTCTGCCGATTCCTGAACGCGGGCGACACGGATGGGGACGGCAAGCGCGAGCTGATCGCCTCGACGGCCCGCAACGGCATCTTCACGCTCTACCTGAAGGACGACGGCAGCTGGGCGCGCAAGCGCATCGCGCGCGGTACGCACAGCGCCGGCTTCGAGCACGCGACGATCCTCCTCGACCTCGACGGAGACGGCACGCTCGAGGTGCTCGCGGCCTCCGATGACGACTCGATCCGCAAGCTGCAGGCCTTCCGCTACAACAAGGAAAAGCGAACCTACGATCGGATCGCGGTGCTTTCGATCGAGCAGTCCGGCTTCTACTGGAACCTGACGGTCATCCCGAAGGGCTTCCACTAGGACCGAAGAGCGCTCCCCGAGGCCCGATCGAGGCCCCCAGTCGGCGAGACCGGCCGGCGGAGCTCGACGGGCCCGGGTGGCGCTTCCGAGCTGATGCGGGGGACGCAACTACGACCCCGCGTTTGGCTTGCATTCACACCGGGGATCGCCTAGGATGGCGCCGTCCTCTCCCCGAGGACGCCCGAAGGCCTCAGGTAGGCGTGCTATCCGACGCCATGACGAACCGATTGCGGGAGCGGTCCCTGCACCTCTGACCCTCCCTGCTTTCCCGGATCCAAAGGTCCGAGCGTACGCGAACGGAGTGCGTGCGCCATTCCAACTCCCGGAGATCATCATGAATCGACGTAAGGGAATCTTGTGCATCGCGATGCTCGGCCTCGCTTTGCCGGCGCTGATCGCCCTGCAGGCCAACGAGCGGCAGGATCTCGGCGTGGGGCACTGGGGCGAGGCTGTGACGGCTGACGTGCTCGATCCGCATACCTCGCAGAACCTCGGTGCCGGGGATCCGGCCTGGGAAGCCTTCCAGGAACGGTACCCCGGCGAATGGCAGAGCACCTGGGATATCCGCACCCGGCGGCCCCACTGGATCTACGGTCCGGGCATCGAGGTGGCGACGGGCTCACTCGACGACGCGACGGCGATGATCTTCGCGAGCGAGTTCCTCGAAGAGAATGCCGCGCTGTTCGGCATCGAGTCGGTGATGCCGGTGCTTCCCGAGCCGTACTCGGCCGGCCATACGGTCATCATGAACGTGACGTTCGAGAAGGACGGCGTGGCCGTCGATGATCGTTCGCGCGTCGGCTTCCGCTACAAGGATCACGGCGTCCTGGCGGCGGTGTGCGCGAGCAACCTTCCGCTTTCCTACGAGCCGTCCGAGCCGACGGTGGCCGCGGACGATGCCATCAGGATCGGCGCTGCGGCGTCCGGACGTCCGGCGAGCCTGCTCGTCGTTTCGCAGGAGCCGGTGCTCCAGTACCTGCCGGATGACGAGATGCGCGCGCGCCTGACGTGGCGATTCGAGCTCCGCAACGAGGATCTCGAGGATCCGTTCGCGATGGAGTACTTCGTCACGGCTCGCGACGAGCCGATGATTCTCGACACGCTGGACGGGGTTCACTACATCGACGTCGAGGGCAAGGTCGAAGCCAACGTGATCCTGTTCGATCCGGTGTCGACGCCGACGACCGAGCCGCTCGAGCACCTGCGCGTCGACATCTCGTCGGGCGGGAGCGGGGAGGCGCTGACCGACGCGAACGGGGACTACACGATCCCGTTCGGAGGAGCCGGCTCGATCACCGTGCGATCCGTTCTCGAAGGACCGTGGGTTCGCGTGATCAACACCGCGGGCTCCAACGAGGTCCTCACGCAGAACGGAACGCCTCCCGGCCCGTTCGACTTCCTGCACAACCCGAGCGGTACCCCGGAGGACGTGCTCGCGCAGGCGCAGGGGCACTTCCACACGAACATCGTGCACGACTTCCACGAGGGCATCATCGGCGCTTCCGGCGCGGATATCTCGATTCCGTGCAACGTGAATATCGGCTCGAGTTGCAACGCGTTCTTCAACGGGACGATCAATTTCTTCCAGTCGAGCGGCTCGTGCCGCAACACGTGCTACGACACGGTCGTCTATCACGAGTACGGACATTTCCTGGACAACGTGTACGGCGCGGTTCGCCAGCCGTACAGCGAGGGGATCTCCGACGTCTACGCGATGTACATCACGGATCAGCCGGTCGTCGGCAAGAACTTCTTCTTCAACGGCGGGTTCATCCGCACCGGTGAGAACACGCGGCAGTGGCCCGCGAGCGAGTGCAACGGGTCCGTGCACTGCGTGGGCGAGGTCATCGGCGGCTTCTTCTGGAAGCTCCGCGTGAACCTCAAGAACACGCACGGCGCCGGCCCCGGCGGCGCGATCGCCGACCAGCTGGCGGTGTTCGTGAACGCGACCGATCCGCTCATCATCCCCGATGCCGCGTTCGAGACGTTCGTCATCGATGACGACGACGGCAACATGGGCAACGGGACGCCGAACTTCTTCGACATCAAGGACGCGGCGGATCAGCACAGTCTCGAGTCGCCGAACCCGGTCTTCGTCGATATCCGTCACATCGGTCTCGACAACACGATCGATCAGGTCAACGATCGACCGGTCGTCGCGACGATCACCTCGAACGCCGGTGCGATCACCGATGCGAACCTGTTCTACTCGGTGAACGGCGGCGCGTTCGCACAGGCCGTGATGGCCCCGACGGGCACGGCGGACGAGTTCGGCGCGTCGATCCCGGCGCAGCCGTGCGGCTCTTCGGTTCGCTACTACATCGAGGCGGACGACGCCATGGGCTTCACGCACACGTATCCGGGCAACGCGCCGATCGAGGACGTTTGCCTGTATGTCGTGGCGCGCAAGAACACGGTCTACTTCGAGGACTTCGAGAGCGGGCTCGCCGGATGGCTCCTGATCGGCGACGACTTCGCTGCGGGGACCCCGAACCAGGAAGGCGATAACCCCTGGGATCCGACGGTCGCCGCGTCCGGGAGTGAGGTGCTCGCGACCGGCCTCAACACCGACGCCGAGGGCGATGACGGCTTCTACACGTCGGGCGGATTCTCGCAGGCGCGGACGCCGACCATCGACGCGAGCGGACACTCGAACGTCCACCTCACGTTCAAGCGATGGCTCACGGTACAGGACCGCAACGGTGACTTCGCCGAGATCGCGGTCAAGAACGGCGACGACGTCGTGACCGAGGTCTGGCAGAACGCGACGCAGTCCGGCGGCGAGCTGATGAACACCATCGATCGCGACTGGACGCCCGTCACTTACGACCTCACCGGCATCGCCGACAACGACAGCGAGGTCAAGATCGCCTTCCGTCTGGGCGCGGATGACAGCGTGGAGTTCGGTGGCTGGAACATCGACGACGTCGAGCTGTTCTCGACGAGCTGCGACGTCGTGAAGCTGACGACGTCGGACGACTCGCCGTCGATTGGCGGGCCGGTCTCCTTCACGACCGAGGGTGCACCGAACGCCGACTTCTACCTGCTCTCGGCGAACGGCTTCGGCGATGGAAGCTTCCAGGTTCCCGGGGGGCCGCTCGTCGAGACCGGCCTCAACGGCGGCTCGACGCGCGTGCGCCGACAGGGAAGCCTGGACGGGGCGGGTCAGAACACGACCTCCCGCAACGTGCCGAACAACGGGGCGCTCATCGGCAGGACGTTCGTGCTGGTCTCGATCAGCGACAACGCCGGCTGGCAGGCCTCCAACACCATCACGCTGCTGATCGATCCCTGAGATCGGTCGGGCTCGAAGCGCAAGATCCAGCGGGGCCGGTACCTTCGGGTGCCGGCCCCTTTTTCGTGTGCCGCGTGGCTTCCTGCGCGTCCCGGTTTCGTCCTCGCCGGCGTGGACGCGATTCGTTTTCGTTGACCGGGGCCTCGCCGACCCCTAGAATCGCGTCGATTGCAACACGCCGCTCTCGGGAGGGAACGCCTTGAAGCTGAAGCTCCACTGGCAGGTCACGATCGCGATCGTCCTGGCCGTCCTGGTCGGGTACATCCTTCAACAGACGACGTCGGCAGGCGGCTGGCTCGGTATCTCCGTATCCGAGATCCCCGCGCCGGCAGCGGACCGCTACGAGGGTGTGCTCGTGACGTCGGCGAGTGGGCCGGCCGCTTCGCTCGAGAAGGGAGACATCCTGCTCGAGCTCGACGGCGTGCCGCTCGACGGCGGGGTGGAGGCCTTCCACGAGAGGGCCGAGTCGGTTGCCCAGGGCGAGAAGGTCCGCGTTCGGGCCGTGCGCCCCGGACCGTGGGGAGACTCCGAGGTCGAGCGCGATATCCGGGCCGTGATGGATCCGGGATCCGGACGGGCCTCGTGGATCGCGCCTTTCCGGTTCGTGGGCGATATCTTCTTGCGGCTTCTCCAGATGCTCATCGTGCCGCTGATCTTCTCGTCGATCGTGTGCGGCGTGGCGGGGGTCGGCTCGTCGTCGCGCGTCGGGAGGCTCTTCGGGAAGACGTTCTTCTACTACGTCTGCACGAGCTTCCTGGCGATCTTCACGGGACTGCTTCTCGTCAGTCTGATCCAGCCCGGCAACGACCCGGATCTGCCGCTCACGAGCACGATCAGCGATCTCTCGGTCGCCACCGACGAGAGCTTCTCGGGCATCCTGCTGCGCATGATCCCGAAGAACCCCGTGCAGTCGCTCGCCGAAGGGTCGATGCTGCAGATCATCTTCTTCGCGCTCGTCGTGGGCTTCTTCATCCCGCGGCTGCCCCTTCCCGAGATGCGCTCGTTCATGCTCAATCTGTTCCAGGGCATCTTCGAGATCATGATGAAGGTGGCCGCGTTCGTGCTCTTGCTGCTGCCCTACGGAGTGTTCGCGCTGATCGTGAAGATCATCGGCGAGACGGGGTTCTCGGTGTTCAAGCCGCTGGCCTGGTACATGGTGACCGTGGCGGCGGGCCTGTGCGTGCATATCTTCATCACGTTGCCGATCCTGCTGCGCGTGGTGGGGCGGGTGAGTCCGTGGCGCTACGCACGGGCGGTGTTCCCGGCTCTCGTGACGGCGTTCTCGACGAGCTCGTCGTCCGTGACGATGCCGGTGACGCTACGCTCGGTCGAGAAGCGCGGCGGGGTCTCGAACCGGGTGTCGAGCTTCGTGCTCCCGCTCGGGGCCACCGTCAACATGGACGGCACGGCCCTCTACGAGTGCGTGGGTGTCATCTTCCTCGCGCAGTTCTACGCGCTGACCGCCGGATTCGACCTGACGCTCGCGATCCAGTTCAAGGTCGTGCTCATGGCGCTCCTCGCGTCGATCGGCGCAGCGGGCATTCCCTCGGCGGGGCTGGTGATGATGCTCACCATCCTGACCGCGCTGAATCTTCCTCTCGAGGGAGCGGCGCTGATTCTCGCCGTCGACCGACCGCTCGACATGCTGCGTACCGTCACGAACGTCTGGAGCGACTCGTGCGGCGCGGCGATCATCGCGCGAACGGAAGGCGAGGCCGACATCGCGAGAGCCGAGATCGTCGACACCGAGGTGTGATCCGGCCAGCTTCGCGCCGGACTGCGTCGATCCGGGTTGGCCTTCGGGCTTCGGAATCTGCCTCCAGGTCGAGACGGAACGGGTCCCGAGAGGGTGAGGTCGTCTATCGTCGAATGGCGTTGGTCGGCCTAGCGGCGGCGAAGCGCGTGGTAGATGCCCGCCGCGGCCGCAACCTTGGCGACGTCCGCGAAGGCGAATGCGAGGCCACCGTGCAGCATCCCGGCGAGGAAGTCACCGCCGTAGAAAAGGCTGAGGTAGAGCGAGCCCATACCGATGACGACGAACGATCCGAGCAGGATCGCGACGAACGTCTTCGCGTAGGATTCGCCGGCTCCCGTCTCGATCAGACGGCCGATCAGCCACGCGGCCATGACGAAGCCGAAGAGGTAGCCGCCGGTCGGACCGAAGAGGTACAGGAAGCCCGCGCCGCCCGTGAACATCGGAAGCCCGATCGCACCGAGGCCGACGTAGGTGATCTGCGTGGCGGCACCGGCGCGCGATCCGAGAAAGGCGGCCGAGAGGAAGACGACGAGCGTCTGCAGGGTCAGCGGGATCGGGGAGCCGGGAACCGGGATGCGGACCCGAGCGCCGATCGCTTCGAGCACCACGAACAGCGCCATGAGTCCTGCCACGACGGCGAGCGAACGCGAGGGAACGGCCGGTCGGGCAACGGTGGTGAGGGTCGGGCTCGTGGTGGCGGTGTCCAAGGGGCTCCTCCGGTCGAAAGGTGTCTGCGAAAGCGATGATTGTAGCCGGGCCCGAGATGCTGTCAAGCCGCGCCGGGGGGCGCTGAACCGTCGGAAAGGCCTTGCGCGGTCCTTGCGCCTTTGGCAAACTATCGCGCTTTTCGTGGCGGGGTAGCTCAGGGGTAGAGCAGCGGATTCATAGCCCGCAAGTCAGGAGTTCGAATCTCCTCCCCGCCACCATCTCCCGAACCCGGTCCTCGGGTTCGCCGCCGGCCATGCCGTTCGGTAGGGCTTCGCCGCGCTCTTCACCCCGGTTCTCTTTGACTCCTGACCGGTGTCGGGGTACTTTTCTCTGGCAACTCCCCCGAAACACCCCAATCCACCCCCCCAACCGCTGTCCTATCTCACCCCCAGGAGACCATCCCCATGAAGGTTTCCCACGACCTCGACATTGCTGCCCGGATCCTGATGTACCTCGCGTCGAAGCCCTCGAAGGCCTCGGCGGGCGTCGACGAGCTCGCCAAGACGCAGGAAACGTCCGAGGAGACCGTGGCGTCACTCGTGGAAGAGCTCAAGAAGGCGAAGATCCTGCTCTCGCGCCGCAACGGCGGGAAAGAGGAGTTCCTGCTGCGCTATCCGCCGTCCAAGATCCACTTCGCGATGATCCTCGAAGCGATCCGCGGACGCGAGCGCTGGGAAGTCTCGCTCGTGCACGATCAGACCGGCGACGTCGACGGCGACCGTGCCGGCGGCCCCGCTTGGGACGAGATGCAGAAGGTCCTGCTCAAAGGTCTCGAGGGCTACACTCTCGACCACCTCACCTGGGATACGGCCTACCACCTCGACTCCGAGAACTAGTCCGCCTGAGCAAGGCTCTATCCTGTAAGGGTTTGTGTCGGCTCGCGTCGGAAAGCCGCTGTTCTCGGCCGTTCCCGGGAGCGACTTTTTTTCAACTGCTTTCCCGGCAGGAGCTTGAGATCGCCGGCGCGGCCGCGCGAACCCCGTGGGTCTTGATTTTCGAGGCGCGTTCTCCTACCGTGGAGGCCGTGTTTTGGTGATTTGACGGTAGCGAGCCCCTCTCGCTATCTCACTCTTGCGCAACTAATTACCGCGGACCTTTTTCCGCTACCGGTCTGTCCTGAGCGATCCTGGGCCGGAGCGATCCTGGGAAGGGCGAGATGACGTTCGACAAGTGGCTATCCGAGTGGCTCCCCCGGCGCGATGTGGAAGTGCAGTACACCCGCAACCGCTGCATCCTGATCAACTGCACGTCTCACGGGTCGCACACCGTCCTGCGGCTGCACCGCGTCTTCCGGAATGCCCCCGAGGACGTCGCCCAGGCCGTCGTCGGGCTGTACCTCGGCCGCCCGGCCCAGTCCGCCACCCGGAGGGGCCTCCACACGATCATCAATGAGTTCATCGATTCGCAGGAGGACAAGATCCTGCGCGACTGGGCGGACTCGATCGACATGACCAAGTACCCGGGCCCGAAGGGCGAGTACTTCGACCTCGCGGCGCGCGTCCGGTACCTCAACCGCAAGTACTTCGATTCCGAGCTCGACGTGTTCGTGACGTGGTCGAAGAACGCGCCGCGCCGCTCGATGGGCACCTGGCTCGAGACGCCTCCGAGCTTCAAGAACCTCATCACGATCAACCGCGTGCTCGATGCTCCCCGCGTCCCTCGCTACGTGGTCGACGAGGTGCTTCACCACGAGATGCTCCACGAGGCGATCCCCGCGGTGAAGAAGAACGGTCGAAAGTACAAGCACACTCCGGAGTTTCGCGTTCGCGAGAAGGCCTACCCGGATTACGACCGCGCCACGGAGTGGGTCCGCAAGAACTGGGACCGGCTTCACGCGCGCTACGCGAAGGCCAACGCGTAGTCGAGCGCATTCGGCCCCATCGTCGTTCTTTGACCGTTAATGGGGCATTTGCTAACTTCCCGCTCTCGTCGGCGGATCCTGCCGACGGCGCGCTTTTTCGCGCGCTCTCTTTCTTCCACACCCCTCGGGAGGGATGCAATCATGGAGACCGATGTGGCTCGCCGTCTACAGGACTTGAACCGGCGCCTCGAAGAGCTCACGTCGTCCCTTTGACTTGCCCCAAAAGACCCAGGCCCTCGAGGAGAGCGAACAGAAGATGGGCGCTCCCGGGTTCTGGGACAATCCCGACAAGGCCACCCGGGTCGTCGATGAGCTGAAGCGGCTCAAGGCGATCGTCCAGCCTTTGACCGAATCGCGGACCGACCTCGAGGATCTCGCCGTGCTCTACGAGCTCGCGCTCGAGGAGAAGAACGAGGACGCGGTCCGCGAAGTCAGCGACGGGCTCGACAAGATCGAAGCCGCCCTCGGTCGCGTCGAGATCCAGGAGCTCCTGTCCGACGAAGACGACCGCCTGAACGCCTACGTCACCATCCAGGCCGGAGCGGGCGGCACCGAGTCGTGCGACTGGGCGAACATGCTTCTTCGCATGTATCTCCACTGGCTCGACCGGACCGACTTCAAGTACGACCTCATCAGCGTGCAGGAGGCGGACGAAGCGGGCATCAAGAACGCGACCGTCCACGTGAAGGGGGCGTACGCCTTCGGCTACCTGCGCAGCGAGATGGGCGTGCACCGACTCGTGCGGATCTCGCCGTTCGATGCGAACAAGCGGCGGCACACGTCTTTCGCTTCGGTCGACGTCATGCCCGAGTACGAGGACATCGACGACGTCGACATCAACGACAGCGACCTGCGCATCGACACCTACCGTTCGAGTGGTGCGGGCGGGCAGCACGTCAACGTGACGGACTCGGCGGTTCGCATCACGCACCTTCCGACCGGTATCGTCGTGCAGTGCCAGAACGAGCGCTCGCAGCACAAGAACAAGGCGACCGCGATGAAGATGTTGCGCGGTAAGCTCAAGCAGGTGCTCGTCGACGAGCGCGAGAAGGAGAGTCAGGAGAAGTACGACTCGAAGGGCGATATCGCGTTCGGCAGCCAGATCCGGTCGTACGTGCTGCAGCCGTACCAGATCGCCAAGGATCACCGGACGGATTTCGAAGTGGGCAATGTTCACGGAGTGCTCGACGGAAACCTCGACCCGTTTATCGAGGCGTACCTTCGCTGGCTCCGGACGACGAGGTCGAAATGAGACCACGCAGGGCGCTCGTCAGCGTCTCGGACAAGACAGGAGTCGCGGATCTCGCGCGCGGACTCGCCGAGGCCGGCTACGAGATCGTATCGACGGGCGGCACCGCTGCGATGCTCGAGGAGGCCGGCCTCCAGATCGTTCGCGTCAGCGCCATCACCGGGTTCCCCGAGATCCTCGACGGGCGCGTGAAGACGCTGCACCCGAATGTCCATGGTGGCATCCTCGCGCGCCGGGACGATCCGACCCACATGGCGACGCTCGACGAGCACGACATCGGCGCGATCGATGTCGTCTGCGTGAACCTGTATCCGTTCCGGGAGACGGTGGCGAGCCCCGACGTGACGCTCGAGCAGGGAGTCGAGCAGATCGACATCGGCGGCCCGTGCATGATCCGCGCGGCGGCGAAGAACTTCGCGAGCGTGACGGTGCTCACCAGCCCGGATCAGTACGGGCAGGTGCTTGCCGAGATGCGGGAAGGCGGCGGGGCGGTGCGCGAGTCGACGCGTCGCGAGCTCGCGGTCGCCGCGTACGCCCACACCGCGATGTACGACGCCGCGATCCAGAAGTGGCTCGGCGGCGGACGGGGCTTCCCGGACCTTCACGTGCGAGCCTTCCGCAAGACGGCCGATCTGCGCTACGGGGAGAACCCTCACCAGAAGGCCGCGGTCTACGCGGACGCCGAGGGTGCGGGCGCGGGCCTCGTGTCGGCCGAGCAGCTCGGCGGCAGCGAGCTCTCGTACAACAACCTGCTCGACCTCGAAGCGGCGGCGGCGGCGTGTCGCGAGTTCGAGCGCCCGGCGGCGGCGGTCATCAAGCACGGCAACCCTTGCGGAGCGTGCGAGGCCGACACGATCGCCGAAGCCGTGGCCGGCGCCTTCCGCGGCGATCCGGAGGCGGCCTTCGGCGGAATCGTCGGGGCGAATCGTCCGATCGACATCGCGGCGGCGGAAGAGATGACGCGAAAGGGGCGCTTCCTCGAGGCCGTGGTCGCCACGGGCTTCGACGACGCCGCGCTGAGCAAGCTCCGCGAGCGGTCGGGGTGGGGCGAGCGCCTTCGCATCCTCGCCGTCGATTCGCTGGATGCGGCCCGATGGACCGAGCGTTACGTCGAGGGTGGTCTGCTCGTCCAGGACGCCGATCGAGGCTTCGCGAAGGACGAGGATCTGCGCGTCGTGTCGCAGGCAAAGCCCGATGCGGCCATGATGAGCGCGCTTCGGTTCGCGATGCGGGCGTGCAAGCGCGTGAAGAGCAACGCGATCGTGCTCGCGCGCGGGACCGAGCTCGTCGGCGTCGGCGCGGGGCAGATGAGCCGCATCGAATCGGTGCGCATCGCACTGCGCAAGGCCGGCGAAGGAGCGACGGGCGCGGTCCTCGCGTCGGACGCGTTCTTCCCGTTCCGGGACGGCGTCGACGAGGCGGTGCGGGCGGGCGTCGCCGGCATCATCCAGCCCGGCGGCTCGAAGAAGGACGGCGAAGTGATCGAGGCGTGCAACGAAGCGGGCATCCCGCTCGTCTTCACCGGGATGCGCCACTTCCTGCACTGATCCGACCGCAACGACGTTCGCGCTCGGCCTAGTTCTCGTCGTAGTACGTCTTCTCGAGGTAGGCGGTGACGCTGCGCTCGAGGGCTTCGTACTCCTCGCGTAGCCTCAGGCCCGTCGCTTCGCGGAACGCGGTTCGCCCGCCTTCTCCCGCGAGCTCCTTCGCGGCGAGCGCACGCAGCTTCGCCTTGGAGTCGTCGAGGTTCGAGCGCCCGCCGGCGAGGGTCGCCACGAGCAGCCAGGCCTGAGCCTTGGCGAGGTCGAGATACACCGACGCGGCGTCTTCTTCCTCGCGGCTCTCGGGGATCCGGCGGCTCACGTCGCGCATCATGCGCCCCTCGTCGAGATACCCGACCAGGTCGAAGAGCGGGAACGAGCGTTCGGCCTTGTTGGCGTCGAACGCCGACTGCAGGAGGTCGCGGTGCGGCTCACCGGCGGCGAACTCGGCCTTCGCCGACGCGGGGGGCGCGACATAGCGCGCGATCCCGTATCGGAGCCACATCGACGCTTTCCAGCCCGCGTTTCCGGCGTACGCATCGAGCAGAAGCTCGGCCGCGGCGATCGCGGTCTCGCTGCGAATCGCTTCGAGGTCGGCCTCGCTCGGGACGCCGTCGTTCTCGGCTACCCAGGTCGTGATCTCGCGCGAGCTGCGAACGCTCGCCACGCGGGCGACGTCGGGGCTCTCGCCGTTCGAGCCACGGTAGGCCCCGCACGATTCGGCCCCGGCGAGGACGGTGACGCCGATGGGATGCACGGGCGCCTCGTCAGGAAGGGCATCCCCGAGGAGAGCCTTCAGATGGTCGTGCGTGCGATCGAGCAGCGCTTCGATAGCGGCGGCGGTCTCGGTCGATTCGCCCTGGACGAGGATCACGAACGGACGCTCGAGGACGACCTGCGTGGCCGTGCCGCTGAGAGCCTCGTTCGTGAGTCGGTTCGAGACGAGATGCCGGGCCTTCGCGAACCACGGATCGCTCTCGGCGCGCGCGTCGTTCTCGGCGGTGCGCTCGCGGATCTCGGTCTCGAGGCGCCGCAAGTCGCGCATCTCTTCGGGCGTCTGCCAGCTTCCGCGATGGACGTCGAGCTCGCCGCGGTAGTCGGCCGAGAACAGGATCGAGTCGGGTGCCTCGTAGCGGACGTGTCCGAGCGCTTCGCGGGCCTCCTCGCATTCCGGATCGAGGCGGAGCGCGCGCGTCCATTGAAGCGACGCCTCGTCCGCCAGGCCGTGGTTTCGGCACCAGTGGGCAAGCGCCAGGTGCTCCGAGACCGTGACGGCGGCGTTGCGCTGCTCTCGGTACTGCTCGGTCTTCGAGGTCGTCTCTTCGGCGGCCGCGTCCGATCGATCGCGCGACGGCACCGCATCGGCCGAGGCGTCGGGGGAGGCCGCGCTGACCGGCGCCGATCCCCCGGACTCGCTGCATCCCGTGAGGAGGAGCGTGCCGGCGAAGAGGGTCAGGGCGAACGGAATCAGAACGTTTCGCGGAACCATTCGAGCCACTCCTTCTCCAGTGCGGGAAGATCATCGACGGCGAGGACCTTCCTCGCTTCGAACACGTTGCTCTTGCCTTCGAGCTCGAGCCGCATCAGGCGGAGGAATCGCTTCCACGACTCGCCCTGATCCTCGCGGCTCTCGAGGAAGTGGACGAAGGCCCACGCCTCGGCGTAGAAGAGTGACGTCAGCGACATCCATCGATCGGGCGACTTCTGCCGGGCCACGCGCTGCAGCTCTTCCTTGTCGCGGATGGACAGGAGCTCCTCGAGCGTGAACCACACGGGCGGTTCGGCCGACAGTGCGGCGCGAAACTCGGCGGCCCGCTGCAGCGTGCGCTGCCCGAAGAGGTATCGCGATTTGCCGGTGGCTCGGCTTTTCGGCGTGATCCGAAGGTTGCCGCAGTACTCGGCGATGCCTTCCTGGAACCAGTGCACCCCGGAGCCCACGAGCGGGTTGCCGGTGAGCTTCGTCGTGTAGTGGTGGACGAACTGGTGCGTCGCCTCGTGCGTGAAGATCCCGTTCTGGATCACGGGACGGTAGGGGTTGCCCCGAAGGGACTCCCAGCCGTGCACGACGATCTCGCGGCTCAGCAGGCTGTAATGCGCAGCGCGCGTCCGCATGGGCTTGCGCCCTTCGAGATGCTCGCAGTACGAGTCGTAGCCGCTGCGATCGCGCCAGGCGATGATGACGAGCGGCTCGCGGATCTCCGGAAGCTGGAACAGCGCCCCGAAGGTCTCGCGGAAGTACTCGTGGAACGCCGTCATCAGGACGCCGATCTGCTCGAAGTGGAAGCCGCGTCCGTTCTCGACGAGAAGCAGGAACGGGCGGTAGTCCTCGCAGTGGACGAGTCCCTTGTCCTTGAGGTAGGGATCGGCCGCGATGCGATCGAGGATGTTGTCGACGCCTTCGAGGAACGGGTCCTCGGCGCGTCGCTCGCGCTCGGCTTCTCGCTCGCGCTCGAGCGCCGCTTCGGCCTCGCGGGCCGCCTCGAGCGCGTCGGCGTCGAGCCAGCGCG
>CAZQZX010000053.1:25671-31814 GCA_964597885.1 uncultured Planctomycetota bacterium
TGCGTGCGCGCGCCGGAGTGATCGGGATCGTGCCGGAGTGCGGCGTCGATGTGGACCTGCTCGCGGCGGGGCAGGTCGTGCTCGTCACACCAGACGGCGAGCTGGAAGTGATCCTCGGCGCTCTCCGCGCGGTCGAACCGCGAGTAGTAGTCGTCGAGAAGATCGGGTGCGGTCGCTTGCGCGGCGGCCGGCGCGATCGTGAGGATCGCGAGCAGCACCCACCAAGCGGTACCGAGTCGAGGACGGCAACGCGTCCGCCAACCGTTCGGAATCATCAGTTCCTCCCGGCGACGAACGCGTGCGGGGTCGGATCAGGTCGTGGCCTTGGCCTTCTCGACCTCCGCGGTCAGAGCCGGCAAGACCTCGAACACATCACCGACGATCCCGTAGTCCGCCACCTTGAAGATCGGGGCTTCCTTGTCCTTGTTGATCGCGACGATCACCTTCGACGAGGACATACCCGCCAGGTGCTGAATGGCACCCGAGATCCCGCAGGCCACATACAGGTTCGGCGAGACCGTCTTACCGGTCTGTCCGACCTGATCGCTGTGGGGGCGCCAGCCGGCGTCGACCACGGCGCGCGAGGCACCGACGGCCGCACCGAGCGCCCCGGCCAGCGACTCGACCAGGTGGAAGTTCTCGGGGCCCTTCATCCCGCGCCCGCCGGAGACGATGATTCCCGCCTCGGTGAGCTCGGGGCGATCGCTCTCCTTCTTTTCGAAAGAAAGGACCTTCGCCTTGATGTCGGCGTCGGTGATTCCGGTATCGAAGGGCTCCACGGCGCCGGCGCTCCCGTCGGAGGCGGGCGGCGGGAACATGTTCGGGCGGGGCGTGAGGACCCACGGCTCGCCCACCGGCTTCACCTTGAGCATCGCCTTTCCGGCGTAAACCGGGCGGACGGCGTGCACTTCCTGGCCTTCGACGTGGATCTCGGTGCAGTCCGAGATCTGGCCGGCATCGAGGCGCGCCGACACGCGAGCGGCCAAACCGCGCCCGTGTAGGTTGCCGCCGATGAACACGGCGCGCGCATCGACGGCCTTGGCGGCCGCGGCGATCGCCTTGGCGTAGGCCGAAGCCGAGAACGCATCGAGCGCCGGGCTCTCGCCGACGAGGACCTTGTCGGGACCGTAGGCGCCGACCTTCTCGGCCTGGGCGCCTGCATCGGCGCCGAGGACCAGCGCGCAGACCGGCTCGCCCGTCGTGCTCGCCACGTGGCGCGCCGCGCCGAGTGCTTCGAGGCTCGCCCGAATCGGCTCGCCGCCTTTGGACTCGATGAAGACCAGAATGCCCTGTGCCATGTGCTTTGCCTCTTGGATAGACCGCCCCTCGGGGCGGGTTTCGTTATCAGATGACCTTCGCCTCGCTGCGGAGAAGCTCGACGAGCGGACCGACCGCGTCGACGCCCTCACCGACGATCTTGCCGGGGGGACGATCCGGCGGCAGCTCGAGCGCAACCACTTCGAGCTTCGCGCCCGGGTGCGCGGCGTCCTTCTCTTCGATGGGCTTCTTCTTCGCGGCCATGATGCCCTTCAGCGAGGGATACTTCGGCTCGGCGAGCGACTTCTGCGCGGTGACGACGGCGGGGAGCGACGATTCGATCGTCTCGGTGCCGCCCTCGATCTCACGCGTCAGGTGGAGCTTGTCGCCGTTGACCTCGAGCGAGCCCGCGAGGTGCGTGCTCGGCAGGTCGAGGATCTCGGCCACGCGTCCGCCGACCTGCATGTCGTCGTCGTCGACGGCCTGCTTGCCGAACAGGATGAGGTCCGGCGACTCGGCGCGGATCGCCTCGGCGAGCGCGACGGCCACCGCGTGCGAATCCCAGTAGCCGTCGGCGGCCTTCAGCAGGATGCCGCGGTCGCCGCCCATCGCGAGCGCGGTGCGGATCTCGGACGTCGCGTCGGCCGGGCCGAGCGAGAGGATGACCACTTCGGTGTCACCGCCGATCGACTCCTTGAGCTCGACGGCGCGGGTCACGGGGATCTCGTCGTACGGGTTCATCACGAACTTGACGCCGGCAGGGTCGATCGACTTGCCGTCGCCACCGACCTTCACCTTGGTGGTCGTGTCCGGAACTCGCTTGACGCACACGAGGATCTTCATGGCGTACTCCGGTAGTTGCAGTCTGCCCCGTAAAGCGGGGTCTTGCCGGCCGTCGGATTCGCCCGGCAGGCCCGCGGCAATCTGTCGCGGGGGGAAGCGCCCGGCGGGTCTCGCCGGCGGCGCCCGGTCGACCGAGAACGGTGGCCCGACCGTGGGTTGTGGAATCTGGAGGGCCTCGTCTCGGAGCGCCGGAAGTATAGAACCCGGCCTGTACCTTGGCAACAGCCGACGGGCCCTTCGAGCAGGGGAGCGAGGGGGATGTCTCGGCTAGCCGGCGTGGGCCTCGGACTCGATCGTGGCGACTTCCGTCGACTCGGGATCGGCCGGATCGGGAGCGGGCGGCGGGGGCGCGAGCTCGGCGTGACGTTCGTTCATCATCGTCAGGAACTCGGCCGTGATCGACGGCTCCATGCTTCGACCCGACTCGCGCTCGATGAGGCGCAGGGCCTCGATCGTCGTCATGGGGCGCCGGTACGGGCGGTTGCTCGTGACGGCGTCGAAGCAGTCGCAGACCTTGATGATCATCGCCTCGCGCGGGATCTCTTCCCCCTCGAGGCCTTCGGGATAGCCGGTGCCGTCAAAGCTCTCGTGGTGATGCAGGATCGCCGGGATGATGTCCTGAAGGAACGACATCGGCGTCAGGATTCGCGCGCCGATCTCGGGGTGCTTCTTGATGAGCAGGTACTCGGACTTCGTGAGCGGTCCCTTCTTCGAGAGGATCTCTTCGGGGATCGCGATCTTTCCGACGTCGTGCAAGAGGCCGGCGATGCGGACTCGATCGAGCTTCTCGTGCGTGTAGCCGAGTCGGCGTGCGAGCTCGACCGACAGATTGGCGACGCGCTCGCTGTGACCCTTGGTGTAGGGGTCTTTCTCTTCCACGGCCTGCGCCAGTCCGAACGTCGCTTCCATCATGGCGCGGCGTTCGACGCGGGCCTTCTCCTTCACGACCTCGAGCTCGGTGGCGGCGAGCTGCAGACGCTTCTTCTCGCACGCGCGCTGCACGGTGAGGGCGATGTCATCGAAGAGGAAAGGCTTCGGGAAGTAGTCGAACGCGCCTTCGCGCATGGCGAGGATCGCGCAGTCGATGTTCTGGCTGCCCGTGATGACGACGACATCCACGTCCGGCGAGGCGAGCTTGATCTCGTGAAGCAGAGACAGGCCGTCCATGCCGGGCATGGTGATATCGGTGATCACGAGGAAGAACTCGTCACGCTTCAGCTCGGCGAGAGCCTCGGGACCGTTGGCGGCGGCGACGGTCGGGTAGCCTTGCAGCTCCAGATAGTCGCGCAACGCGCCACGGATATGAGGCTCGTCGTCGACGACGAGAATCTTCGCACCGTAGGACTTCACCTCCATGACACCGCGTGCTCCTCTTTCGTGGTACACGCCCATCTCTGCAGCCCCTCCAGGCCGGATGATCCGGGGTGATTTCGTCGTTCCCGGCAAAGCATCTTTAGCGAGTTCGGGGGGAATCGCGCAACGTCGAGGGCCCCAGAAGGGTGGGCGTGCAACGGAGATGGGGCGAAACCGGGGCGTTTCGCGAAGCCCGCGCGAATCAGCTCGCGTCGCGTTTGCGGCCGGAACCGGGCTTGGGAGGCTTCTTGGCGGCCGTTTTCTTGGTCGCCTTGCGCGCGGAGGAGCCGCTCGAAGGCTTCTTTCGATCCGCGGGCTTGCGGGTCGAGGACGATTTCTTCGATTTCGATCCGGACGCGCCATCCTTGGGCGATTTCGAATCGTCATCCGTCGACGACTCGTCGGTCTGCGCATCTTCTTCGTCGTCGATCGGGCCCGTGGCTTCGTCCTGCAGCCGCCGGTAGAGGGGGCCCGAGGCTTCACTCGCCGCATCGTCGTCCGAGACGGCATCCGATGCGTCGTCCTTGGCGGTACCACCGGGCTTCGGCGGATCGTCGGTCGTGTCCACGCCGTCCTCGAGAAGGTCTTCCTCGCTGACCGCCGGGATCTGCAGCTCGGCCATCGAGAATTTTTCGCCGAGGTAGACCTTGCGCACCGTCGGGTCGTCCACGAGCTCGCGCGCGTTCCCGTGCTTGATGATGCGACCCTCGGCGATGATGTACGAGCGGTCGGTGATCGAGAGCGTCTCGCGGACGTTGTGGTCCGTGAGCAGCACCGAGATGTTTCGCTTCTTGAGGCCGCGGACGATCTCCTGCGTCTCCGCCACGGCGATCGGGTCGACGCCGGCGAACGGTTCGTCGAGCAGGATCAGGTCGGGCTTGCTCGCCAGCGCGCGCGTGATCTCGAGTCGACGGCGTTCGCCACCCGAGAGGGTGTACGCGCGGTTCTTTCGCAGGTTGACCAGGTCGAGCTCCTCGAGCAGCTCGCCGAGCCGGATCTTGCGCTCGTGGCGATTGAGGGGCTGCGTCTCGAGGATCGCGAGGATGTTGTCCTCGACGGTGAGCTTCTGGAAGTCGGAGCGTTCCTGGGAGAGGTATCCGAGGCCGAGGCGCGCGCGCTGGTACATCGGCATGCGCGTGACGTCGCGCTCCTTGAATCGCACCTGCCCCGAATCGGGGCGCACGCGACCGACGGACATGAGGAAGGTCGTGGTCTTGCCGGCGCCGTTCGGCCCGAGCAGTCCGACGATCTCTCCCTCGTCGAGGTGGAAGGAGACCCGATTCACGACGCAACGTCGCTTGTAGGTCTTCATCACGTCGATCACCTCGAGCAGGCGCATCGTATTCCTCCCCCCGGCGGCGCGAAGGGGTGCTGTCGTACCCCGTCTCGCCGGAATCAGTGCACGAAGTGCAGGTTGAGACTGCCGTCGCGCCACAGCGGCCAGAACGTGCTGAAAGCTTTTCCGAGGATGTACTCCTCCTTCACCAGAGGAGAGGGCTTCGGAAGCTTCGTCCGGTTCTCGCTGCGGTACCCATCCACACTGTACATCTGTCCGAACTCGTCCTTGAAGTGGATGGTGTTTCCGATGGTGCGCTTCTCCTGAATATCGAAGAAGACGCTGCGGCCGCTATTGGTCTCGATCTCGGTGCGGCTCCAGAGGCGGCTGTCCTTGCTCTGCAGCGTGTTGTCGCCGAGCATGAAGTAGTGCCCCTCGGGAATCTCGACGCCGATCGAAGAATCTCCGCTCGTCGTGTGGTACAGGTCGCGGAAGACCTTCACGCCGCGGAACGCCGCCTTGCCCTGCGCGAGGCCGAAGCGCAGGTGGTTGCGTCCTCGCTGCTCGATCTCGATGCGGTACTCGGACTCGATCGTCGGTCGCCCGTCGACGTCCAGGCGCACGCGCCCGTCGAGGTAGCAGAACTCGATTTTGCGCCGCTTGCCGACTTCGAAGACCGGTCCCTCGGCGGTCGCGAGCTCGGTGAACGGAAGCACCTCGGCCGGCATGCCGGCGCGCGATCCGGTGACGTCGCGATGCAGCAGGCGCGCGGTCTTGCCGGCTTCGATCTCGAGCCGGAAGAGCTGATTCGATTCGCGGATCTCGGCGAAGATCGTCGTGTCGGCCGTCTCGGGCCGGACCTGCACCTCGAGCAGCACGTCGCTCACGGCGGCGTTGGCGCGCGGCACGCGAAGGATCGCGGGCGTCGCGAATCGACCGGCCGTCGTTCCCACCGTGATCTGGGTGGGGTACTGCATCGCGCACTCGGTGGCGCCCTCGGCGACGAGGTCGCGGCCGCTACGCGTGAAGCAGCCCTCGGGCTGCTGCTTCCAGAACTCCTCGGGCGGCATCTCGAAGCCCGGCCTCGGATAGACCGGCCAGTTGCGCCACAGATGCTTCTGGATGTCCCGCGGTTTCTGCGCGATCTCGCCGTCGATGAGGACGTCGCCGTGCTCGATCGATAGGGTCTCGCCCGGGAGTCCGACGCAGCGCTTGATGTAGTTCACGGTCGTGTTCAGCGGATACTTGAACACGAGGATGTCCCAGCGGCTCGGCTTCTTGTTCACGAATGACGGCTTGAAGACGAGGATGCGGTCACCGCCACGCTCGCTGCCGTACAGCGTCGGCTGCATGGAACCGGTCGGGATCTTGAAGGCTTCGACCGCGAAGTGGCGGATGATCAGCGCCAGGATGA
>CAZQZX010000054.1:0-8949 GCA_964597885.1 uncultured Planctomycetota bacterium
ACCTCTTCGGGAAGGACGGCAAGGTCATCTGCCCGATCACGAGCGACGGCATGATCAAGTACGACCTGACGGTCTCGCCGGACGGCAAGTGGCTGACGTTCATGCTGCGGCCGGCCATCAAGCCGGCTCGCAAGGACGTCATCTTGATGAACCTCGCGACCGGTGAGAGCCAGAACCTCACCGCGGACTTCCCGCCGCAGCTCGACGTTCTGCGTCAGCGCGAGACCGGCGGGGGGGCGAACGTCTTCATGAACTCGTCGCCGTCGGTCACGTTCGACGGCAAGAACGTGATCTTCGCGAGCAAGCCGCTGAACGGCCCGTGCCACCTGTACGCGGCGTCGGTCGAGAGCGGCGAGCTGCGCCAGATCACGAAGGACACGGACGACGTCAAGAACCGCTTCCTCGATCCGAACGCCTCGCCGGCGACGAACGAGGTGGTGTTCTCGCGCGTGGCCGCTGACGGCCCGTCGCGCGGCAAGCACCGACAGCTGTGGATCCTCGATATCGCGAGCGGGGACGAGCGTCGCCTCACCGACAACGTCGAGGGCGAGTACCGCCAGCCGAAGTGGTCGCCGGACGGCAGCGCGATCGCGTTCGTGGCCGCTGACGAGGACATGCCGCGTCACTGGAACATCTGGGTGATCAACGCGGACGGCAGCGGCCTTCGCAGGGTTACCGACGATGCGTTCCCGGGCGACTCGATGAACATCTGCTGGCGCCCGAACGGCAAGCAGATCGCCTTCATCTACCGCGAAGGCATCGACGACATCCAGGAGAACAACGAGGTCTACGTCGTCGACGTCGAGACGCACGAGGTCAAGCAGCTCTCGCGCACGCCGATGTTCGAGTCGAGCCCCGGATTCCTGCAGTAACGCCTGCCGGGATCTTCGCGTCTCGCTGAGGCGCATCCGAATGCATGAGAACGCCCGATCGACGGAAGTCGGTCGGGCGTTTTTTCGTGTGCGGATCGGCCGTTTGCCGCGCGAATCGCTTGTCGGACCGCCGCGCGATTTGGTATTCCACTCGATTCATTTCCGGGAACGCGGCGGCGCTTCCCGTCCAGCCATGCGGTTCTCCTGAACCTGCGGCCATGCAACCTAGATGGCCAGGCGACGACGATCGACCTGGCGGGGGGGTACACGATGAGCGATCGTTTCGCGGGAGAGGGAATCACTTTCGACGACGTTCTGCTCACGCCGAGCTACTCCGAGGTCATTCCCCGCGACGTCGACACGTCCTCGTACTTCTCCCGGAACATCCCGGTGCGCATCCCGCTGAGCTCCGCGGCGATGGATACCGTCACCGAGTCCGGTCTCTCGATCGCGCTCGCGCAGGCGGGCGGCATCGGGGTCATCCACCGCAACCTCACGCTCGAAGCGCAGGTGCGCGAGGTCGAGAAGGTCAAGCGCTCGGCGAACGGCGTCATCCTCGACCCGGTGAGCATGACTCCCGACAGCACGATCGGTGAGGCCAAGGAGATCATGAACCGGCACAATATCTCCGGTCTGCCGATCATTACCGGCGAACGGACGCTCGCCGGGATCCTCACCGCGCGCGACCTTCGCTTCCAGGAGACGTCGGAGCGCAAGGTCTCCGAGGTGATGACCAAGGATCCGCTCATCACCGCTCCTCCCGAGACGACCCTCGAAGAGGCGCGAACGATCCTGCATCGCAACAAGGTCGAGAAGCTGCTGCTCGTCGAGAACGGCAACGCGCTGGTCGGCCTGATCACCATCAAGGACATCAACAAGCTCGAGGAGTTCCCGAACGCGAGCCGTGACGAGCGTGGCCGCCTTCGAACGGGCGCCGCGGTCGGCGTGCACGACTACGACCGGGTCGACGCGCTGATCGAGGCCGACGTCGACGTCATCGTGGTCGACACCGCGCACGGAAACTCGACGAACGTGATCGAGACCGTCCGCAAGATCAAGCAGAAGCACAGCATCGACGTGGTGGCCGGAAACGTCGGCTTCGGCGATGGTGCCGAGAACCTCATCCGGGCTGGCGTCGACGCCGTGAAGATCGGCATCGGGCCGGGCTCGGTCTGCACGACGCGCGTCGTGGCGGGCGTCGGTGTCCCGCAGATCACGGCGATCATGGAGTGCGTGAAGGCCGCCAAGGATTCCGGCGTCCCGCTGATCGCGGACGGCGGCATCCGGCACTCGGGCGACATCGCCAAGGCCATCGCGGCCGGCGCCTCCTGCGTGATGATCGGCGGACTCTTCGCCGGCCTCGAGGAAAGCCCGGGCGAGCTGATCATCTACAAGGGACGAACGTTCAAAGCCTTCCGAGGGATGGGATCGACGGGCGCCATGGTCGAGGGCAGCAAGTCGCGGTACGGCCAGGCCGACATCAGCGATCCCGACAAGCTCGTTCCCGAGGGCGTCGAAGGACGGGTCCCGTACAAGGGTCTCCTCGGAACCTACGTCTATCAGCTCGTCGGCGGCCTTCGGGCCTCGATGGGCTATTGCGGTTCCCGGAACATCGAAGAGCATCGCACGAAGACGCGCTTCATCCGCGTCTCGCCCGCGAGCGTCATCGAGAACCACCCGCACGACGTCACGATCACGAAGGAATCCCCGAATTACCGGGTGGAAGCGTAGGGCCGGGTGGAAGCGTAGGGCCGGGTGGAAGCGTAGGGCAAAGCCCAGGGTACAGGAGCGGACGAGAGCATGGCGAAGCGCGAGTACATTGCGATCCTCGACTACGGCGGGCAGTACACGCAGCTCATCGCGCGGTCCGTGCGCGAAGCCGAGGTCTACTGCGAGATCCTCGCCTGTTCTTCCGAGATGGACGCGCTCGTCGCGGATCCGCCGGCGGGCGTGATCCTTTCGGGCGGCCCGAACAGCGTGAACGAAGAGGGCGCGCCGGATCTTCCCCCGCAGGTGATGGAGCTCGGCGTCCCGATCCTCGGCATCTGCTACGGGATGCAGCTCGTTTCGGTCGCCCACGGCTGCGAGCTCGTCGCGAGTGAGTCCCGCGAGTACGGTCGCGCCCGCATCAAGGTCACGCGGCCCGATCCGCTCTTCGAAGGGCTTCCCGACGAGATGGAAGTCTGGATGTCGCACGGCGATTCGGTGGGGTCGCTCGGGGACGGGATGGTCACCGTCGCCGAGAGCGCCGATTGCGCCCATGCGGCCGTCGCCCACACGGCGACCGGTTTCCGCGGCGTGCAGTTCCACCCCGAGGTCGTGCACACGCCTCGCGGCAAGGAGATCCTCCACAACTTCCTGTTCCGCATCTGCGAGTGCAGGGGCGGATGGAAGATGGCCTCGTTCATCGACGAGGCGGTGGCGAGCATCCAGCGTCAGGTCGGTGAAGACGGCAAGATCATCTGCGGACTGTCCGGCGGGATCGACTCGTCGGTGGTCGCGGTGCTCGCGCACAAGGCGATCGGCGATCGCCTCACCTGCATCTTCGTCGACAATGGCCTGCTTCGCAAAGGCGAGCGCGAGCTGGTGGAGCGCGTGTTCCGCGAGAACTTCCACATCAAGCTCGAGGTGGTCGACGCCCGCGATCGTTTCCTCGACAAGCTCGAAGGGGTCCTCGATCCCGAGAAGAAGCGGAAGATCATCGGGCACGAGTTCATCGAGGTGTTCCGCGAAGCCGCGGAGCGCGTCGAAGGGGCGGGTTTCCTCGCGCAGGGCACGCTCTACCCGGACGTGATCGAGTCGGTGTCGCCGTTCGGCGGTCCGTCGGTCACCATCAAGTCGCACCACAACGTCGGCGGCCTCCCCGAGGACCTCGAGTTCGACCTGGTCGAGCCGCTGCGCTACCTCTTCAAGGACGAGGTCCGAAAGATCTCGGCCGAGCTCGGCCTTCCCGACGAGATCACCTGGCGCCAGCCGTTCCCGGGTCCGGGGCTCGCGGTGCGCATCGTCGGGGAGATCACGCGCGAGCGCCTGAAGGTGCTTCGCGAGGCGGACGCGATCGTGTACGAGGCCCTGAAGGAAAGCGGCCTGTACCGGGAGATGTGGCAGGGCTTCGCGGTGATGCTCCCGATCCAGTCGGTCGGCGTCATGGGCGACGGCCGCACCTACGAGAACGCGATCGCCCTTCGGATGGTCTCGAGCCGCGACGGCATGACCGCCGACTGGGTGTACCTCCCCGAGGACTTCACCCGCCGCCTCTCGAACCGCATCATCAACGAGGTCCAGGGCGTCAATCGCGTGGTCCTCGATATCTCGAGCAAGCCGCCGGCAACGATCGAGTGGGAGTAGGGGCGAGTGGGAATAAGGCGGCGCCTTCGAGGGCTAACCCTCTCCCGCGATCCGCTCGCGTAGCAGCTTGTTCACGACCGACGGGTTGGCCTTGCCCTTCGTCTGCTTCATGACGAATCCGACGAGGGCTCCGATCGCCTTGTCGTTTCCGGCTCGGATGTCGGCGACGGCGCGCTCGTTGGCAGCGATGGCGGCATCGATCACGGGGAGTAGATCGTCCTCGGAGCTGACCTGCGCGAGGTTCTGGCTCTCGATGATGGCGGCCGGGGAATCGCCGGTCTCGATCATGGCCGTGAGCACCGATCGGCCCGCGGTCACGGATACCGTCCCTTTGGCGACGATGCCCACGAGCTCCGCGAGTGCCTCCGGGCGGACCGAGAGGTCGGCCGGCGAGACGCCGCGATCGTTGCACTCGCGCTGCACGTCGCCGATCACCCAGTTCGAGAGCGCCTTCGCGTCGGTCCCGGTGGCGATGGCTTCCTCGTAGTACGCGAAGAGATCCGGATCCTCGATGAGGACGCGCGCGTTCGCCGCGGGAAGGCCGATCTCGTCCTCGTACCGTGCGCGCTTCTGTTCGAGTGGCTCGGGGAGGCTCGCGAGGATCTTCTTCGTGGCGGCATCCGTCATGGACACCGGCGGGAGATCCGGATCGGGGAAGTAGCGATAGTCGTGCGCCTCTTCCTTGCTTCGCATCGCGGCCGTGGCTCCTCGTTCGGGATCCCAGAGCCGCGTTTCCTGGAGCACCTCGCCGCCGCTCTCGAGGACCTCGATCTGGCGCTCGATCTCGAAGATGAGGGCGTCGCGGGCATGGCGGAACGAGTTGAGATTCTTCACCTCGGTCTTGGTGCCGAGCTTCTCGCTGCCACGGCGACGTACGGAGACGTTCGGCTCGCAGCGGAAGCTTCCCTTTTCCATGTCGCAGTCGGAGACGCCGAGGTACGACATCGTGAGGTGCAGCTCGCGCAGGTAGTCGTAGACCTCGTTCGGGCTTCGGAGGTCGGGCTCGGTAACGATCTCGACGAGCGGCGTGCCGGCTCGATTGAGGTCGACCAGGGTCCATTCCGGGGTGGAATCGTGGATGAGCTTCCCGGCATCCTCCTCGAGGTGGACGCGCTTGATGCGGACGCGTTTGCCCGCGCTCTCGCTGTGAGGCGGAAGGTCGAGCCAGCCGTCGTGGCCGAAGGGCAGATCGAACTGCGAGATCTGATACCCCTTCGGCAGGTCGGGGTAGAAGTAGTTCTTCCGGTCCGACTTGCTGTTCTGATGGACGCCGCAGTGGAGCGCGCCCGCCACGCGGATCGCGTACTCGAGCGCACGCTCGTTCAGCACCGGAAGCGCGCCCGGAAGGCCGAGGCAAACCGGGCACACGTGCGTGTTCGGCGGCGCGCCGAAGGTGACCTCGCAGGAGCAGAAGGCCTTCGTCCGGGTGCGGAGCTGCAGATGCACCTCGACGCCGACGACCACTTCCCAGTCGGGGTGGCGCTCCATCGGATCCTGGCTCGCGGCGCTCATGCCGCACCTCCCGCGAACGATTCGGCGACCGGCGGCCGCTTCTGATGATGGTCGGTCGTCTGCTGGTAGGCGGCAGCGATGCGCAACAGCGTCCCTTCGTCGAACGGGGCGCCGAGGATCTGCAGCCCGACCGGGAGCCCGCCGTCGACGAATCCGCAGGGGATCGAGAGACCGGGGATGCCCGCGAGGTTGCAGCTCGTGGTGAGGATGTCGCACAGGTACATCTCGAGCGGATCGTCGGCCTTCTCGCCGAGTCGGAACGCCGGGATAGGTGACGTCGGAGCAACCAGTGCGTCGACCTCCTCGAAGGCGCGCTCGAAATCGCGTCGCAGGAGCGCCCGCGCCTGGAGGCCCTTCTTGTAGTAGGCGTCGTAGTAGCCGGCCGAGAGGGCGTACGTCCCCAGCATGATCCGGCGCTTCACCTCGGCCCCGAAGCCCTCGGATCGGCTGCGTGTGACCATGGACGAGCCGGGTGGAATCGTCTCGGCCCGGCGGCCGTACCGCACCCCGTCGAAACGGGCGAGGTTCGAGCTCGCCTCCGAGTTCGCGACCACGTAGTACGCGGCGACGGCATGAGGCGTGTGGGGCAGGGAGACCTCGCGGACGGTGGCGCCGAGCGACTCGAGCCGGTCGATCGCCGCACGGACCTGCTGCGCGATCTCGGGACGAATCCGGTCTTCGGGGAAGTATTCGGCCGGGACGCCGAGGCGAAGCCCCGTGAGGTCGGGCGCGTCGACGGCCACCTCGTAGTCGGGCACCGGGCGATCGACGGCCGTTCCGTCCCGCGGGTCGGGGCCGGCGAGGACACCGAGCGTCCGCGCAAGGTCGCGGGCGTCGCGGGCCAGGGGGCCGATCTGGTCGAGAGACGACGCAAAGGCGATGAGGCCGTAGCGCGAGATGCGTCCGTAGGTCGGCTTCAGCCCCGATACGCCGCAGAGCGCCGAGGGCTGCCGGATCGAGCCGCCGGTGTCCGAGCCGATCGCCACGGGCACGAGCCCCGCCGCCACCGCCGCGGCCGATCCGCCGCTCGAACCGCCGGGAACGCACTCGAGGTTCCACGGGTTTCGAGTCGGGTGGAAGGCCGAGTTCTCGCACGAGCTGCCCATCGCGAACTCGTCGAGGTTGACCTTTCCGATGAGCACCGCGCCCGCGTCGCGAAGGCGAGCCACGGCCGTGGCGTCATAAGGCGGAACGAACGACTCGAGGATGCGGGATCCCGCGGTCGTCGTGACGCCGTGCGTGCAGAGGTTGTCCTTCACCGCGATCGGAACGCCGGCAAGCGGGCCGAGCGATTCGCCGCGATCGCGTTTCGCGTCGAGCTCTTCCGCGCGGCGTCGGGCGCCATCGCGATCCACGTGCAGAAACGCATTCACGCTCGAATCCGCGGATTCGATCCGTTCCAGCGCACGGTCGACGATGTCCGCGACGCGCGCCTCGCCGCTCTCGACGAGTCGCGCGATCTCGTGCGCGGGGAGCCAGTCGGTGGGGGCGGCCATGTCAGTCGAGGACCTTTGGGACGCGGAAGTAGGTATCGTCGTCGACGGGATTGTTGCGCATCGACTCCTCGCGCGGCAGCGGTTCGAGCGGCTCGTCCGGTCGCAGCGCGTTGACCACGTCGACGGCGTAGATGGCCGGTTCGACGTCGGTCGTGTCGAGCGACGACAGCTGTTCGACATAGCCGAGGATGTCGCCGAACTGCTTGGCGAAGCGATCGCGCTCGGCTTCGTCGAGCTCGAGTCGGGCGAGCTCGGCGACACGGAGGATGAGGTCTTTCTCGCTCATGGAAGGGTCCCCGGGGTGGCTTTCGGCGCCGATCGAGGCCCTCTCGGCGCGGGGCGACTATACCAAACAGCGGCTCCTGCGCTCTCCGGCGAGGACTTGCGGATTTCCGGCTGTCGATAGACACAATCCTTGCCGAGGTATATAGTAACGCCGAACATCCGGGCGGGATGGGCCGATGGGGTTGCGCTCCGTCCGAATCGGGCTATAGTCTCCGGAACGACTTTGTCAGGTCCGAATCTGAGGAGGGGCGCTTCAGCCCATGAGCTCAGTCGACATACGCATCATTTCGCTCGCGCTGCAGATTCTGGGAATCTTCTTTCTCGCGCTGAGCACGATCTTCAAGAAGCCGCGTCGCGTCGTTGAAGAAGTCATCGGCTCGCCGCGCGGCAGCCTTCGTCCCGTGAAGGACTACCTGTACCGGATGAACCAGCTCGTCATCGGGCTGATCCTCCTCATCTCGGGATACGGGATCCAGATGCTCGGGCTGCTCTCGATGACCGGCGATCCGTCGGACCAGGTCTCGTACCTGTTCTCGGGTTGGAGCCAGTTTGCGGTGATGATCTTCGTCGCGGCCTGCGCGTCGGTCGTCGGCGTCATCCTTCACTTCCTCGGCAGCGTCATCGCCAAGCAATCCTTCAAGCGCCTCATCATCGCGTACGTGAAGGAGCACAAGTGGGCGTTCGAGGACAACATGAAGCTGACGAAGGAAATCGGCACGATCATCGGCGTGTCGGAAGCGGCGGCCTCGACCATCGAGGAATACGTCGGGCAGGTCAAAGAGCGTCTGAAGCTCGCCGACAGCTGATCGAAGCCGCGTAACCCTTCGGCTTTCGAATCGTCCCTTTCGGGTGCGATTCTTCGAATCCTCGCTTCGTGCGGCCCGGCGCAGGCTCACGTTCCTTCTCGATCACCTCGCGCCTCCCGAATGCGCGTCCTGTCACGCGACCGAGCGTCCTTTGGTGGATCGGCTCTGTCCTGCCTGCAACGAGTCGCTCGATCGCTGTGAGCGGATCGACGCCTTCCTGCCCATTCTCGGGCGAGCGATCGTGGTAGCCGCGCCTTATCGCTACGCGGGCCTCGCCGGAGACCTGATCCGCCGCGCCAAGTTCGCGTCCGATCCGGCGTGTGCCGAGGCCCTCGGATGTCGGCTGGCGGACGTGGTCGAGCGCGCCGGCCTTCCGGGGATCGACGCGGTGACCCCGGTGCCGCTCGCGCGCTCGCGATTGCGGCGTCGGGGCTACAACCAGGCCCGGGCCATGGCGCACCCGGTGGCCAGGCGCATCGGGGCGCCGCTTCGCGCGCGCGTGCTGCGCCGACGAGGCGGGGCTCGCCCGCAGAGCCGGCTGAGCGCGTCCGAGCGGCGGGTCAACCTCACCGATGCGTTCCGGGTGCCGAGCCCGCCGGCGATCCGGGGGCGCGTGGTGCTGCTGGTGGA
>CAZQZX010000054.1:8959-31194 GCA_964597885.1 uncultured Planctomycetota bacterium
GGGCCACCGTCCGGACCTGCGCGCGGACGCTCGAGCGAGCGGGGGCGAGGACGGTCCTGGTTGCGGTCGTCGCGGTCAGTCCGCGTCCGGTTCCGGCCAGCCCTGGGCGCCGATGAGCTTCACGAAGCTGCAGCGACCCTGGAAGTCGCGATGGACCGTCTCCCCGCGCTTCTCGAGGAACGCGAGATCCTGGGTCTTCCCGCCGCCGACGGGCATCACCAGTCGTCCGCCGTCCGCGAGCTGCTGTACGAGGTCGGGGGGAACCGACGGGCCGGCGGCCGTCACGAGGATCGCCTCGTAGGGGGCGTGCTCGGCCCATCCGCGCGTGCCGTCGCCGACGCGCACGGTGATGCCCCCCATGCCGAGCTCCGCGAACACCCGCTGCGCCCGGCGGGCCAGCTCGGGATGCCGCTCGACGGTGTAGACCTCCGCGCCGAGCTCGTGGAGAAGGGCCGTCTGGTACCCCGATCCCGTTCCGATCTCGAGGACCTTCGTTCCGGGCCGTATCCCGAGGAGCCGCGTCATGATCGCCACCATGTACGGCTGCGAGATCGTCTGTTCGAGGCCGATCGGGAGGGGGCGATCCTTGTACGCGTCGAGCAGCTGGCCATCGGGAACGAACGCATGCCGGGGCACTCGGCGAAACGCCGCGAGAAGCTCGGGCTCGCGGATTCCCCGGGCTTCGATCTGTTCGGACACCATGCGATCGCGGTCGTCGAGCTGCGACATGAATCTCGTTCTCCGCCGCTCTCCCCGGGGCCTTCCGCGCGGCTCAGGTGGTCTCGCGCAGATCCTTCAGGAGCAGTTCGACCTCGTCGCGGCCTCCCCACTGGGCGAGCCGCGGATGATACGCGATGTCGATGCGGCTCGAATCGTGCAACCGTTCGAGCCAGGCCGCCATGCCGAAGCCGATCGCGCGGAACGACGTCTCGCCCTGGTTGATCCACATCTGGAGATGGCGGTTCTTGCGGCCCATCGATTTCGGCGGGCCGGCGACGCGTACGTCGCGGGTGACGAAGACCGGCGCCGGGTTCTGCTCGCCGAACGGCGCGAGTCGGCCGAGGTCGTGCAGCAGCTCGCGGTCGACGGAGGCGAGAGGCAGCTCCAGGTCGGCGCGGAGCGTCGGGACGAAGTCGCGATGGTCGTTGAGGGCGCTCGTCTCTCGATCGAACTCCTCGACGAACGCGTCGAACTGGTCGCGCGCGATCTCGAGCCCCGCCGCGAAGGCGTGACCTCCGAACGCTCGCAGTCGATCCGAGCACCCGCGAATGGCGTTCAGGACGTTGAATCCCTGGACCGATCGAGCCGATCCGCGGCCGACGCCGTCTTCGAACGCGAACAGGATCGCGGGGCGATGGAATTCGCCGGCGAGCTTGGCGGCCACGATACCGAGCACTCCTCGGTGCCAGGCGTCGTCGCCCAGGACGATCGTCCGTCGCTGCTCGAGGAAACCGTCCGCCAGCACGCGCTCGCGGCAGACTTCGAGGATCTCGCGCTCGACCGCCTGGCGCTTGGCGTTCGCGCGATCGAGTCGGCGAGCGGCGCGCTTGGCGGAATCGGGCGAGGAATCGAGCAGAAGGTCGAGCGAAGCGGCGGAATCGCCCATTCGACCGGCCGCGTTGATGCGCGGGCCGATGCGGTAGCCGACGTCCCAGGTGCCGACATCCTTGCGATTCACCTTGGAGACCTCGCACAGCGCGCGCAGTCCCGGGAGCTCACTCGCGCCGATCGCCTTCAGGCCGAACTTCGCGAGGATGCGGTTCTCGCCGATGAGGGGCACGACATCGGAGATGGTTCCCATCGCGGCGAGGGCGAGTGCATCCATGACGTAGCGGCGGAAGTCGTCCTGCTGCTTCTTCTCGGCGCTCAGGTAGCGGCAGTACGCCGACATCAGCTTGAAGGCGACCCCCACGCCGGCGAGCAGCTTGAACGGATACTCGCACCCGTCTCGCTTCGGATTGACGATCGCGACCGCCTCGGGGAGGGCTTCGCCCATCTCGTGGTGGTCGGTGACGATGACGTCGATCCCGCGTCGCGCGAGCTCGGCGATCTCGGGGATCGCGCCGCTGCCGTTGTCGATCGTGATCACGACCTTCGCCCCGCGTCGGTCGATCTCGTCGACGGCCGCGTCGCTCAGGCTGTAACCGTCGGTGAGCCGGTTCGGAATGAAGCGATCCACCTCCACGCCGAGATACTCGAAGAAATGGAACAGGAGGGCCGTCCCGCTGATCCCGTCGACGTCGTAGTCGCCGTAGAGCAGGATCCGCTCCTTCTTCTCGATCGCCTCTCGGATGCGTTCGACGGCTCGCTCCATGTCGCGGAGCACGAACGGGTCGAGGAGATGATCGAGGGTCGGCTTCAGGAAGATGCGCGCGTCCTCGGCGGTCGCGATCCCGCGCTGCACGAGAAGCGTGGCGAGGGCCGGCGAGATCTCGAGGCCGGCGACGAGCTCGTCCCGCAAGGCGGGGTCTGCGGGACGGATGTCCCACTGTTTTCCCTGCCAGTCCACGGGTGAGGCGGGCATCAAGAAGGGTGGACCCCGAATGAGAGGTGTTCGCGATGGGCGAGCGGTACTACCCGTCGGGAAGCCCCTCGCCAGCACGACTTATAGCATGGACGGGTTTCGCGGGTCAAAGCGAGTCGGCCCCGATGTGCGGCGAAGAAATAGAGTGACGCGCGCTGTCCGCGAATTAGAATGATCGCATCATGAGTCCACCGGATTTCCTGAACCTCGTCGTCGGCACGGCGGGGCATATCGACCACGGAAAATCCAGTCTCGTCGAGCGTCTCACCGGGCATCACCCCGACACGCTGAAGGAAGAGCGGAATCGGGGTCTCACGATCAACCTCGGCTACGCGACGTTCCAGCTCGACGACGGCCGGAAAGTCGGCATCATCGATGTTCCCGGCCACGAGAAGTTCATCAAGAACATGGTGGCGGGCGCGACCGGGATCCAGTTCGTCATCCTGGTGATCGCGGCAGACGACAGCATCATGCCGCAGACGCGCGAGCACCTGGACATCCTCCGGATCCTCGGCGTGAAGCGCGGGCTCGTCGCGCTCACCAAGGTCGACACCGTCGACGAGGAGACCGTCGAGATCGCCACCGAGGAGATCCGGGACTTCGTCGCGGGCACGTTCCTCGAAGGCGCGCCGGTGCTCCCCGTCTCGTCGATCACCGGGGACGGGTTCGACGCGCTGCGCGCCGAGATCGAACGATCGCTCGCGGACGTGAAGGTCCATCACCGGGAGCTGCCGTTCCGTATGCCCGTCCAGCGGGTGTTCACCGCGTCCGGCCACGGCACGGTCGCGACGGGCGTCCCCGTCTCGGGGGCGGTCGACACCGGCGAATCGCTCGAGATCCTCCCGGGCGGAACGATGACGCGCCTGCGGGGCTTGCAGGCCTACGGAGGCGCCATCGACCGGGCTTCGGCCGGCCACCGTGCCGCGCTGAACCTCGCGGACGTCGACTACCAGGCGATCTCCCGCGGGATCGTGGCCGCGGCGCCCGGGCTCTACTCGGACTCGCAGAACCTCGAGGTGCGCCTCGAGTACTCGGAGAGCAACGCCAAGCCGCTGAAGCATCTGTCGTCGATCCGGTTCCACGCGGGCACGGCGGAGACGGTCGGCCGCGTGTCGCTGCTCGATCGGAAAGCCATCGAGCCGGGCGACAGCTGTTTCGCGCAGCTCTTCCTGCAGGATCCGGTCGCGGTGGCCGAGGGCGATCGATACATCCTGCGGGCGATCTCGCCCATGATCACGCTCGGCGGCGGGGTCATCATCGGGAGCTCGGAGGTCCGGCACCGGCGCTTCCGCGATTGGACGCTCCAGCACCTGGCCCGCAAGGAGGCCGCCATCGAGGGCGGCGCCAAGGACTACCTCGCCGAAGTCGTCTACGGGCAGGGGCGCCGGCCGGTCGCGGTCGATGAGCTTCCCAGGCACGTACATCGAACCGCGGGTGAGCTGCGGCCTCTGATCGACGAGCTCGTGGCCGAGGGGCGGCTGGTCTCGCTCGGGGGCGGGCGCGGCGTCATGCATGCCGAGATCCTCGAGCAGCTCCACAAGGAGCTCGCGGCCCAGGTGACGTCGCTGCACGAACAGCACAAGCAGAGCCTCTACGTACCTCTCCGTGAGGTCTTGCAGCGCATGAACCTCGACCGGAAGTTCCTGGAGCAGGTCGTGGCGGTCCTCGAGGAGCGCGGCCAGGTGCGCCGGGGGGCCGACGGAAGGATCGGGCTGCCCTCGTTCGCGCCGGATCTGACGCCGCGGCAGAAGGAGCTGCACGGCAAGATCGAGGGACTGTTTCTCGAGCGAGGTATCGCGCCACCGCGCCGCGACGAGGTCGGCGAGGAGACCGGCGGCGGGAAGGACGAAACGGGACGTCTGCTGGCGCTCCTTCTCGACGAGGGAACGCTGGTGAAGCTGAAGGATGATCGCATCTTTCACCGCCAGGCGGTGGAGGGCGCGCGCGACGCGCTGGTCGGAGCTCTGCGCGAGCATGGCCAGCTGACTGCGGCGGAGATCAAGAATCACGTCGACACGTCACGAAAGAATCTCATCCCGCTGCTCGAGCACTTCGATCAGTCCGGGATCACGGTCCGGAAGGGTGACTATCGGAGCCTGGCTCCGGAAGGGGTGGATGCGCGGTGATGCACGCGATGAAGAACCCGCGGTGGATGAACGCGGTCGGCGCGCTGGCGCTGCTGACGATCGTCGGATGCCGACAGCCGATCGAAGAGAACTTCCAGGCGGCCGTCCAGCTCGAGGAGAAGCTCGACGGCGAGGTGACGCGCCTCGAATCCGGGATCCGGACGCTGCGCGCGCACTGGGACATCACGGCGCTCGAGACCGATGCCGAGACGATGCGCCAGGACTTCCACAACTACGTACGGGAACGCTCCCGGCTGCAGAACCTGTACCGATCGGGCGAGACGACCACGCCGAAGCTGATGGGCATGCAGGCCACGTTCCTCAAGGCCGGCGAAGAGCTGTACGATCGGGTTTCTCGGCGCCGGATCCAGGTCGATCAGATGAAAGAGATGACCGACCAGACGACGCTTCGCCTGAACGAGGTCGGCGAGCGCATGCGCGCGTACGAGCAGGCGATCGCCGCCATCGCGCTCGAATCGCGGCGCCTGGTGCTCGAGGCGAAGGTCATGACGATCCAGAAGGCCATCTCGGATGCGCAGTCGCTCCTCGAGAACGGGATGCGGCTCGTTCAGACCGATCCGGCGAACGCCGACAAGGTCTTCCTGACGGGGCTCAACGAGCTGGCTCGCGTGGACCGCACGATCGAGGAGTTCCTCGGCGACGTCCGCGAGGAGCTGGCCGTGCAGCAAGAGGGCGCGGGCTCCGGCAACGGCTGATGCGTCGTCGCGCGAGCAGCGGGCGGATCAGCTGAGCCGACGGCGGATGCGCATCACGATCGATCGGATCTCGCTGACGCCGAGGCGTAGCAGGATGGCGCCGAGTCCGGTGGCCAGTCCGACGCTCGCCGCGATGAGCCCGATCCAGTGCGGCTCGCGCTCGCGGCGGTCGGTCTCGGGGCTTCCCTCGACGCGGACCGGCTCGGGGCCGACGAATCTCGACTTGCCATCCACCGTTGCCAGTTGCTGATCGAGGTCGCGCAGCAGTCCCTGCTCGCGAAGCAGCCCCTGGCGTTGTCGGCGGATCTGGTCGCGCAGCTCGACGAGCTCCTTGCCCATCGAGTCGGACTCCTCGTTCGAGCCGTGGACGCGGCGCCAGCTCTCGCGCACGGCGTCGGTCCAATCCTTGTCCTCGACGCGAGCGAGGAGGGCGTCGGCTTCCTCGAGACCGAGAGGCTCGGCAAGGAGGATCTCGATGTCGGAGAGCCGCGACTCGATCCGGTTGCTCACGAGGGTGCGCTGCTCGGTGAGGCGATCCTTCTGGCGCGCCACGAAGTCCTCGACCCGTTCGTACCGCTGGACGAGCCAGCCGACCAGCCGCTCGAGGATCTTGTCGACGCCGGCCTCGGTATCCCACAGGGTCACGTCCACGCGAATCCTCTCGGCCCCGCGTCGAGACGACTCAACGCGGATCTGGCCGGCAAGGCGCCGGGCGCGGAGGGGCGCGTCGTCGGTGGCGGGCTCGAGCGCGGCGAGCATCCGTTCCTCGGATCGGAAGAACACGCGGAAGGGCTCGATCTCCGCGTCGGCGCTCACCCAATCGCCGCGGTCGAGGGCGCTGGGCGGATCGGGTCTCGGCACCGAGATCGGGATCGTGGCCTCGTAACGTTCCGGGGCCCGCAGCAGGAGCGTGACGGCGATGGCCGTACCGGCGATGCACGGAATCAGGAACGTCCGCGTCAGAAAGAGCCGGGCCTGGATGAGCGGGCCCCGCGGCGGTATGGCAGACGGGCGGCGGGGGTCGCGCGCGACGATTGCGGACCTGTTCAACGCATTCCTCGGAGTCGAGTCCCAGATGTTCGAGTGCCGCGGATTCCGGCGCCGATTATACCCGGTCGGCCCTGCTCACACCACGATGGATCCGAGAAGGCGATCAGGACGCCGCGCCGGTGGGCGGGAGCGCCAAACCGTCGGGATCGGCCTCGAGCGGCGCGATTCGGCGGCAGAGGTCGAAGTAGGTGTCGCGTGCGGTCGTGCCGTCCTCGAATCGACGCGCGAAGAGCTCGCGAATCTCCGCCTTGGCGAGGTCGCCCGTGATCATACCCGCGTAGATACGATCGCCGAGGAGATTGCCGAGGGCCCCCGTCACCCCGCCGACCAGCTCGGGCTCGAGGCGATAGATATTCTTCGGCCACGAAAGACGTCGCCCGGGCTCGAGGACGCGACGTTCGAGCTCCTTGTGCTGAAGGACGAAGCGCGCGAGCCGCAGGAAGCCCGCTTCCTTCTCACCGAGGCGGCGGCGGCGGTTCCGCGTCTCGATCTTGCGGTAGTAGGACTCGCGCTTCGCGGTGCGCTTGTGATTGACGATCTTCGAGCCGAAGAACCCGACCGCGCGATTCATGACGGCCGTGTAGAACGCCTCGCGCGGATCGCTCGGCGTTCCTCCGAAGCCGGCGAGCCGGAAGTGCACGTAGCGCGAGGCTTCCTCGGCCGCCCGATTCATCGAGATGTTCGAGAGGTAAATCAGGCTCGCCTCGGGGACGATGAAGCTCTTGCGGTGCTCGACCTCGTCCAGGATCTCGCGGATCCGCTCGTCGCTCAGGCGATAGCGCGAGCTGAGTCGATCGAGGAAGTCGAAGTCCTCGGCGGAAACGACCGTGAAGTCGTCGAGGTCCGCGCATCGGATGTCCAGGAAGTCGGCGACGATCCGGACGAGCTGGTGCACCTGGTCCGTGTAGTCGAAAGTGTTGCCGGTGCCGTCCCACCAGCCGTCGGCGGCCTGGGCGAGCTCCTCCTGGTGCTCGGCCCAGTTGCGGTAGGACTGATAGACGACGAGGGGAGTGCTGTTCATCAGACAGAACTGGTCGTCGTCGAGCTGGACGAGGCTCGCGTCGTGCTCGAGCTCCTGCTCGGCGAGCATCCAGTAGAGATCCTCGTTGTTCTGGTAGAGGATCGTGCGCTTGGGGGGCTCCGGATCGGCGACGGCTCGGTCGACCGATTCCGGCAGGTGGTCGGGCGCGAGATGCAGCTCACCGCAGAAGACGTAGACCAGCTCGTCGGGGTGACTCTCGAGGCGCTCGGCGATACGCCTTCCCGCAAAGTCGTCGCGGGCTTCGATCGAGACGTCTTCGGCGGTGTCGCGACAGTCGAGCGCGAGCACCGGAATCCCTCGTCCCAGGGCGAAGTAGACGAGGTTGCGGTAGTTGTTCCAGTCGAAGCCCCAGGTCTCTTCGTAGGCGATCGCTTCGAGGAACTCCTCCTCGGTGATCTCGAGGCGCGCGAACCGATCCAGGACCGCCTGGTCTCGAGCGCAGAACATTTCGAGGGCCAAGCAGACGCGCCGCCCCCGATCTTCGAGCGCACGAAGGATCTTGATCGGAGAAAGCTGGGAGAGCTTCAGGGTGTGGAAGTCGCCGTGATAGACGACGTCCGACGCGGCTGCCCGCTCGAGAAACACTTCGCGATCGGTGATCTCACCGGGGGTCGTGAAGTGCTTTCCATAGCTTTTGGCATACCGCTGCAGACGGGTGGAGTTCCCGTACAGCGAGTCGTAGATCTCTCGCTTGAGATCGCGGACCATCCGCCGCTGGATCTCGATGAGCTCTTCGCGGGGCGTCATCGGTGTACCGACCTGGACCTGGGAGCCTGGGCGACAAGGGGATCCCGGGCGAGAACGGACCGACAGCGCACCGGGACCACGTGCAGTTATCGGATCGCGGGGCGGCGACTTTAGGCGGGCGGGAGCGCGCGGCGGGGCGGAGACAGAGAAACGGCCGGCAGCGGCGAACTTACCGCTGTCGGCCGTTTGAAAATCGAATCGAGAAACTTACCGCGCGCAGCGGAATCCCCAGTTGGGGTTGAAGTCACCGAGCGGCGCGGAGAGGTTGTTCGCCGAGAGGAAGAAGAGCTCTTCCTTCTCCATGTACGATCCGCCCTTGAGGAGCTTGGCACGGTTCGTCTTGTCATAGGACGACTGCGTGAACTCCCACGCGTTGCCGGTCTGATCGTACGTGCCGCACCAGCTCTTGCCGGCGTCGTACGATCCGACGTCTTTGAGGTCGCTCCCGCCGATGTTGCCGTTCGCGGTCACGAACGAGTCGCCCCAGGGGAACGCCTTCAGGTCGGTGCCGCGCGCCGCGACTTCCCACTGAACGCGCGTCGGGAGCTTCCAGCCGTTGCCCTCCGCGTAAGCCTTCGCGCTCTTGTACGTGATGTTCACGACCGGGTGGTTGTGCGCGCCTTCCGGGTACCAGCCGTCGACCCACGCCGCCTTCTTCGTGAAGTGCTCCTTCGGCGTGTGCTCTTCGCGGAGCTCCGGCGTGAGCGTGTCGAGCCACGTCTTGTACTGGTGGTTCGTCACCTCGAACTTCTGAATCTCGTAGCCGGGGACCTTGTAGCCCTTGAGGGGGAAGTTGTCGAAGCGGTTGTCGCCCGCCTTGTAGGAGCCGCCGTCGATCGAGATCCACTCGTTGGCCTTGACGTCGCCCGGCGTCGATCGGTTCGCGCTCGACTTCGTCTCGCCGCCACCTCCGCCGCCGCCACAACCGATGAGAATCGCCATCGTCAGGCACAGGACTGCCGTGTGCTTCATGATTGCCACCTTTCCGTTCGCGTGGTTCAAACCAGCTCGGCCTTCGCGAGCTCCATGGCTCGACGGAAGATCGCGAGGCCCGCTCCTTCGTCGTTCGGTCCGGGCGGTCGTCGCGTCCAGCTCGGGTGCTGGTACGGCGACACGTGCCGCTCCGGGTGAGGCATCAGCCCGAGCATGCGACCGTTCGGGCTGGTAATTCCGGCGATGTCGTGGATCGAGCCGTTCGGGTTTCCGGGGTACCCGATCGTCCGGCCCTGCGCGTCCGTGTACACGAACGCGATCTGGTCGTTCGTGCGGAGCTGCTCGGTGACGTCGTCGTCGATCGTCATGAACTTGCCCTCCGCGTGTGCCACCGGCAGGTAGAGGATCTCGCCGCGCTCGACGAACACGCATCGATCCGAGACCGCCTTCAGGTAGACCCAGCGGTCTTCGAAGCGGTTCGAGTCGTTGTGCGTGAGCGTCACGGTCGGCGTCGGACCCGGCACTCCGCCCGGAAGCAGGCCGGATTTTACCAGGACCTGGAATCCGTTGCAGATGCCGAGCACGAGCTTTCCTTCGGTCGTGAAGCGTTCGAAGGGCTCGGCCAGGCGGTGGCGGATCTCGTTGGCGAGGATGCGGCCGCCGCCGATGTCATCCCCGTAGCTGAAGCCGCCCGGTAGGATCAGGAGGTGATAGCGCTCGAGGAGCGTCGGATCGGCCAGCAGTCTATGGATATGCAGGCGCTCGACTTCCGCGCCCGCGAGCTCGCAGGCGTGGACGGCCTCGGCGTCGCAATTGGTTCCCGCCGTTCGCAGCACGAGCGCTCGCGGTCGACCCATCCGTCGTCTCTCCTGATCTTCATGCCGCCGGCGATGAGGGGATTCTCGTCCCGTGACCCTCGCCGGCCGGGTTTCTAGCTATCGCCCTTGGCGTTGCGCCCCTGCCATTCGATCGCGTCGCGCCACGTCTGGCGAAGGATCTCGATCGACTCGTCGATGACGCTCGCGCCGTCGGTTCCCTGGATGCGCAGTCTCGGGTCGGCGACCACCTCGCCGACGACGGCGTGCGGAAGCCCCTCGAGCGCCTTCTCGAACGCGGCGCAGCCGGCCGCGGGCACCTCGACGAGGAAGCGATGGTTCGATTCCGCGAAGAGGAGGATATCGTTTCGATCCCGGACCCCGGCGCCGCGCGGGACATCGGCGAGCCGGAGCTCCATTCCGAGGCCGCCGGCGAAGGCCATCTCGGCTGCCGCGGCGGCGAGGCCGCCATCCGACAGGTCGTGGCACGCCCGGGCGCCCGAGGCGCGGAGGCCTTTGGCGACGGCGGCGGCGATACGCGGCCCCAGCTCGAGGTCGGCCGCGGGGCATCGACGGCCCGTTCGGCCGAGCGTCGCGAGATACTGCGATCCGCCGAGCTCCTCGTGCGTGGCGCCGACGAGGTAGATCCGGTTGCCGGCCTCCTTGAGGTCCATCGTTCGCGCCTCGGCGAGGTCGTCCATGACGCCGATTGCCGAGATCAGGAGCGTCGGCGGGATGATGATCGTCTCGCCGTCGGCTTCGAATTCGTTGTTGAGGCTGTCCTTCCCGGAGATGAACGGCGCCTTGTAGGCGAGCGCCGCGTCCCGACAGGCTTCGGCGGCTCGCACCAGAGCCCCGAGCTGGTCCGGGCGGTTGGTGTTCCCCCAGGAGAAGTTGTCGAGAAGCGCGATCCGGTCGATCGGACATCCCGTCGCGACCAGGTTGCGGATCGACTCGTCGATCGCGGAGGTCGCCATGTGGTACGGATCGAGGTCGCCGTAGCACGGGTTGATGCCGTTCGAGACGGCGACCGCGCGACGGCTTCCGAGCACCGGAGTGACCAGCACCGCATCGCCGGGGCCGTCGTGACGAACGCCCTGCAGCGGCTTCACGACAAGGCCGCCCTGGACCTCGTGATCGTACTGCCGGATGATCCACTCCTTCGACGCCACGTTCGGGGCCGCGAGCACGCGGAGCAGGTCAGGTCCGTGGTCGTTGACGTTCGGGAGATCGTCGAGGTCCTCGTGCTCGCCGCGCTCGACCGGCGGTTTCCAGCTGGCCTTGCGAACGATCCGCGGGAGACCGTCGTGGAGGAACTCCATCTCGAGGTCGCCGACCTGCGCGCCCTCGTACGTGAGCACGAGTCGTCCGTCCGAGGTGAACGCGCCGATGTCGGTGGCTTCGACGTCCTCGGCCCGGAAGATCTCGAGGATCGCGTCGAGGTTCTCGGGCGGCACCGCGAGCACCATGCGCTCCTGGGCCTCCGAGATCCAGATCTCGGCGTAGGTGAGTCCGCTGTACTTGAGCGGCACCTTCTCGAGCTCGACGTGGGCGCCGAGCTCCGCGCCCATCCCGCCGACCGCCGACGAGAGGCCGCCGGCGCCGCAGTCGGTGACGCAGCGGAACAGGCGCTGATCGCGCGCCTGCAGAAGCGTGTCGAGGACCTTCTTCTCGACGATCGGGTGTCCAATCTGCACGGCACCCGAGGAGACGGTCTCGGACTCGCGGGTGAGGCCCGTCGACGAGAACGTCGCGCCGCCGATCCCGTCGCGACCGGTGCGGCCCCCGACGACGAGGATCCGGTCGCCGGCCTGCGCGGCTTTCTCGTGCATGCCCTGAGGGATCATGCCGACCGTCCCGCAGTAGACGAGCGGGTTGCCGACGTAGCGTTCGTCGAAGCAGACCGCGCCGCTTGCGGTCGGGATTCCCATCCGGTTGCCGTAGTCCCGGACGCCGCTCACGACGCCACGCATGACGCGTCGCGGATGAAGGGCGCCGGGCGGGACGCTGTCGCGCGGAAGATCGAGCGGGCCGAAGCAAAACACGTCCGTGTTGAGGATCGGTCGGGCGCCGAGGCCCGTGCCGAGGATGTCGCGAATGACCCCGCCGATCCCCGTTCCGGCGCCGCCGTACGGTTCGAGCGCGGACGGATGGTTGTGCGTCTCGACCTTGAAGCAGACATCCCACTTCTCGTCGAAGGTGATGATGCCGGCGTTGTCGTGGAAGACCGAGACGCACCACGGCAGGTCCATGTCGCGCGTGGCCTGCATGATCGTCTCTTTGAGGAGATTGCCGTACGAAGGACCGCCTTCCATTTCGATGGCGCCGCCGAAGGTCTTGTGCTTGCAGTGCTCGGACCACGTCTGCGCGATGGTCTCGAGCTCGACGTCGGTCGGCTCGCGGTCGGCCTTGCGGTACCACTCGCGGATCGCCTGCATCTCGCCGAGGTCGAGCGAGAGCATGCGGTCGCGGCTGATGGCTTCGAGGGTTGCGTCATCGGCTTCGCGGATCGCGATCTCGGTGCGCTCGAAGCGATAGGGCGTCGGTTCGGGGCGGCCGGGGAACGGCGACTCACCATGGACGGTGTTCTCGATCAGCGGATTCGAGAGCACGCGGGTGCCGATCGTCTCTCGTTCGTCCTCGTCGACCTGTCCGTACAGGAAGACGCGCTTCGCCGTGCGAACGCCTTCGACATCCGTGCCGAGGCGCCGGATCTGGCCGAGTGCGCTCTCGCCAACGGGATCGGTGACGCCGGGCTTCTTGATGACCTTGATCTCGTGGATCGGGCAGTCGTCGTAGAGCGCGGGCGGGTCGATGGGCGCGTCGATTCGATAGTGCTCGCAGACCGGGTCGACGATCTGGTCGCGGGCGATGACGGTTGCCTGATCTTTCGCGATCTCGCCGTCGATGAGGTAGACCTGAACGACGCGGACGGCTCGGACGCCTTCGATGCCGCGATCGCGGATCTCCGAGGCGATCGCCAGGCCGGTCGCGTCCTCGAGTCCGTCCTGGAGGGCGACTTCGATACGGGTTTCCAACGCTCGGACGTCTCCGGTGGGAACCATGGGGGAGGGGGAAGGCCGCCTCGCCCGCCCCGTGAGCCGTTATTCTACGTTGGAAGGGTGGTGCTGCAAGAGCGCGCCGCGGCTCGGCTTGTCCGTGGCGGACTCGCTCGCGGGAAGATATTCTGTGCGGTTGCCCGGGACCTAGAAAAAAGGGACGAGACCATGGCCGGAAGCTCGAGCAACCGACGCAAGGGTCTCGAGTTCGAGCAGCCCATTCTCGAACTCGAAGACAAGATCGAAGAGCTGAAGAACCTCGCCGCGACGACGGGGATGGATCTCAACGGCGAGATCAACCCCCTGCGCGAGCGATGCTCCCGACTGCTCGAGGAAACCTACGCCTCCCTGGATCCCTGGCAGGGCGTCGCCGTGGCCCGACATCCCGACCGGCCGCTGGTCGATGATTACATCGCCCGCATGTGCGACGGCTTCATGGAGCTCGCGGGCGACAAGGCCTTTGCGGACGACCGTGCGATCGTGACCGGCATCGCCCGGATCGGCGATCAGCGGGTCATGCTCGTGGGCCACCGCAAGGGCACTTCCACGGCGGAAAAGATCGCCTGCCACTTCGGTTGCGCGCATCCCGAGGGGTACCGCAAGGCCCTCGTGAAGATGAAGCTCGCCGAGAAGTTCGGCCTTCCGGTGATCGCACTGATCGACACCCCGGGGGCCTATCCCGGCGTCGGCGCGGAGGAGCGGGGCCAGGCCTACGCCATCGCCAAGAACATCATGGAGATGGCCCGCCTGCGCACGCCGATCATCTGCATCGTGACCGGCGAGGGCGGTAGCGGCGGGGCGCTCGGAATCGGCGTCGGGGACGTGGTTTGCGTCCTGAAGTACGCCTACTACTCGGTCATCTCGCCCGAGGGGTGCGCGGCGATCATGTGGAAGGACGGCGAGATGGCTTCGAAGGCGGCGGGGGCTCTCAAGCTCACGGCGCCGGACCTGAAGGGGTTCGGGATCATCGACGAGATCGTCGACGAGCCGCTCGGCGGCGCCCACCGGGACAAGGGCGCCATGGCCGAGATCCTGAAGAAGCGGATCCTCCACCACCTGCAGGAGCTCCAGTCCATCCCGATGGACGACCTGATCCGCCGACGGCAGGACAAGTTCCGGCAGATGTAAGCCGAGATTCGGCCCTCAAATCTCTCCAACAGGAAGCCCGCTCTCCCGTATCCACATGTGATCCGAGGGGCTGCAAGGGCTGTTTCACCTAAACACCTTCGAAATAACTCTTTCGGGGTGCCGATCCATCCGATAGATCCCATGGGTCCAGGTGTTTCGGAAGGCCGAGAGAACCAAGAACAAGGAGTCGATCTCATGAAGCGCATGGTTCAGCTGCTGTCGGGGGCGCTTCTCGCGCTCATGCTCGTCCCGGGGGCCGACGCCCTCGCGCAGGACCGGGAGGAGATCAAGGCCCGGATCCTGGCGGAGATCCAGGAGCGGATGGAGCGCCAGATGGAGGAGCTTCGCCGCGACATCGACAAGATGATCGACGAGGCGATGAGCGACCGCGAAGAGCCGGCCATGGGTCGGGTGATGCGCTTCGGGGGCGATGGCGAGGGTGAGCGCTCGTTCGCGATCCGGCTCGAGGGCCCGGAAGCGATGGAGCAGCTTCGCAACAACGAGCAGCTGCGCAAGCTCCTCCAGGAGCGAGGGCTCGCGCAGGGCGAGATCGGCCGGCTGATCGGGGCCGCCGGCGATACCCCGGGCGGGGATCGCGGATGGCTCGGCGTCAGCATCGAGGATTCCGCCAGCGGCGTCGGAATCAGCGAGGTCTACGACGGCTCGGCGGCCAGCTCGGCCGGTCTCCGCGCCGGAGACGTGATCCAGAGCGTGGACGGCAACACGACCACCAACACGAGCGAGCTCATCGCGGCGATCGCCGGGCGCAAGCCGGGCGAGACGGTCGGTCTTCGTGTCTCACGAGACGGACGCGAGGCGACGTTCTACGCGACGCTCGGAACGCGCCCGAACGATCTGGCATCGGGGGTCCCGGCGGAGTCCGCCCCGCGTATCCAGCTGCAGGCCGAGCTCGTCGAGGAAGAAGAGGCCGAGGAGGACGGCGACGATCGTCCGTGGGTCGGCATCGTCATCCAGGATCCCGAAGCCGGCGGCAACGGCGTCGAGATCGTCGAGGTGAAGGACGGATCGCCGGCGGCCGCGGCCGGACTGGCGGTCGAGGACGTCATCCTCGCGGTGGACGGACGCCCGGTGAACGACGTCGACGCGCTCGCGGACAGCATCTTCGCGCGCTCGATCGGCTCGCGCGCCGAGTTCCGCGTGAAGCGCGGCAATCGAACCATGAACGTCGGTCTCCAGCTCGTCGGTGAAGGCGATGAGATCGAGAACACCTTCGAAGAGATCGAAGAAGAAGAGATCGTCGAGGACTTCGGCAGTGGCCCGGGCTTCCTCGGTGTGTACCTGGGCTCGGGAGACGGTGGAGGAGCCGTCGTCCAGCAGACCATCCCGGGTACGGCGGCGGAGCGAGCCAACCTGAAGGAAGGCGACGTCATCCTTGCCGTCAACAACCAGGAAGTCGAGAACGGGCAGTCGTTCCCGTCGCTGGTTCAGTCGTTCCGCGCCGGCGACTCGATCACCCTTCGAGTTCGCAGCGGTGGTGACGTTCGCACCGTGACCACGACGCTCGGTGCCCGTCCGAGTGACCTCGGCGCGCCGGGAGCCCCGGCGATCGAGATCGAGGAGATCGAAGAGATCGTCGAGGAAGAGGTCGTTCCGGAAGAAGAGATCGAAGAGTCGAGCGCGCCGGGCTATCTCGGCGTGCAGGTCGCGGAGCTCGGCGACGAGTCGCGACGCATCCTCGGCGTTCCGGAAGGTGCGGGCCTGATCATCGATAGCGTTGTCGAGGACACCCCGGCGCAGGCCGCGGGGCTGAAGCAGTACGACGTGCTCGTCACGATCAACGGCCAGTCGATCGGCACCCGCGAGCGCCTCGGTGAGGTCATCCGATCCGCCGGCGCCGGCAAGCGGGTGGGTATCCAGATCCTTCGCAAGGGTCGCGAAATGGAGATTTTCGCCACGCTCGGCAGTCGCTGATCGAGCGCAGGTCGGATGGAGTCGTGACCATGGCAAACGAGCTATCGATGGCAATCGACGGTCGGGAGTGGCGCGCGATGCTGCGCGCCACCCCCGCCGATAACGCCGAGAGCGAGCCCGCGAAAGCGAAGGCCGCCAAGGCGGACGCCGCCGCGGCAAAGGCCGAGCAGGCGCGCATCGACGGGGCGCTCGTCGAGCGCTGCCGCGAGGGCGACCAGGCTGCGTACCAGACGCTCGTGCGTCGCTACCAGAAGAAAGCCTTCTGGATCGCTTACGAGATGATCAACGATCGTGAGGAGGCCAACGACATCGTCCAGGAGGCGTTTGTCCGGGTCTTCAAGTCGATCGATCGATTCGACACCGGCAAGAGCTTTTACACCTGGCTGTACCGCATCGTGACGAATCTGTGCATCGACGCGCTCCGCAAGGGGCCGAAGAACAAGGCCGTCTCGCTCGATGACGGCATCGGAGACGCCCTGCCGCACGGTCACTCGCCCCGGACCTCGCTCGAGAAGCGGGAACTGGGCGAGCAGATCCGGAAGATCCTGTCCGTGCTGCCTCAGAAGTACCGAACGATGATCCTGCTGCGAGACGTCGAGCAGCACTCCTGCAAGGACATCGCCGAGATCGTGGGCTGCTCGCACGCGAATGTTCGCTGGCGGCTCCACAAGGCGAGGAAGCTCTTCAAGGAGCTGTGGGTCCGACGGTTCGAAGGACAGGACGCCTAGACATACAAGACACGAGAGAGTCGAGAACGATGGACCGCAAAGAACGCGAGAAGATCTTTCACGAGCTGCCGCTGTTCGCCGGGGGTGACCTCGACGAGGCGACCAGCGACCGGATTCAGAAGGCGATCGAAGACGACGCGGAGCTCGGCGAGGAAGCTCGCCGCTACGAGCACGCGCTCGAGGACCTGGCCGCGCTGCGCGACTGCCGTCCGGAATCGGACGAGAGTGACGAAGCGGAGGCCGATCGAGCGTGGGAGGCGATCCAGAGCCGTCTGCTGTCGGAAGCGGGGCGATCGTCTCGGCGCGACCCGCTCTGGCGGAGTCCTTCGCTGCGCGTGGCGAGCGTGGCCGCGCTTCTGTTGATCGCGTTCGGGTTCGGGTTCTCGATGCGAGATCTCGGACTGCTCCCGGCCACGAGCGGTACGGGCGGCGGCGTGGCGGAGTCGGGAACCGAACCGGCCACGGATTTCGGTACGGAAGGCCTTGCCGACCTCGGCAGTGAGGGACTCGGAACCCCCGGTTCACCTGCGGTAGCGACGCCGGTGAACACCGAGAACCCGCTCGAAGGCTTGCAGGAAGTCCCCGAGGGCGTTCGCCTTCCTGGGGCCGGCCTGCTGCGCCGGGTCGTGCAGGAGTACGATTTCTAGGCGATGCTTTCGCCTTCGTTCAACCGTTGTTCATGCCCCCGGGTGGAGGGTCCGTCCATCATGAGGCCATTCTTGATACGCATTCTGATCTTGATCTGGGCGGCGGCCGGGATCCTGGCCGACGCACAGGCGCGCACGCCTTCCAATCCGCCGGTCCTTCTCGACCGTCTCGATTCCGAGGTGCGTCGCGCCGTGACGAGCGTACTTCCGGCGGTGGTCCGAGTGGACGCCACGCCGAACGCCGCGACGAGCGAGTCCGACGTGCTGCACTTCTCCGGTCTCTCCGTCGATGAGGGCGAGTACGTCATCACGGTTTCCGACGCTGTGGTCGGAACGGCGAGGATCACCGTGCGGGCTCGCGACGGTGTGCGCCACGAGGCGATCGCCGTCGGCCACGACTCGTCGACGGGCGTAGCCGTCCTTCGGCTGGCGAACGTCCGGCTCCCGTCGATTCCGGTGTCCGCGCCGTTCGCGACGGGGGACCTGCCGGCTTCCTTCGCGCGAGCGCTTCCCACCGGATCCCTGATCATCACGGTCGGGAATCCGTACGGGCTCGCGGGCTCACCCTCGCTCGGCATGATGAGCGGTCTGCGTCGCATGAAGATGGACGACGGTTCGGCATTGCCCATGATGCAGATCGCATCGAGCGTCCATCCCGGGGACTACGGCGGGGCGGTCGTCGATGCCCGTGGTCGGGTCGTGGGAATGGTCACGTCGAGCTTCCGGGATCCGGCGCGCCCGTCGCGCTCCACGTCCTCGGGGAGCTCCGCCGAAGGCGAGATGACCGAGTTCTTCCTTTTCCTTCGCGACGCGCAGGCTTCGGCCCGAGAGCGCGGCGACGTTCCGCCATCCACCGAAGCGCTCTTCTTTCGTTGGCTCGAGGAGCGGGCTATCGCCGAAGCGGACGAGCGTGACGCGGTACCGGCGCCCGCGGGTGTGGATCTGACCGACCTGGCGTTTCGGCGTCCTATCGAGCGGAACCGGCTCGGGACTGCCGCCGACACCGTCCAGGGAATCCACTTCGCGCTGCCGATCGAACGCGTCCTTCAGTCGGCCCGTCGCATCCTGTCGGCGTCGGAGCAATCGCGGATGGCCGCGGCTTCCCCGCTTCCGATGGCGAGCGGTCGTCCGTGGCTCGGCGTTCGGGTGGAGCCGACCGTCACGACCCTGACCGGTCCGGCGCCGAAGAAGGTGCAGGGGCTGCGGGTGGTGGGCGTGTCGCGCGGCGGCCCGGCGGAGATCGCCGGAATCCGTCAGTCGGATGTCCTGACGCAGTTCAACGATGCATCGACGTCCACGGCCGAGCTCTTGCACGACGCCCTCATGCAGACGAACAGCGGGGAGAAGGCCCGCGTGGTGATCCTGCGAAACGGCGCCCGCCTCACGTTCACGCTCGACCTGCGGAAGGCCCCGTTGCTGGAAGAGGAAGACGTGGAAATCGAGATCGAGACAGAAGGCAAGACCGACCGAGCCCCGGGCGCCGACAAGGCCCCGGGCGCCGACAAGGCCCCGGGCGCCGACAAGACCCAGGGCGGCTCGGGCCAGCAGGACAACCCCCCGAAACGCGAACCCTGAACAGGAGGAGGTGACGATGAAGCGCGCGACGATCTTCTTGGTTTCGTTTCTCATCCTTTTGTACGTCGGCGGTGTGCCGGTGGGTGGTGCCGCGAGCGCGATCCTCTTGGCCGAGGGCGTGAAGCCCGGTGGCGCCGACGACAGCGATCCATCGGCGTCAAAAGGGGACGCGAAGCTGAACGAGCTCCTTCGTTCGATGGGCGACGACAACTTCAAGATTCGAGAGGACGCCTACGAAGCCCTGGCCGATGCCGGGGAATCGGCGCGCAAGGTGCTCGAGCGAGGCACGCGCGATGAGGATGCCGAGATCCGCTGGAGGAGCAAGCGGCTCCTCAGACTGCTCGACGAGAGCCGGCTGAACCAGGAGAGTGCTCGGCGCTTCTCGAACCCGAAGGCGACTCCGGCGACTCCGGCGACTCCGAACGCCCGACGTGACGAAGACTCGAAGGCCCGAGGAGGGGCCGACGGATTCGCTGCGCCGCGACCGCGCTCGGGCCAGATGTTCGACGACTTCTTCCGGCGATCGCCCCTTCGCGATGGCCTCGGCATGGACTCGTTCTTCCGGGACGGGTCGAGCATGCAGCAGATGCTCGAGGATTTCGAGCGCCGCCAGTCGGAGCTCCTGAAGCAGTTCGAGCAGCTGCGGCGCATGGGTCCTTCGGACTTCCCGGTCAACGGCTTCGCGTCGTCTTCGAACCTCAACGTGCAGATCCAGGACGGGGACGAGACGCTCGCGTTCGAGAGCGGTCAGGACGGCGCCAAGGCCACCGTGACACGGCGAGACGAGACAGGTGATACCTCGGTCGAGACGTTCGAAGCCAAGGACCTCGAGGACTTCCGCAAGAACTACCCGGATCTGGCGAAGCGGCTCGGCCTCGATCGGATGGATCGGGCCGGAGACCTGCTTCTGGACGGATTCCGCTTCCGGTTCGGGAATGGCGGGGGCGCGAATCGCCCCCGATCGAACCGTCGACTGCCGCTCCCGCGTCCGTCGACGCCACAGGATCTCGTGCGACCCGATTCGCGGCTCCCGAGCGCGCCGCCCAAGCGCCTCGGGATCCTCTGTGGCGAGATTCCGGGTGTCCTGCGGAATCATCTGAGCCTGGACGCGAATGAAGGAATCCTCGTCGAGGAAGTCGAAACCGGGTCGGTTGCCCAGTCCCTCGGGCTCCGGGCCTATGATATCCTGGTGTCCATCAACGGGGTCCGAGTCTCGACGCCGCGCGACATCCGCGCGAAGCTCGAGACGATTGAGGAAGGCGACCCGCTCGAGCTTCAGATTCTTCGCTCGGGTGGGAAGCAGAGCTTGAAGGGTCGTTTCGCGAAGTAAGCGAGCCGCGTGAGCGTGTCGGAGCCCGTTGACCCGCCCGCGCCGCACCGCACCGTACTGGGAATCGATCGGAGGCGACGATGCGTGTCCTCTGGCGCCTGTGCTTTATCGGATTTCTCGCGCTGTCGTGCGTCGTGCTCGGCATGAGTATCCGGATCTCGTTCGACTGGCTGAACCTGCGTGGGGCCCCCGGCGGGTCGGCCGTGCTCGACGTCGACGAACTGGAGCGCCTGCGCTCCGAGCTGCGCGGTGCGCCGGATCCCTTCGAGTCGGTCATCAAGGTGGCGAAGGTCGTGCGTCCGTCGGTGGTCAGTATCGACGTGGAGCCGCGCCCCAGGACGAACGGATTCATCGTGGCTCAGGGCACGCCCCGCGGCGGCTCCGGCGTCATCCTCGACGCCGACGGCCACATCCTTACCAACTGGCACGTCATCGGTGAGGCCGAGCCGCTCCGGATCCGTGTGAAGATCGGCCAGGACGAGGCGCGGGTCCACGAAGCGAAGCTCGTCGCCGCCGACCCCTACTCGGATCTCGCCGTCATCCGTGTCGAAGGAGACGGGCTCGAGCTCGTTCCCGCCGAGCTCGCGGATTCCGATCGGGTCGAGGTGGGGCAGGCGGCGATCGCGATCGGGAGCCCCTTCGCCCTGCAGGGGACCGTCACGCTCGGAACCGTCTCGACGACCGCGCGCGCCGTCGAGATCGGAGGCGACAGCGACCTGTTCGGCTCCGATATCTACATCCAGACCGACGCCGCCATCAACCCCGGGAATTCCGGGGGGCCGCTGGTCGACATTCGCGGCCGCGTGATCGGGATCAACACGATGATCCTCACCCGAACGTCGGCGGGCGTCGGCTTCGCGATTCCGATGAACTACGCGCGACGCGTGGCGGAGCAGCTGATCGAGAGCGGGGCGGTGTCGCGAGGCGGCCTCGGGATCCGTCTCTCGCGCTACGAGTCACGGCAGCTCGGCATGCCCGAGGGTGCGCTCATCGCTCATGTCGGCCCGGGTACCCCGGCACAGGCCGCCGGATTCGAGCCTGACGATCTCGTCGTCGAGTTCGAGGGCTTCCGCATCCGTCGCAACGAGGATCTCGTGAAGCAGGTCCAGAAGACGGAGCAAGGACGCGAAGTCCGTGTCGTCGTCCTGAGAGGCGATCGATACCTGACGCTCCAGCCGGTTGTTGGCGATCGCGATCGAGCGACCGAAGGCCTTCAGGATCTTCCGGACCGTACGCCCTTCAACGGCGAGAACCGTCGCCAGTAGAGGGATCGATCACCGGGCCTCGGACGGCACTGCGGCTGGACAAGAAAGTGCCTAGACGGCCTTCTTCCGCGACTTGATCGTCTCGACCTTCGGCGTCGCTTCCTTGCGCACGACCTTGTCGTTGATCGTGTAGCGTCGCGGCGTCTTGATGGAGGGCAGCTCGTACAGCACGTCGAGCATCATGTCCTCCATGATCGAGCGAAGCGCGCGAACGCCGGTCGCTTTGCTGTTGGCGATCTTCGCGAGCTCGTGAAGCGCCGAGTCGGTGAAGCGCAGCTCGCAGTTCTCCATCTCGAAGATCTTCTGGTACTGCTTCACGATTGCGTTCTTCGGCTCGAGCATGATCCGGACGAGGTCGTCCTCGGAGAGCGGCTTCAGCACACCCGCCACCGGCAGGCGCCCGATGAACTCGGGGATCAGCCCGAACTCGACCAGATCCTGCGCCTCGACCTCTTCGAGCATCTCGGTCTTCGTACGCTCGTCCGACGCCACGTCCGGGTCGCTGATGAAGCCGACCCGCGATCGACCGGCGCGGCGTGCCACGATGTCCTCGAGGCCGACGAACGTACCGCCGCAGATGAAGAGGATGTTCGTCGTATCGATCGGGATGTACTGCTG
>CAZQZX010000055.1:0-30521 GCA_964597885.1 uncultured Planctomycetota bacterium
CGCGCTTGCGAGCCCACCTGGATGACTCCGATCACCGGCGCCATCGTTCCGAGATACCACAGCCAACCGACGCCCAGGTACGGGCGACGGCGCGACGCGAGAAGCACGACCGCCGTGACGGCGATCAGGAATCCCATCGCCAGGAGCCCGGGAACGAGCTGCGTTGCCGAGGGGTCGAGCGCGAGCGGATGCGGATAGAACACGGCGAGCCCCGTCGGCCACACCGTGTCGACGAGATACATCACGTAGGAGATCGCGGCGTTCCAGATCCGCTCCGTGAGCGGCAGCCCGCCGAGCTTCTGGACCGAGCCACCCTGCGCGAGCACCGTCACGACGCCGGTGATCACCACGAGACCGAAGAACGGCAGTTTCTCCAGGACGAGCTTCCCCTTCGAAACCGGCGAGAGGCCGGAGGGGACGGAATCGGAGCTCGCGAAGCTCCAGCGTCCGAGCGGCCACACGTCCATCAGGAGAAGCACGAACGGCAGGGTCACGACCATCGACTTCGACATGAGGCCGCACGCGAGGCCCACCGCCACCCATGCGTATCGTCGGGCGTCCGGGGTTCGCGCATAGCCCGCATACGCGACGAGCGTCGCGGCCCAGAACAAGCCCGAGAGGACATCCTTGCGCTCGGCCGCCCACACGACGGACTCCGCGCGAAGCGGATGCAACGCGAAGAGCCCCACGACGAGCGCGCTCGTCCAGAACGCTCCGGTCAGGCGCACGAGGGCGAGCAGCAGCAGGAACGCGGTGCCCACGTGGATGAGCACGCTCACGATGTGGTGCTTGCCGGCGTCGAGCCCGAACATCGACACGTCGATCATCATCGTGATCGACGTGAGCGGATGCCAGTTGAGGTGATGCACGGACGTGAAGACCCACGCGAGGCTCGCGCCCGTGAGCCCACCCTTCACGTTCGGGTTGTCGACGATGTACTCGTGGTCGTCGAACTGGACGAACTCGTGTCCCGCCGACGCTCCGAACGCGACGAACACCGCAACGAACAAGACGCCCGCCGCGGCGAGCCAACGCCCTCGGTCGACCGGCGCCGGCGCGACCGCGCGGGGATCGTCCTTCGCCTTCTTCTTGCTCTTCGCGTCCTTCTTGCCCATCGCGGAGCCGGACCTCGATCTCGTATGCGGAGTGGTTCCAGTCGGTTGTCGCCCGCCAAGAGTAGACCGAAAAGCCGGACTCGTAGCAACCGACGACCCGACGCTAGTTTCCGGACTCGTCTCCCTCGATGCTGCCGAGCGTCTCGTCCAGGTCCGGATGCATACGGTGGAACTCGGTGGCTTCCTGGATCCGCCGCGCGACCGCCAGGACCTCGCCCTCGGCAAACAGGTTCCCCGTAAGCGTGATGCTGGCGCCCGTCACGGCTCCGCGGTTTGCGCCGTTCGGCAAGACCACGGCCGGGTGCCCGGTCAGATTCGTCAGCAGCAGATTGTCGCTGAACGAGGGGGCGACGTACACGTCGACGTCCTCGAAGATCTTCGCCATCTCCCGGAGGGCGAGCGTTCGTAGGCGATTGGCCTGGATGTACTCGACGGCAGGCACGAACCGCGCGGTCCGGAAAGCGTTCGGCCAGGCCTGCGCCATCTGCCGGACCATGCGGTCGTCCTCGTTGGAGCGAGTGAGCCCGTCGAACGCGGCCGCCGCCTCGGCGTTGAGGATGAACGCCATCGACGCCACCGGAAGCTCGGGAAGCTCCACCGGGATCAGCTTGACGCCGAGCTCGCGCAGCACGTCGAGCGTCGCCCGGTCGCGGCGAACGCGATCGCCCGCGAACGCACTCTCGACGAAGCCGACACGGATCTCCTCGAGCGGTCGCGTGGCGTCGTAGTTGAACGGCACGTCATACAGCGTGCCGTCGACGCCGTCCGGGCCGTGGATCGCATGAAACACGCGCGCGCAGTCGTCCACCGTCCGGCAGATCGGCCCGAGCTTGTCCATCGTCCAGGAAAGCGCCATCGCGCCGTGCCGCGACACGCGACCGTACGTCGGCCGCAGCCCCGTCACGCCGCATCGCGTGCTCGGGGAGACGATCGAGCCCCAGGTCTCCGACCCGATCGAGAACGCCACGAGACCGGCTGCGGTCGCGCTCGCCGAGCCGGCGGACGAACCGCTCGAGCCCTGCTGAGGCTTCCACGGGTTTCGCGTCATGCCGCCGAACCACACGTCGCCCCAGGCGAGCGCGCCGAGGGTCAGCTTCGCGACGAGAACGGCACCGGCATCCTCGAGCCGCTGGATGACGGTCGCCGTCTCCTCGATGCGCTGATCACGATACGGCTCCGCTCCCCACGTCGTGGGGTAGCCCGGCACGGCAAGCAGATCCTTCGCCCCGTAAGGGATTCCGTGCAGCGGTCCGCGGTCCTTGCCCGCCGCGAGCTCGGCGTCGGCGCGGCGAGCCTGCTCGAGTGCGAGCTCCTCGGTGAGCGTCACGACGCATTCCAACCGAGGGCCGTACTTCCGCAAGCGCTCGAGATACACCTTGGTGAGCTCGGTGGACGTCAGCTTCTTGGCGCGAAGGAGCGCACCGAGCTCGCCGACGCTCAGGAACGCCAGCTCGGCATTCGTCGCGGGCCGCTCGACTCCCTCGACCGGCGCGAATCGAAGCGGTCGCTGCTCGGACTCGAACTTCATCCCCGGAAGTACGGGATCGAACTCGATGGCCGGCATGACCTCGTTGCCGATCTCGACCGAGCGAAGAGTCTCGTAGCGCCTGAGGTTTCGCATGGCGTCGTCGAGCAGCAGCGCCCGTTCGGTGTCGGTCAGCTCCAGGCCGATCAGCTTCTCGGCGGCAGCGACATCCTTGGACTCGAACGGACGAGCCGGCTCACCCTCGCTCTCCGCCTGCCTCGCGATCGCCACCGAGCCCGGATCGATCCCGAAACCGCAGACCAGGAGGAGCATCCAGAAAAACGTACGACCAAGCATGAGGAATCTCCGTAGGAAACGCTTCGGCCGCCGGCGCGTTCGCCGGGGGAAGTCCCAGAATAGGCGCCGCGAACGACGCGTTCAACCGGCCTGACTCGAGCGGGCTCGCCCGCGATGTCCCGTGTTTGACGAATCTTGCAAGGAAGCGCCGTCGAATTCCGATAGAGACAACGCCTCGATGCGCCTCCGCCCCGCCGAGGGGCCCGGAGCCACCGGTGGCCCCTGCGGGACCGTTGGGGTACCATTGGAGCCGGCTTCGGCGGGGCCTCCGGGCGGGAGTTCGGGCGAACGAAACACCTAACATCAGCCCGGCGAGCAACGTAAGACCGAAGCACGAAACAACGAACCCAAGATCAGGAGCTGAGCTCGATGCACGAACGCACGAACCCGCAGCGACCCGAACCGGGCCGAAACCGGCGCAACTCTCTCGCCCCGCGCCTCGCGCTTCCGGTTCTCCTCCTCGCCGCCTGCGCGGCTCTCGGGTTCGGCCCCTTCGCCGCGCCGGAACCGCCGGCGCTCGCATCCGACCCCGTCGGCGCGACCACGTTCGCTTCGACGATGCCGCTGCCGGTCGTACCGGTCGCCGCCGCCGAGGGCAAGGCTGCCGAAGCCGCGGCCGGGGCCGAAGCGCTCGCGCCGACCCTCGACCAGTCGCGCATCTCGAGCGTCATCCTGACCCAGCTCCAGGCACGCCACTACCGAACGCTCAGCATCAACGACTCGATGTCCGAGCGCCTGTTCGACAGCTACCTCAAGTTCCTCGATCCGATGCGGCGCTACTTCTATGCCGCCGACATCCGCGAGTTCGAGAAATACCGCACCACGCTCGATGAATCGCTGAGGCGAGGCGACCTCGCGCCGGCGTTCCAGATGTTCAACCGATACCTGCAGCGCCGCATCGAGCGCATCCAGGGCATGCAGCGCGCTCTCGAGAAGCAGCTCCTCGCCCTCGAGTTCGACGGCGATGACTGGATCGAGACCGATCGAGAGAAAGCGCCCTGGCCGGAGACGGCCGAGGAGATGGAGCAGCTGTGGAGCCTGTACTTCAAGTCCGAGGTGCTGGGCCTGCGACTCGCCGGCCGCACCAACGACGAGCTGAAGGACATCCTCGAGAAGCGCTACAAGAACCAGCTGCTGCGCGCGCGCCAGACGAACGCCGACGACGTGTTCCGTCTGTTCATGAACACGGTTACCAACCAGTACGACCCGCACACGGAGTACTTCCCGCCGCGCAAGGCCGAAAACTTCGACATCGAGATGAGCCTCTCGTTCGAAGGCATCGGCGCCCTGCTGCAGAACACCGGCGAGTACACCGAGATCTCCCGGATCATCCCCGGGGGTCCGGCCGAGCGCGACGGCAAGCTGAAGCCGGGCGACCGCATCGTCGCCGTCGGCCAGGGCGAATCCGACGAAGCAGTCGACATCATCGGATGGCGCATCGATGACGTCGTCGAGCTCATTCGCGGTCAGAAGGGAACGCTGGTGCGACTGTTCGTCCTTCCCGCCGATCAGCCGGAGGGCGGTAAGACCGTCGTCCTGCCGATCACCCGTGACGAGGTGAAGCTCGAGGAACAGGAAGCACAGAAGTCGATCGTCGAGATCAAGGAAGACGAGACGACCTACAAGATCGGCGTCATCTCGCTCCCGGCCTTCTACATGGACTTCGAAGGCGCCCGCAAGGACCCGAACGACTTCAAGAGCAGCTCGCGTGACGTGCAGCGACTCGTCACGGAGCTCACGCGGCTCGACCGCGTCGACGGCATCGTGCTCGACCTCCGCGACAACGGCGGCGGATCGCTGTACGAGGCGCGCAAGCTCACCGGCCTGTTCGTGGGCGACCGACCCGTCGTCCAGATCAAGGACGCCGGCGGCCGCGTCGGCCCTCTGAAGGCCGGCCCTCCGAGCGCGCCCTTCTACACCGGCCCGCTGGCCGTCATGGTGAATCGCCTGAGCGCGTCCGCTTCCGAGATCCTCGCGGCGGCCATCCAGGACTACGGCCGCGGCGTCATCATCGGTGGACGCACGTTCGGCAAGGGTACCGTCCAGAACCTCTCCGCCGTCGAAGACGGACAGATCAAGCTGACGCAGGCCAAGTTCTACCGGATCACCGGTGGGAGCACGCAGGTGCGCGGCGTCGTCCCCGACGTCTACCTGCCGACCTCGTTCGACCTGGACCGCGTCGGAGAGAGCGCGCTCGACGCGCCGCTTCCGTGGGACAAGATCCCGCCCGTGAAGTACTTCGAGCAGGATCAGTCCATCGCCAAAGCGCTTCCGACGCTGCGCCGCTCCCACGAGGAGCGGTCGATGAAGGATCCGGACTTCGTGTCGCGCACCGAGTTCTTCGACTACCTCAAGGAGGTTCGCGAGGAAACGCGGGTGTCGCTGAATGAGGAGATCCGCAAGAAGCAGCAGGAGGACGACCTCGCCGCGCGCCTCGCGATCGAGAACCGCCGGCGCACCGCCCTCGGGCTCGAGACCATCAAGAGCTTCGACGAGGCGGACGACGAGGACGACAAGTCGAAGGACGAAGACGTCGACGCCTTCGCGAAGGAAGCGGCCCACATCCTGGTGGACTCGATCGTCACCAAGAAGACGCGCCGCACGGTCCAGCGCTAGGCCTTCGAGCCATCGGCTCCAGCGCTCCCGGGCGGGAGGAATCCAGCCCGGGGAGCGAATCCTTCTACCCCATGCGCCCGAACCTGTGATAACCTTAAGCGAGACATGGGCCTCCACGCCCACTCTCGGCTTTGTTTTCCAGGTTTTGTGGGGTTGTGGGCATGCAGGGCGAAATCCCTCCGAATCGCTCCGCCCGTGAGGACGCGAGCGACAACCAAGTGCCCGGCTGGGTTCCAGCCTGGGTGACCTCTATCGATACCGCCGTCTGGATCGCGGATCCCGAAGGGCGGATCGGATACCTCAACCGGAAGGCCGAGCGGCTGCTCTCCGCCGGGACCGACGCCGTCGGATCGGCCTGCTGGGAGGTCGTCGCGGGCCGCGATGAGCTCGATCGCCACGTCTGCACGGACGACTGCGTCGTCCGCCGACGAGCCGCAGAAGGCACCCCGGTCGCCCCCCTGAAGCTCCGCGTCGGCCCCGACGGAGGCGATGCGCGATTCGCGCTGCTGCAGACGATCGCGGAAACCGCCCCGGACGGAACCGGCCCCTGGATCATCCACCTGGCGCAGGATATCGAGCGATGCCAGCGGATGGACGGCTATCTGAGGCGCGTCGCCAGCCGCAATCCGGGGCCGTCACGCCCCCTTCGCGAGACGCTGACGCGGCGCGAGCAGCAGGTCCTGAGGCTCCTCGCCGACGACCTCGCGGCAACCGAGATCGCCGAAAAGCTCGACATCCGCTACCCCACCGTCCGCAACCACATCCAGAACCTGCTGGCCAAGCTCGGAGCCCACTCGATTCTCGAGGCGATCGCGCTGTATCTGATCCGCGACGAATCGATGGACGACACCCCGAACTGAGCGACGCCCCGGACGAGTCGACTCAGCGGCCACGCTCGCCGGAGCGAGTCTCGCCGGCAGGTCCCGAATCCCGGTCGGACTCCACGAAGTCCCGACCTTCCGCCCGACGCACCTCGGCTCGGTACGCTTCCAGGATCCGATCCTCGAGATGCCGCCTCATCGTGCGTCGCGTCGGGTAGACGATCTCGACATGCCGCGGGGTCTCGTCATCCACCGCGTTCGAGAGATCGAGCTTCTTGCCGCAGTGGCTGCAGTACGCCGCGTCGGCGGCCACCTTCGCGGCACAGGCCGGGCACCGCTCGAAGCGGAGCCGGCTCGGCATCGCGAGGAACGGGCCGTCGGAATCCTCGAAGACCTTGAAGTCCCGGATCACGAGGACATCGTCGATGGCCACGCTGCAGAACGCACGGAGCTTCTGCCCGGGCCGACCGACCAACCGAACTTTCACGTCGCTGACTTGCATGACTCGAGGTTCCCTCCCCTCTCGGAGAGGTATTGCAAGTTTCGCGAACGTGAACCGCCACCAAATCGGGCCTCCTACCGTCGGGTACGGCAAACCCCAACCCAGGAACGCCTTGCGACCCTATCGATTTGATCGGATTCTGCGGGCAAGCAGGATGGGGCCAGGATGGGTCGAGCGGTGGGTCGAGCCGCGGGTCGAGCGGCGTCGGACGCCGGGATCAGGCCGGCTCGGCGTCCAGGGACGGGCGCGGGCGGGTCTTCGAGCCCTCACCGGGCTTGCTCGGACGCGCGGCGCGGACGGTGAAGCTGAAGCGGCTGCCGCGCCCCTCCTCGCTCTCGGCGTGGATCGATCCACCGAGCAGCTCCACGAGTCGACGGGAGATCGCGAGGCCGAGGCCGGTCCCCCCGAAGCGGCGCGACGTCGTTCCGTCCGCCTGCTCGAACTCGGCGAAGATCGACTGCATCCGATCCTCGGGAATCCCGATGCCGGTGTCGACCACGTCGAAGCGAAGAATCCATCCGCCGGTGGCTTCATCCCGCGAGTCGACGCGGACGTCCACGGTAATCCGGCCCTGGTCGGTGAACTTCACCGCGTTACCGAGGAGGTTGAAGAGCACCTGCGTCAGTCGCGCACGATCGGTGACGATCGAATCCGGGACGTCGCTGTGAACGCTCGCCGACACTTCGAGCGACTTCGCGCGCGCCGAGACGTTGACGAGCTGGATGACCTCGTCGAGGCACTTGCGCGGGCCGAACTCCTCGACGACCATCTTCAGCTTGCCCGCCTCGATCTTGGAGAAGTCGAGGATGTCGTCCAGGATGCGCAAGAGCGAACGCGCCGATCCGCTCACCGTGTCGATGTAGTCTCGCTGCTCGTCGTCGACCTCGGTCTCGCGCAGCAGATCCGCCATGCCGAGAATGCCGAACATGGGCGTTCGAATCTCGTGGCTCATGTTCGCGAGGAACTCGCTCTTCGCACGGCTACCGGCCTTGGCGGCATCGAGGGCCTCTTCGAGTCGAGCGGCGATCTCCGCCGCCCGCCGGTCGCTGCGATGCGCTTCGATGATGTTCGCGCACGTGTTCAGAAGCGGCTCGAGGTAGCGGATCAGATCCTCGTCGTAGCCACCCTCACGGTTCGCGATCCCGACCGAGCCGATCAGTCGCCCCGCCTGGTAGAAGGGCAGCCCGAGGAACGCCTTCAGGGGAGGATGACCGGGCGGAAGCCCGCCGCTGCGCGGATCCTCGGCCGGTTGATTCGAGATGACCGGCTTGCCCGTCACGATCACGCGCCCGAACAGCGTGTCGAGGTTGCGAAACTCGAGCCCGTTGGGCGCGTTCTGGGCGTAGAAGTCCAGCATCTCCTGGTTCCAGGCGATGTTGGTCAGCGCGTGCGTCTTGAGGTACGGCGTGTCGTCGGGCGAGTACAGGATCTCACCGATGAAGCCATACTCGCTCCCCGTCAGCTCCAGGAGGTCCCGGAGCATCTCATCGAACAGCTCGCGCGTGTTCTTGTCCCGGATGAACCGTTCCTGAGCGCGGCTCAGAACCGCGAGCATGCGGTGGTTCGGATCACGGGGGTCGGGCTGGCTCACGGGGCAGTACCTTCTGGCGAAGACGGGGAACCAGGACACACAGCAACTCCGATTGTCGGAGCCCGGGCGAACGACTTGACCGGATAGCCGCAAAAACCTGCAGCGGAATTCGTTGCGGCTTGACCTTGAAGTCCCCAGGGATTCGCGTTACGGTGCATCTTCCCCTGGGCAGAGGGGCGTCCTTCCGCGGTCTCGACATTCGAGATCGCCTTCACTTCGCGAGGGTCTCGTCCGAGACCCGCATCTCGCATCGAGCCTGCGAGCGGTACTTTCGTCCACCGCACCGATCGCGCCCATGCTCCGGATCTCGGGATCCCGCAACGCGGGTCCGGGAAAACGGAACCGGATCGATCTGCACTCCGACGCGTGGCAGCTGAAAAGCTCCACCATGGTCGTTGAGGCCGCGGCGTACTCTCCCGCCGCGGCCTCTTTTTTTTGGAGTGAACTCGGCGATCCCGGCTCCCCACGCGCTACGATCATCGATCGAACGGAATCTTCCGACGAGCGTTTCGAGACCGCCGTGAGCCCCGACTCAGAGCCCCCGATCCGCGCGAAGCCGGCCGACGGCCCGCGCTCCCGAGCCGACGCGATCCTGGTCCTCGGCGTCGCCCTTCTCGCGCTGGGCGCGGCCGTGACGATCTTCGTCCGCAACCGCCCGTCGGATCCGCCGAGCCTGTCCCCCGCGACCGCGGCCGACCGACCGAAGCTCGCCCCGGAGGAGGAACGCCCCGAGCGCCCGGATCCGCCGCGGGCCCGCGAGACGCCCGCCGACCGCACGCGAGCAGGCGCCCGCGACGAGGACTCCCCCGACCCGAAGGATCCCCGAAGCGCGTCCGTCGACCCGAGCGGCGGCCGGATCGAGGGACGTGTCGTCGACCTCGCCGGGGAGCCGGTTCCGGACGCGACCCTTCTGATCTGGTGGGCGCACCCGATCGAGCCCGTCCGCTGGGAGCGCCCGCACCGAATGGAGCGTGCCGACGCAGCCGGGCGCTTCCGGCTCGAGGGGCTCTCGCACACGACCGGGGAGGGCCGGACCCTCACCCTGTGCGCCGAGTCCGCCGACTCTCGCAGTGCGCATTGCCTCGCGGCTCACGTCCCCCGCGACACCCGCATCGAAGACGCGATCCTCGTGCTGGCACCGCGCTGGGATCTCGAAGGGAAGGTCTTCAATCCGCACGGCGGAATCGTCTCCGAAGCCGAGGTCCTCGCCGTGACCGAAGCCCGCCTCTACGATCGCGCACGAGCGACGCTCGCGAGCCTGGGCGGCGCATCCGGCGGAACACGCGAGGGAGCCGCGAGGTGCGACGTCCAGGGGCTGCCGTCGATCCGGTCGCGAACGGCGAGCGACGGGTCGTTCCGCCTCTCGCTCAACGAAGAGACCTGGCACATCCGGATCCGCCATCCGGGCTATCCCGAGCACGCGGAGTGGGTCTGGGACGAGCGCCACATCGACGTGTGGCTCGAGCCCGGTGCGACCCTCGCCGGCACGGTCACGAGCGCGGAGGGATATCCCGTCGAAGCCGTCGAGGTCCGCGTGTTCGCGGACGGCCGACGCAAAGCCGTCACGCGTACCGACGGCCTGGGACAGTACCGGCTCGAGGGCCTCGATCCCGATACCGATGTCTCGGTGTGCTTCCTCCGAGAAGGCTACGCGCTGCACGAGGAGTTTGCCGAGGTTCGCGCCGCGGAGGAGACGACCCTCGATGTCGCACTGGGCCGAGCACGCTCGATCGAGGGCCGCGTGGTCGACGCTTCCGGCGCCGCCGTCGAGGACGCCGAAGTGATCCTGCGCTGCGATACGATGACGGCCCGATTGCGCATGTCGCTGCCGCTCACGTGGCGCACCGGACCCGACGGACGCTTCGCCTTCGAGCAGATCGGGGAGAGCGAAGTCACGCTGATCGCCCGCCGAAAGTTCGGGGCCGAGATGCGCTACGCCGAAACGTCCAGCCCCACCGACGGCGCGGAGGTGCGACTCGTCCTCGTCCCGGATCCCGACTGATCGGTAGCCCGCCGCGCGGCATCCGGTACAATACCGCCCCGTCGACCGGATCCGCGTCGGATCCCGTCCGTGAAGAGACCTCGATTTCCGGGAGCCCCCGATGTCCGCCGACACCGTCGCCATTCACGTGGACGAGCATCCGAACCTCGACCTCGGCCTCATCCGCGCCAGCCTGCAAGCGCCGCTCGGTGAGTCCCCCTCGCCCGACTGGCTGGTGGACCTGTTGCGCGATGACGCCGACGCGCCGCTCTCGCGCACCGAGGAGATCCGTGGCAAGGTCCGGGACGTGCTGCGACACGGGGGCTACAAGCCAACCGGCCGGGGAAAGCCCGCGAGCGAGTACCTCGTGCGCACCGCCACCGGCGAGGAAGGGCTTCGATCGATCAACCTCGCGGTCGATCTGTGCAACGTCGTCTCGCTTCACAGCGGCCTGCCGATCAGCGTCGTCGATCTCGACCTCGCCACGGCGCCGTTGCGCGTCGCGATCGCCGAGGAAGGGGCAAGCTACGTCTTCAACCCGAGCGGACAGGAGATCAAGGTCGAACGGTTGCTCTGCCTGCACGACGCCGACGGTCCCTGCGCCAACGCCGTGAAGGATTCGATGCGCACGAAGACGCGCGACGAAACGCGCCATCTCCTGTGCCTGATCTGGGGGAGCCGGGAGCTCGGGGATACGACCGGGCGGGCCGTGGCGTGGTATCGAGAGCTGTTCGAGCGCGTGGGCGCGACGACGGGCGACGTCACCGTCTCCTGATCGCACTCGAGGATGGATCCGCGCGCGAGCCGCCGCTTCTGACCGCGACGGCTCGCTCGCGATGGAAAATCAGGCGCCTTCGATCGACGCGGCCGACTTCAGCTCGGCGACGAGCTCGGCCCGCATCTTCTGGCCCTTCTCCGCTCGAAGCATCTCCTCGAGCATGTCGTGGGCCGCTTCGAGCGACGTGACCGAGCCTTCCTTCTTCTCGGTCACGCGGATGATGTGGTAGCCGAACTGCGTTTCCACGATGCCGCTGGTGTCTCCGACCTCGAGACCGAACGCGGCCTCCGCAAAGGGCTCCACCATCGCACCCTTGCGCGGGAAGAATCCGAGGTCGCCGCCCTCGGCCTTCGACGGGCAGGAGGAGTGTGCGCCCGCCAGGTCGGCAAAGCTCACCTCGCCCTTCTGCACCTCGGCGAGAACACCCTCGGCCTGGCTGCGGAGCTGCTTCTTGGCCTCTTCGTTCGAAGCCGCGTCAAAGCCCAGCAGGATGTGGCTCGCCTTCACGAGCTCCGGTCGCGTGAACACGCGCTCCTTGTCTCGATCGTAGCGAGCCTGGATCTCTTCCTCGGTGACGGTCGTCTCTTCCGGGTAGATCTTTCGCAGCAGTCGCGTGTGCGCGATGAACCGACGGAAGTCCTCGTCGACCTTACGCTGCGAGATGAACTCGTCAATCGTGACGCCACGGCTGCTCTGCATCGCCTCGGCGAACTCGTCCTCGGACATGCCGGAACGCACCTGCTCGAAGCGGATCGCCTTCTGCGTCTCGGCCACCATGTCCTCTTCGGACACGACGATCTGCTCGGACTCGGCGCGCTGGTCGAGCAGCAGATCCTCGATGACGACCTGGACGATCTGCGGGCGCGCTTGCTTGCGGGCCTGGGCGAGCTGCGCCGGCGGAATCGGACGGCCACGCGTCTGCTGCATGACCGCCGCCATGAAGCGCTTCTCGATCTCGCCCTCTTCGATCGTCACGCCGTTGACGATGATCGGATCCGGGGGCGTATCGTCCGCGGGAGCTCCATCGTCCATGAACGGCGAGCCGCCCTGCTCCTGTCCGCCCTGCGAGACGATGTCCTCGGCGGGGGCGCTCGAACCGGCGTCCTTCTGTCCGGATTCGGTCCCGGTGTTCGTCGCCGCGCCCGTGCCGCCCTCATCCTTCGAGCAACCGACCGCGAACAGGAGCGCCACCAGGAGGCAGCCCCAACCAAAGCCAAGCGACTGGATCTTCATTCGATCAGATTCCTTTCGGAGAGAAGTACGCCGTACGTATCGACGGCTCGGGGACGGAACCTGCGGCAAAATGCGTGGTGAATCGCCGCGATCGGTGCCCCCCGCTGGATGGCATGAACCCCAAGCGTACATCAGGGAGCCCGACCGCGCCCGAACGGAGCGGGCGCCTCCCCGCAAGGCACGGCTTCACAAACACTTAGCCCTGAGGAATCAACGAACCGAAGCCGGGCCTCCAGCCGGGGCCGTCCGGGCCGCGCACGGCGCGAGCTCGGTGATGTGAGCGCCGCGTCCGTAGGTGAAAGCGACGAGGCGATCGTCGTCGGGGAACGCCAGCGTCTCCACGATCGTGTTCGGGATCCCGAGATTCGACGGAAGGAAGGACTGCCCGCCGTCATCGCTCGCGAACACACCGAGCTCCGTCGCCACGTAGAGCTGGGAGGGGTCGCACGGACGGATCGCGATCCAGTGCGCGGGAAGATCCGGCAACGCACCGCCGTCGCCGCCCACGACCGGCACCCAGCTCTGGCCGCCGTTCGTGGTGCGGAGCAAGTGAGGCACCCCGAACGTCGAGTACGTGATGTAGGCCGTGTTCGGATTCGTCGGATGAACGGCGACGCTGCTGACGTACGCCGGCAGCAGGCCGTTCACGAAGATCTCCCACGTCGGAGAGGGCGCGGTCCCGTTCGTCGTGCGCACGACGTAGCCGTTGTTGAACCCCATGTACACGACGTCGGGATTCGACGGAGAGACCGCGATCGCCGAGATCGCGTCGGGTCCGTCCCAGTTCGGGCCCGCGACTTCCCACAGCTCGGCTCCGTCCTGCGTCCGCCACGGACGACGGCCGCCGGTCCACAGCGTGTCGGGATTCGACGGGTCCATGGTAAACGGCACGATGAACAGTCCGTCCGTGTCGGTGATCCCGTTGTTCGCGTCCGAGAAGGTCACGCCTCCGTCGGTCGACTTGAAGATGCGCGGGAAGAACTGCGTCTCGACGTACATCGTCTGGCTGTCGGTCGGGTCGATCGCCACATAGCCGCCGTCGCCGCCGAACACGTCGCGCCAGGCATTCGGCGTGCCCGTCGAATCCGCTCGCGCCGTGCCGTTGTCCTGCGCGCCTCCCGAGAAGACGTCCGAGCCGTCCCGTCCCACATCGCCGTGGTAGAACTGCGTCGTCTCGTAGTGGTTGTTCAGGTTCTCCCAGGCGACCTCCATCGGCGGACCCGTCTGCGGATCGTCGAAAGCGGTGCGGCCTTCGATCGGGCATTCCTCCTGCGAGGTCGCGGCGCGGGCGTTCGTCGTGCGCCAGATCCCGCCGTCATTCGCGACGTACATCGTCTGGTTCGACGCACCGTCGTAGTCGGGATGAAACACGACCAAATGCTGGTCGACGTGCATGTAGTTGTCCGGCGGCGGCACGGTGCGGCCGAACATCCAGTAGTGCGAGAGACCGAACGTGCGGCCCCCGTTGTCGGAGCGGTAGAGATCGATCCCGCCCACCCAGACGACGTTCGCGTTCGTCGGATCCACCGCGAGAGCGTTGTCGTGCCAGCCCTGCGAGTAGATCACGGGGCTCTCGATGCATCCGAGCGCGATCGACGCGTAGCTCAGCAGCCACTCGCTGAACTTGTGGTTGAAGTCCGGACGTGACTCGAAGGTGCTGCCGCCATCGACCGACCGAAAGAGCGTCACGACCCGGCCGAGCTGACCGCCGAGCCCGTTGTCGGCCATCAGCAGGTAAAGCACGTTCGGGTTGCTCGGAGCGAAGGCGAGTGTACAGCGCCCCTGGTTCGTCGGCACACCGTACTGCAGCCATGTGTCACCCCCGTCCGTCGATCGATAGAGGCCGTCGGCCTGGAAGCTCCCGAACGACGCGAAGAGGATGTCGGGATTCGAGTCCGGGCGTATGACGATCTCGTTGCAGCCGACGATGCAGCCGTTCGTCGCGGGAGTCCCCGTGAGGTAATTGGGATTGCGAAGCACCACGCTCCACGTGTTGCCGGCGTCGAGGCTTCGCCACACGCCCGTTCGCGTCGCCGCGTAGAGCCGGCTCGAGTCCGTCGGACTGATCCGGATCCGGTTGACGTAGTTGAAGGCACCCGTCGGAACGCCGCTCACGGTGCCGGGAAGCTGCGTCCACGTCTCGCCACCGTCCGTCGACTTGAAGATGCCGGCGCCGCGCCACGACGAGTTCGACGAGAACGTGCCCTCGCCCGTTCCCGCGTACACGATGCTCGAGTCGTTCGGATCCATGACGAGCGCGCACACCGCGAGGCTGGCCATCGCGTCATCGACCGCGTACCAGTTCGCACCCGCATCGACCGATTTCCAAATCCCGCCGGTCACGCCCGCCGCGATGAGCGTGTCGGGATCGTTCGGATCGATGACGAGCGCGCGCGTCCGTCCGCCGATATTCCCGGGGCCGAGGCCCGACCAGCCGAGGATGCCGCCCGGCCCGGGTCCGCCGCCGCGCCGCGCGGCCTGTTCTCTCAGGTCGGCGTGCAGCGCCAGGATGTCGTCGACGGGATACTCGGGCACGTCCTCGGAGAGCCTTTGTTCGAGGAAGAACTCGTGCGCCTCCTCGGGCTGATCCTGCGGTTTGTCGCGCATGTCGAGAAGATCGCGACGCTTCGCCCGCAGAGCTTCGACGACGACCGCGTCCGGCGCGGCCGCCGATCCGGGCTGCGCCTCGGGAGTCGAAATGCGTCGATCGGACGTCTGCATGCACGCCACGAGCGCGATCGTGGCCACGAGCATCAATCCGATGCTTGCGACGCCCCAAGGACGAATGCGGAATCGGAAACGCGGGAAGGGGTTCGGGGACGGCTGCAGCGTGCTCATACGTTCCTCCTCGTTCGCGCGCCGCAGAGGACGACGCGACGTGAAGCCATGACCACCGACGCCGCACCTTGGGAAGGCGCCCTCAGCCTAGTCGAAACGCACCCGTGGCGCAATCCTCCGATCGCCCGATGATAGGCTGATCGCATGCTCGAGGAGCGCAGACCGCGACCGAAGCGACTCGCCGCGAGGCATCCCCCGGATCGCTCCGCATTCAGGCGTCGCTGCCTCAAGCTGGCCTACGCTTCGGCCATCGCCGGAGTGCTGTCAGTCCCTGCCTGGTACGCGGCGCTCGCCATCCTGGCCCCGATCCACGATCGGAGAGACGACCTCTACTGGGCGGTGTACGGCTACGGGACACTTGCTGCAACCCTGGTAGGGCTTCTCGCCCTGATCCTTGCCGCCCTGGCCGAGCCCGGCTGGCCGCGCTTCCTCCGAGTCGTGGGCTTCGTCGCCATCTCGGTCCTCGGCACAGCCTGGGTCGCCGGGCGAATGGCGCCGTTCTTCAGCCTCTATCCGTTCTTCTGACGGATCCCGGGCGCTGGCGCATCCAGGAGAATACTGACTGACAATCGCCCGACCGCTCCGTATGCAGGATGTCCGACAGTTCTTTCCCCGAGGATTCCGAGACGATGATGCGCGCCCTACCGCTGTGCCTCTTGATGCTCGCTGTCTGCGCTCCCACCGCCCCCGGCCAGGAAGAGGACCCGCAGGCCGAGATGCGACGGCAGCTCGAGGAGTTCAACAAGATCAGCCGTCAGATCCAGGATCGCGTACGGGAAGCGCGCGAGAAGGGCAACCGGCTGACCGAGCTCGAGGCGTTGCGGACGCTCGAGAAGGAGTTCGCGGACAAGGGTTTCATGGCGAAGCAGGCGATCGACCTCCAGCTCATGGGGATCGAGATCGAGCTCGGCGGGTACGCGAAGGCGCTCGAGATCGCGGATCGCTCGGGCGGTCCCCGCTCGGCAGGCAAGCCCCCCGAAGAGGCGCTGGCCGGGCACTCGCCGGTCGATGCGCTCGAGCGAATCGTGGAGCTCGCGGACACGGCGCAGATCGTCATCATCAACGAGGCGCACCACGTTCCGCAGCATCGCGCGTTCACGCATCGCTTGCTCCGAGCGCTTCGCGAGAAGGGATTCACGTACTTCGCCGCCGAGACGCTGTCGGCCCGCGACACGAAGCTCGAGGAGCGCGGGTATCCGGTGCAGGCGACGGGGGCCTACACGCCCGAGCCGGTGTACGCGGACGTCGTCCGAACAGCGCTCGCGCTCGGGTACCACGCCGTCCCCTACGAGGCGGTCTTCGGTTCGCGTGACCGCGAGCTCGACCAGGCCACCAACCTGATGAAGCGCATCTTCGAGAACGACCCCGAAGCGAAGGCCCTGATCCATGTCGGGTACGCGCACGCGCACGAGTCGGGACTCCTCGCCGGCGTGAGCCCGATGGCCGTGCGCCTTCGCGAGCTGACCGGCGTCGACCCGCTCACGATCGACCAGACGGTGATGACCGAGCACGGCTCACCGCGCTTCGACCACGCGACGTACCGCTACGCGCTGGAGAAGCACGCGTTCACCGAGCCCGTCATCTTCCGAGACACGAACGGCAAGGACTTCGCGAACGATCCGGCGTTGACCGACCTCACGATCTTCAGCCCGCGGAGCGTCTACGTGAACGGGCGGCCGACCTGGCTCTCGCTCGGGGGGATCCGCAAGCCGTGGACCCTCCCGGCCGAAGCCCGCGAGCACGGGAAGCACGCGCTCGTGCGCGCCCGGCCCGCCAGCGAGCCCGCCGAGGCGATCCCGGTCGACCAGATCGAGCTGACACCCGGGAAGGACGCCCCGGCGCTCATGCTCCCGGCCGGATCGATCGTCATCGAGGTCGTGGACGCCGCGAACGAGACGCTCTGGACGTCGACGGTCGAGATTCGCTAGCGACCGTCGCGGAAGCGATCCAGCAGATCGCCGAGCTGTCGCAGCGCGATCGGCTTGGGAACGTGGTCGTCCATGCCCCATTCGCGGCAGGCCGCCTTCACGTCGCTCCCGGACTCGGCGGTGAGCGCGACGAGCGGGATTTCCTCGCCCCCCGCGACATCCGCTCGAATGGCCGCCGCACATTCGTAGCCGTCCATCTCGGGCATCTGACCGTCGAGCAAGACGAGGTCGTAGGCGAGCACCTTGACGGCGTTCAACGCTTCGACGCCGTTGTTCGCGAAGTCGACACGGCAGCCGAGCTTCTCGAGCATGCGGCCGACGACGCGCTGGTTGACGGCGTTGTCGTCCGCGACCAGGATCCGAAGCGGCAGGATCTCCGCTCCGGATGCATCCGCGTCCTCCGCACCATCGTCCACGGAGGGCTCCTCGAGAGCCGCGATCGCGAAGGGTATCTCGGCCCAGAAGGTCGATCCTTCACCGGGGACGCTCCGTACCCCGACCGTCCCGCCCATCATCTCCGCGAGCTTACGCGTAATGGCGAGCCCGAGGCCGGTGCCGCCGTACTGACGGGTGGTCGTCCCGTCCGCCTGGGTGAACTTCTCGAAGATGCGAGCCAGCTGATCCTGCTCGATCCCGATGCCGGTGTCGACGACGCTGAAGCGGAGGTGCGACGCCGCTTCCGACCGGGAGATCTCCTCGACGCGGAGCGTGATACCCCCCATGTCCGTGAACTTCGTGGCGTTGCCCATGAAGTTGATGAGGATCTGGCGCAGGCGGGTCGGATCTCCGAGCACTCCCTCGGCCGCTCCCTCCTGCCAGTCGAGCTCGACCGAAAGCCCCTTCTCGCGACTGCAGACTCCGATGGTCTCGACCACATCCTTCGCGACGACGCGCGCGTCGAAGGCGATGGACTCGAGGGTCAGCATCCCCGCTTCGATTTTGGAGAAGTCGAGGATGTCGTTGAGAAGCGTGAGCAGGGAATCGGCGCAGCGCTGGACCGTCGAGGCGTACTCTGCCTGCTCCTCGCTGAGCGGCGTCTCGAGAAGCAGCGTGGTCATGCCGAGGATGCCGTTCATCGGCGTGCGGATCTCGTGGCTCATGTTCGCGAGGAAGTCGCTCTTCGAACGACTGGCCCGCAAGGCTTCGTCACGCGCCTGCTCGAGGTCGCGCGTCCGCTCTTCCACGAGGCGCTCGAGATTCTCGTTCATCGCCCGAAGGCGTTCGTTCGCGCGGTGAAGCTCGAAGCTCTTCTCGTCGAGCAGCGTCTCGGCGTAACGCCGGGCCAGCCGCTCCACCTCCGCGCGATGCCTCATCGATTCGTCGCTCACGACGTCCCCCGATCGTGATCAAGACACGAGATACCGATTCCGCCGTCCCACCCTCCGTAGGCCGGCTTCCACTCCTATCGACCGCGCGCGCGCGACGCCTTGAACCCGCGGACAACACCGACCCGGCCGGCCCTGGATCCCGAAGCCGCAGCGCCCCTTGGAGCAATCGCCTCGCCCTCCCGCGTCCCTGGCGGTACAATCTCGCCGACCCCGCGCGGCCCGCCGATCGACGGCCGCCGGATCCACGGTTTTCCGCTTTCCACACGAGGAGGTTGAGCATGTTGAAACGCCTTGGCCGCGCGCTCGCGGTCCCGGCCCTCGGTCTGGCCGTGGCCGTCCTGGCCTTCCCGACCGCTCCCGCGCAGGCGCGCGTGCAGGACGACACGATGACCGCCCTTCACGTCGCCAAGACGCGATCGGTCACGTCGGCGCTGATCTCGCCGGACGGCACGCACATCGCCTACACGCTGTCCGTCCCGCGCGACCCGATGACCGAGAAGAACGGCGGCGCCTGGAGCGAGCTGCACATCACCGACATGGACGGCAACACCCGTCCGTACATCACCGGCAAGGTCAGCATCCGATCCGTGCGATGGAGCCCGGACGGCAACTCGCTCACGTTCCTCACCAAGCGCGGCGACGACAAGAAGACCTCGCTCTACCGGCTGCCCATCGGCGGCGGTGAAGCGCAGAAGGTGTTCGAGCACAAGGACTCGATCAGCAGCTACGCGTTCGGTCCCGAGGGCAAGTGGCTCGCGTTCCTCGCGCTCGAGCCCGAGAAGAAGAAAGAGAAGGAGTGGAAGGACAAGGGCTTCGACGCCATCGTCTACGAAGAGAACCTTCGCTATACGCGTCTGTGGCGGGTCGCTCTCGACAAGGACGACGCCGAAGCCGAGATGCTCGAGGAAGTCGAAGGTCAGTTGTCGGGGCTCACGTGGTCAAGCTCGGCGGATCGCAACCTGATCGCGCTGACGATCGCCCCGACGCCGCTCGTCGATGACTCGTACATGAAAAAACAGGTCTACCTCGTCGACCCGGTCGCGGGGCGGATCCTCCACCACATCCAGAACCCGGGCAAGATCGGGGGCCTCTCCTTCAGCCCCGACGGCAAGCATATCGCGACGATCTCGGCGGCCGACAAGAACGATCCGTCGAACAGCCGACTGATGGTCGCGACGACCGACGGCGGCGCGTGGACGAACATCCTTCCGGACTACGAGACGAAGGACGTGCACGCGATCGCCTGGCAGACGAACGACACGCTGATGTACATCGGCGACGACGGAGCCCAGACGTTCTTCGCCGAGGTCAAGGCCGACGGCACCGGACGCAAGACCATCCTCGAGCCGGGCGGCCCGATCCTCTCGTCGTTCTCGCTCAGCAAGGACGGCACCGCGGGCGGGTTCGTCTGCAACACGCCGACCCACCCTGGTGAGGTCTACGCGATGACCCACCAGGATCCGAAGCCCAAGCGCCTCACGAACAACAACGAGTGGCTCGACGGTCTGCGGCTCGCGAAGCAGGAGCTCGTCCGCCACAAGGCGCGCGATGGCGTCGAGCTCGAGGGGCTCCTCATCTATCCGCTCGACCACCAGCCGGGGAAGCGCTACCCGCTGATCCTGAGCGTGCACGGCGGCCCCGAGTCGCACTACTCGAACGGCTGGATCACGCGCTACTCGGGCGGCGGCCAGGTCGCGGCGGCTCGCGGCTTCGCGGTCTTCTACCCGAACTACCGCGGCAGCACCGGGCGCGGCGTCGCGTTCTCGAAGATGGGTCAGGGCGACGCGGCCGGCAAGGAGTTCGATGACCTCGTCGACGCCGTCGACCACCTGATCGAGATGGGCCTCGTCGATCGCGACCGCGTCGGCATCACCGGCGGCTCGTACGGCGGCTACGCCTCGGCGTGGGGCGCCACGTACTACTCGGATCGCTTCGCGGCGAGCGTCATGTTCGTCGGCATCAGCAACAACATCTCGAAGACCGGAACGACCGACATCCCGGTCGAGATGTACGACGTCCACCACCTGAAGTGGCTCTGGGACGACTGGGACTACTTCCTCAAGCGAAGCCCGATCTACTACATCGAGAAGGCCAGGACGCCGACCCTCATCATGCACGGCAAGGACGACCCGCGCGTCCACCCCGGGCAGTCGATGGAGCTCTACCGGCACCTGAAGGTTCGCGGCGAGACGCCGGTGCGGCTCGTGCTGTTCCCGGGCGAAGGCCACGGCAACCGCAAGGCGGCCGGCCGACTCGACTACACGCTGCGCCTCATGCGCTGGATGGAGCACTACCTCATGGGTGACGGCGATCGCCGCACCAAGGAGATGCCCCCGCCGACGCTCGACTACGACGAGCTGCTCGGCGACGCCTCCGACTGAGCGAAGCGCGTATCCCGACAGAAAGACCCGAGGCCGGCCCGTGAGGGCCGGCCTCGTTCGTTTCGTCGCACCTCCCGATGCTAGTCTTTTTTTCGCTGAGGGATTCCAGGTGACGTTTCTCGCACTTGGATCGAAAGACCAGTCACGGATCAGGGGGCGCCATGTCGGAAATCATCCAAGCCACGTTCTGGGGGATCGTCTCGGGGGGCGCGCTCGTTCTCGGCGCGGCGTTCGGTTTCTTCCTGCCGATTCAATCCCGGGTCGTCGCGGGAATCATGGCGTTCGGCAGCGGGGTCCTGATCTCCGCCCTGTCCTTCGAACTGATGGACGTGGCCTTCGAGCAGGGGGGCTTCGGCCCGGCGGCGATCGGCTTCCTCGGCGGCGCGCTCATCTACTCGCTCGCGAATCGGGCCCTCGCCAAGCTCGGCGCACGGCATCGCAAGCGCTCCAATCAGCCCGAGGGAGCCGAGGGTGAAGGCGGAAGCAGCCTCGGGATCGCGCTCGGGGCACTGATCGACGGCATCCCGGAATCGATCGCCCTGGGTCTGAGCATCCTGCACGGAGGCGCGGTCAGCATCGCCACCCTCGTGGCCATTTTCATCTCGAACGTTCCGGAGGGACTCTCGAGCTCGGCCGGGATGCGCAAGGCCGGCCGGACGCCGAAGTTCGTCTTCGGTCTGTGGTGCACGATCGCCGCCCTCTCCGGTCTCTCGTCGCTCCTCGGCTACGCGGTGTTCGGCGGCTTCTCCCCGGCCGTCATCGCCGCCGTGACCGCGATCGCCGCCGGAGGAATCCTCGCCATGATCGTCGACACGATGATCCCGGAAGCCTTCGCCGAGACGCACAACTACGCGGGATTGATCACCGTCCTCGGCTTCCTGCTGTCGTTCGCCCTCAGCAAGCTCGCGGGCTGACGAAGTTTTCTTTTCCTGAGGGGATCCGACGCGTTTTCTCGCACGACTTGCCGAAGCGGCTCACCCGCCGACAACCGCCGACGCAGGAGTGCAGGAACATGCCACGGAACGCGAGCATGCCCGTCCTTTGTTGCATCCTCTCGATCTTCGTCGGATGCTCGTCGACCCCGACACGAAACCTCTCGGAGAGCGCCCCGCTCTACGCGCAGCTTCCCAACGGCAACGATCCTCTGAACCCCGAGAAACGGTCGGCGCTCTATCTGAAGGACCCGAACGACCAGAGCAACGTCGTGCGGAAGCTCGAGAAGAAGCTCGGCCGCCCGCTGAATCTCCTATCGCTCTCGGGAGGCGGGCAGAACGGCGCGTTCGGCGCCGGCTTCCTGATCGGTTGGCGAGAGACCGGACGGCGGCCCCAGTTCGACATGGTCGGCGGGGTCAGCACAGGAGCACTTCTCGCCACGCACGCCCTCCTCGGTACGCCCGAGGACGATACGCGTCTCGAGGAAATGTACACGCAGATCACGAAGAAGGACATCTACAAGAACCGCTCGATCTTCAGCCTCATCTCGGGCGCGGACTCGCTCAAGGACACGAAGCCGCTTCGCAAGCTCATCGCCAAGCACATCACCGCCGAGACCCTGAAACGGGTGGCGAGCGCGTATGAGGGCGGTCGCTCGATCTGGGTCGGAACGACGAATATCGATTACGATCAAACGTGGGTCTGGAACATGTCCGAGATCGCGAAGGACGGCAATCTCGAGCTCTACCACAAAGTCCTCCTGGCGTCGGCGTCGTTCCCCATCGTGTTCCCGCCGGTCGAAATCGACGGACACCTGTTCGTCGACGGCGCGGCACGGTCGAATCTGGTCGTCGGCGGGCTTTCGGGAGAGTCGCCGCCCGGCGAGCCGCCGTTCGGTCCCGGCAACTTCTACCTGATCGACAACGGCAAGCTCGACGCGGCTCCTCAGGCGTTGAAGCGCGCCCTCGGCAATGTCGCGGCGACCACCGTCAGCGTGATGATGAACAAGTCGATGCAGTCGGCGCTGATGCAGTCCTATGCCGGCGCTAAGGCGTTGGGGTACAACTTCAACCTGGTCGGCATCGCGCCCGAGGTCAACATCGGAAACGATCCGCTCGCGTTCGATCCCGAGCAGATGCGTGCCGCGTTCGATGCCGGCCGCGAGCTCGCCAAGAACCCCGACCCGTGGGCCCATGAAGCCCCGACGTCCGACGACCTCCCCGACTGGATCAACGAGCTGATCCATCCGTGAGCTGAGACGTCCCGGCAAGGCGCGCCGGTGCAATCCTCTGCCGACGCGACACACGCGGCTCGCCGACTTGCTCGCGATGGCGGCTCGCCGCTGACCTTCGTCCCACTTCCTTGAATCACTCCACGTCCCGGTGGCATCTGGGAGTAGAGGGCGACGAACCGACCGAATTCGTTCGCCGCCCCGCCGCCCAATCTGCGACACTGGCGCCTGGAGATCCGCGTATGAAGTCCGCCCCTTCGCATCCGATCGAATCCCTGCTCGAGCACCGCGGCTTCGTGCTCGCACTCGCCCGGCAGCTTGTCAGGGATGACTCCGCGGCCGAGGAAGTGGCTCAGGAGACCTGGCTCGCCGCCCTGCGGCATCCGCCCGAGACACCGAACCGGCGAGGATGGCTCGCGCGAGTCACGGTCAACTTCGCGCGGCAGCGGGCGCGCACCGAATCGAGACGCGATCGCCGCGAGCAGATCGCGGCGCGCAGCGAGTCGACGGCCGCGACGGACGAGATCGCGGCGCGGCTCGAGATCCAACGGCTCGTCGTCGAAGCCGTGATGTCGCTCGAGGACAAGTACCGGACCGTCGTGTTCCTCCGTTACTTCGACGGGCTCACGTCCGGCGACGCCGCGCAGCGCATCGGCGTTCCGCACTCGACGGTCCGGACGTGGACACGCCGTGCGATCGAGATGCTGCGATCCCGGCTCGACGACCGCGCGGGAGGCCGAGCGGCCTGGGTCGCGCCGCTCGCGATCCTGCTGGCCGACGCGCCGTCCGCGGCTGCCACGGTGACCGACGCGGCCGGGAACAGTTCGGCAGAAAGCGGAGGCGCCGCCATCGGCGAGGCCGGCGGCATCGCACCGGCGGCCTTCACGAAGGCGCTCGTCATCACTGCGGTCGCGCTCATCGGCGTGGTGGGGATCTCGCTACTGACACGCGGCGGGCCGACCGACTCGCCTCCCACCGAACCCGCCGTCGCAGCCATGGAGCCCGAGCCCGCGGAGCCGACCGCGGTCGCCGGAACCAGGGAAACCCCGACGGCCGGCCCCGGTGGCGCAGGCGCATCCGGTTCGCCAGCACCCGCACCGGCTCCGGTGGCCGAGAGCCAGGGCGCGACGGGACAGGTGCACGGCCTCGTGGTCGGGCCGCTCCGCGAGCCCGTCGCTGGTGCGCTCATCGAGGCATACGCGGGAATCGACTACGCCTACGTCGAGGACCTCCCGCCGCTCGCGACCGCGACGACCACGGAAGATGGAAGCTTCACGCTTCAAGAGCTCCCCCTCGGGAGATTGACCGTCAAAGCATCGGCAGCCGGCATGACGAGAGCGAGCGATTCCGTGACGATCCACGCGGGATCTCCGGTCGGCGAGATCGGACGGCTGATCCTTCACGAAGCGATCTCGGTAAGCGGCACGGTCGTCGGCGCGAACGGTGAGCCTGTCGAGAATGCGTGGGTCCTCGCGACCAACGAGAACCGGATTGCAGAGACGGCCGGGCCGTACACACGCACGGACGCTGAAGGCCGCTTCGCACTCGACGGACTCGCCCCCGTTGGATCCCACCTGAACGTGTTCACCGCAGGCCACACAACGAAGCAGGTCGGACCGCTCCAGCCGGGAGCGGCGCCGCTCACGATCGCGCTCGCCGCCGGACAGAACGCAGTCGTCCACGCGATCGTGCGCGAGGCCGACGGCGCAACGCCGATCGCCGGTGCCAGGCTCTACAGTTCGCTGCAGGTACGCCAGGGCTACCGGACGTTGTACTACCGCATGCCCTGGCCACTGGCGCGCGCCCTGAGCGACGCGGACGGCAGGCACACCTTCTCCCTCCTCCCGCCGGGCCGCTACAAGTTTGGCGTCGGCGCGGATGGACTCGTGTTCGATCCTCGACGCGTCGAAATCACGCTCGAGCCCGGCGAAGAGCGCACGCTCGAGTTCATCTCGTCGGGAGCCGCTCTGCCGGAGCCGGGCGAGCCCGAGCACGACGAGCTCGCCGCCCGAGTCTCCGGGCGCGTGCTCACGGCGGGAGGCGCTCCCGAACCGGGTGCGGTCGTCTCTCTTCTCGACGACGGCTCGCAACACAGGAGAGTCGGGAGCACGCGCACGCAGGCCGACGGCTCGTTCGTGTTCGAAGGCGTCGCATCGAGCTTACGCCCGATCGCGATCCAGGTCTCTCCCGAGTGTCCGGGAGGTGGCCTCTCGGTCCTCCATCCCGAACGCTACGAGGTCACCGAAGGCGGCGAGATCGAAGGCGTCGAGGTGCTCCTGCCCGCTCGCGCCCGGCTGTCCGGTCGCGTCGTCGATTCCCAGGGCCAGCCCCTCGCCGGCATGTACATCGAGACGCGAACCGATCTCACGAACTGGCGGGAGGCCAGCTTCACCGACATCGAGGGACGCTACGTGCTCGACCGGCTGCCCGCCGGCGTCCCGGTCAGAATCCACGTCGGTGAGGACGACGGGACTGCGAGGCGCCATGTGGCAACCACGGTTACGCTAGAGCCCGGAGAGACGCGCACCGGCTTCGACATCACCGCCGGCCCGCCCGCCGGGGCGATCTCGGGGCGGGTCGTGTTCGAGGACGGAAGCCCGATTCACGAAGGCAACGTGTCGCTACGATCCTCGGGCCGAGCATACTCCGGCATGAACGTACATCGAGGTCGATTCTCGTACGACCCCGAGCGCATCCCCGAGGAGGGCGAGCTCACGCTGTGGGCGACGATCTCGGCGGACTTCCGCGACCCCGATCCTCCGTACGCCTTCCTGATCTCGGAGGACATGTCGGTCGAGCGTGGCGACACCGACATCTCGATCCATCTGGACCGCACGAGCACGGGCAGGATCCAGGGACGCTTCGCCGCCGGGTCGTACGAGCGTCCGTCGCGCCTCGGCGCGACGATCTATCGCGCCGGCGGGACGTCGGGACGCGGCGTCCGCGTGTTCGTCGAGGGCGACGCCTTCCGGATTCCACCGGTCACGGCGGGCCGCTATGACCTCGTACTCGATGGCGACACGATCGAGAAGAAGACCCTCACGATCGAGGTGCCTGTCGGCGGTACGGTCGATGTCGGCGAGATCGCCTTCGATGATCCCGACGAGGTGCGCGGGACGGTCACCGACGCCGAAGGGAATCCGATCGCGGGGGCCTACGTGGGCTACGACTTCTTTCTCTCGCCCTGGCAGGAGCTGCCTCCGCATCCCCAGCCCGGCCCCAAGGTGACCGTGACCGGCGAGGACGGGCGGTTCGCGCTCTATCGCCAGCAGGGAACTCTGTCCGTCTGGAAGCCGGGCCTCGCGCCAATCCGCTCCTTCCATCCGACGGAGGGGGAAGAGCCCGTGGCCCGACTCCTTCCGTGTGGCGCCCTCGTCCTCGCGAACGTTCCACCCGAGCTGTCGAACGCCAGCAATAGCAGCCGGTACTCCTGGGCGATCCTGATCGAATGCCATGAGCCGCCCTCCGCTCTCGGCGACTATCAGGCGAAGCGCTCCTGGAGCTCGTCGAGCTATGCGTCTCCGACGCGGGTCCAAGGGCTTCCCGTCGGGCGATACACCGTTCACCTCTGGCACAAGACGGACGAGTCTCAAAGGGAACCTCCTTCCGCACCGATCGAGAAGGAGTACCTGCGTTTCGCCGCGGACATCGTCGCCGGGCAGGAGACGACGATCGACGTCTCGGAGGCCTGGTAGGATGGAGCAAACTTGTCCTGTGGTGCTCGGAGGTCACGTAGCTTCCGGACAGGTCCGAACGGGTCGAGCTCACCCGAGATCGGTACCCTGAACGCCCGCAGCGACGTACGAAGTCGCCCCCGCAGCGCCCGTTCCCATCTGCTATTCTCGGTTCATGGCGAAGCCTGAGCTTACGGGCAATGCGAGCGATCATCTCAAGCTCGGGGTCGGTTCCGCGGGACGCGGTGACCTCGAGGCGGTGGCGCATCTTCTGTCGCTGAAGCCGGGCTGGCTCAGCCGACGCGGATCGCACGGCCGATCGATGATCTGGGAGGCGGCCTATCGCGGTCGGCTCGAGGTCGTGCGATACCTGGTGAAGGCCGGCGCCGATATCCACGCCTACGGCGGTCACTACACGCCGATGCGCGGGCTCGAGCTTTCACCGCACGGGGCCGCGCTCTTCAAACGGCACGCCGCCGTCGTCGAAGAGCTCGTCGAACGCGGAGCCGAGTACGAGATTCACACCGCGGCCTACATCGGGGATCTCGATCGCGTCCGTGAGCTCGTCGAGATGAATCCCGAGCTCCTCGAAGCGGCCGCCCCGCTCCATCCGGCCGAGCAGCATTTCCCGAGCGCGACGCCGCTGTGCTACGCGCTGGCGTGGCAGCACATGCCGGTGATCCTCTACTTGCTCGAACGCGGCGCGGTCGTCGAGCCGCACAGCGGGGACTTCCTCGACCGGGCCGCCGAGAACGTCGCGCTGCTCCAGTTGCTCCTCGATCACGGGGCCGATCCGGGCGCGCTCGAAGCCCCGCTCTCGACCGACCCCGAGGTCGTCGCGTTCTACGCCCGCCACGGGAAGCAGGCCGATCCGAACGAGACGGACGACGGCTGGCCGGCGCTCGTCTACATCGTGCGCGGCGATCGAGGCGGCAATCCGGACGAGGTGCGCGAGCTGCTCGAACAGGGAGCCGACGTCCACATCCGAAACTACAAGGGCAAGACCGCGCTCCACGTCGGCGCGAAGGCGGGTTTCGTTCCGGCGCTCGAGATCCTGCTCGAGCACGGGGCCGATCCGAACGCCGCCGATCCGACGGGAGAGACGCCGCTTCACGAAGTCGTTCGCTCGACGATCAAGCGGGTCGAGCGGCGCGTCGGCGTCGTCGAGCTCTTGCTCGCGCACGGGGCCGACCCGACGATCGAGAACCAAAGCGGCGAGTCACCTCTCGACCTCGCGCGACGATCACGCCGCGACGACACCTCCCGGCTCGCCGACCTCCTCGTCGCGGCGGCAGGCGCGCGCTAGAGCCCAACGAGACAAGGAGAACCGGATGCCATTGCTTCGCGTTGCCATTCTCGGGATCGTCGGTACCCTCTTCCTTCCCGCCACGCAAGCCCGCGCCACGGATGCCGAGCTCGTCGCGGTCGACGCGACCGAGTTCGCGAAGATCTTCGCCGAGGATGCCGTCGTCACGACGCTCGCGCGCGAGCTCGGCTTCTCCGAGGGCCCGGTATGGACGGGCGGCGACGACGGCTTCCTCGTGTTCAGCGACATCCCTCGCGACCGTCTGATGCGATGGGACGCCAAGAACGGCGTCTCGGTGTTTCGCGAGCCGAGCCGGAAGGCCAACGGCAATACGCTCGACCGGCAGGGGCGCCTCCTCACCTGCGAGCACGGAGGCCGACGCGTGTCGCTCACGCGGCGCGACGGCTCGGTGATCGAGATCGTCTCGCGCTTCGAGGGGCGAAAGCTGAACTCGCCGAACGACGCCGTCGTGCGGTCGGACGGGACGATCTGGTTCACGGATCCCGACTACGGTCTGGCGGGGCGCGAGCGGGAGCAGCCGACGAACAACGTGTACCGCTTCGACCCGCTGACCGACGAGCTCGCGGCCGTCGCCACCGACTTCGTGAAGCCGAACGGCCTGTGCCTCTCCCCCGACGAACGCTACCTGTACGTCGCCGACTCGGGCAAGCCGCGGCACATCCGACGGTTCGCGATTCGCGAAGACCGCACGCTCGACGCGGGCACGGTGTTCGTCGCGCTCGACAAGGGCGGCCCGGACGGGATCCGCTGCGACGAGGACGGGCGTGTGTGGTCGAGCTCCGGCGACGGCGCGCAGGTCTTCCTCCCCGACGGGCGGCTGGTCGCTCGCATCCGACTCCCGAAGGCGGGAGCGAACCTGTGCTTTGGCGGCCCCGACGGGCGCACGGTCTTCCTCACCGCTAGGGACGGCCTCTACGCGGTCTCGACGCGGGTCCGCGGCGCGCGCTGACCGCCCGCCCGCGCCCTGCGGCCCCCTCCCCGACCGCCCCCACAATCCTGCAGCATCCTGCCGGAACAAGACTTGTGTCCGTCTCGGCCCCTGGTAGACTGGAGTACCCCGCACGTCCGAAGGACAACCAAGACGAGGAACGCTTGGACACCTCCGAAGAAATCTCGGCATGCCTGGACCGACTCCGCGAGGGGGACCGATCCGCGCTCGAGGAGCTTCTTCCCCACATCTACGACGACCTGCGCCGCCTCGCGCGCGGGCTCTTCCGCAATGTGCCGGAGGGCTACACGCTGCAGCCGACCGCCCTCGTGCACGAGGCCTACGTTCGACTGGCCGGGACGAAGTCGCAGGCCTGGGAAAGCCGCAAGCACTTCCTCGACGTCGCCGCGATGGCCATGCGTCAGCTGCTGAGCGACCACTCGCGACGCCGACGCGCGAAGAAGCGCGGCGGTGAGGCCGAGCGCGTGGCCCTCGGCGATGCCGACGACGCGCTCGCGACCTCGGACGGTGTCGATCTCCTGGCGCTCGACGAAGCCCTTACCGAGCTCGAGCGTCTCGATCCGCGCCAGGCTCGAATCGTACAGCTCCGCATCTTCTCGGGGATGACCCTCGACGAAACTGCCGACCTGATCGGGGTCTCACGCCGCACGGTCGCGAACGACTGGAAGATGGCACGTCTCTTCCTCTCCGACCTTCTCTCCGAGGAATCGGAATGACGCCGGAGCAGTACAAGAAGCTCCGTGAGCTCTTCCACGAGATCTCCGAGCTCCCCGAGGAGGATCGCGCAACGGCCTTCGCCTCGATCGATACGCGTGAGGCCGACAGCGAAGTCCGCGAACGCTTGCGCCGACTCCTCGAGTTCCCCGAGAGCCGCGCGATCGACGCGGACCAGCTCCGCGACGTGGCGTATCGCGTCACGGCACCCGCCGAAGGAGACACGCCCACCCCCCCGCGCTCGCAGGGCCGTCGGCATCCGTCGAGCGTCGAGCTCGATGCGCTCCAGGAGGCCCTCGGTGGCGAAGCTCTCGAGCGAAGCGACGCGATTGCCGAAGGCGGGATGGGAACGATCTATCGCGTGCGCGATGCCGTGCTGCGCCGAACGCTCGCGATGAAGGTCCTGAAGCAGGACGCCACGGGATCGTCCTCTGGCCCCACGTCGGGATCCGCAAGCCTCACGCGGCGCTTCGTCGACGAGGCGCGGATCACGGGACAGCTCGACCATCCGGGCGTCGTACCGATCCACGCGCTCGGCATCGACAACGACGGGCACATCTACTTCACGATGCGCCTCGTCGAGGGGATGACCTTCAAGGATGTCATCCGCCTCGTCACCGGCGGCGACGACTCCTGGACGCGCACCCGCGCGGTGCACGCCCTGCAGCGCGCCTGCGAGACCGTCGCGTACGCCCACTCTCGCGGCGTGCTGCACCGCGACCTCAAGCCGGCGAACATCATGATCGACGGCCGCGGCCA
>CAZQZX010000056.1:0-30347 GCA_964597885.1 uncultured Planctomycetota bacterium
AAGGGCCCGGCGTCCACGCCTTCGAGCGGTAGCGGGCGCCGCGGCAATGGCGGCGGTGGTCAGCAGACGTTGTTCATCCTCTTGGTCATCTTTGCCGTCGTCATCGGCGGGGCGATCCGGAAGGCGAAGTCGTCATGAGCAAGAGCGGTTCGGGGTCGAAACGGCTGGCCCTCGCGCTCGTGTGGCTCGCGATCCTCGGGGGCCTCGGCGCCGCCTACAAGTTCATCCTGGCGCCGAAGGGCGAACGCGATCTCGTCGACCGTACGAGCAGCACCGAGAGTGACTTCGACGGGCGCCGGGTTCGGCTCGCGATCGATTCGTTCTCGGGCTACGCGCTGTTCCGATCCGAGGAGCTCCGGTCGAACCTCCGATCCGAGGGGCTCGCGCTCGCGCTCGAAGACGACGGCGCGGACTACGAGCGGCGTTTGCGAAGGCTCGCGAGCGGCGATGTCGATCTGGCGCTCTTTACCGTCGACGCGCTCTTGCAGACGACGGCACAGCGCAACGATTCCCCCGGGACCATCGTCCTGATCGTGGACGAGACGCGAGGCGCGGACGCGATGGTCGCGCGCAAGAGCGATGTCCCGGATCTGGATGCGCTCAATCACGAGGACGCGAAGATCTTCCTGACGCCGGGCTCGCCGAGCGAGACCCTCGCTCGGATCGTGCAGCGGGACTTCGACCTCTCGCGGATGTCCTCGCGAAGGGCCTGGGTGGAGGCGGATGGCGCCGAGTCGGTCTATCGCGAGCTCCAGTCCGGCGGCGGCGGGAAGCGTTCGGCCTACGTCCTTTGGGAACCGTACGTCTCGCGCGCGCTGGCCGACCCGGATGTCCATGTCCTCGTCGACAGCTCGGAGTTCAAGGGATACGTCGTGGACGTGCTCGTTGCGGGCCGGCGCTATCTCGACGAGCACCCGGACGACGTACTCGCGTTCGTCCGATCCTATCTGCGCGCCAGCTACGAGTGGCAGCAGAAGCGGGACGGGATGGAGCGACTGGTGCGGGCCGACGCGCGCGCGCTCGGGGAGGCGCTCACCGAAGAGCAGGCCTCCCGCCTCGTCCAGGGGATCTGGTGGAAGAACACGCAGGAAAACTACGACCACATGGGCGTCCTCGGGCCCGGGGAGACGCGGCGCCTGCAGCCGCTCCCGGAGATGATCCGCCGGATCGCCGATCTGCTCGTCCGGACCGACGGAATCGACAAGGATCCCACGGGTGGCCGTCCGAGCGTTCTGTTCTACAATGCCGTCCTCGGTCGGCTGCGCGACGAGCAGTTCCACCCGGGGATGTTCTCGGGAACGGGTGAGGACCCCGAGTCGGTGCGGGTGGAGACGTCGCTTCCGGCGCTTTCGGACGACCAGTGGGAGGAGCTGATTCCCGTCGGGACGCTCGAAGTCGAGCGGCTCGTGTTCGCCCGAGGGACGGCGCGCCTCACGACGCAGAGCCGACGCGTGCTCGAGGGCCTCGCCGAGACGCTCGAGAGCTGGCCGCTGTACTACGTGGATATCCGAGGGTTCGCGAGGCCGGAGGGGGATCCCGAGGCCAATCGGCGGCTTGCCGCGGATCGGGCCAGGGAGGCCGCCGACTTCCTCGTGGGGCTGGGCGTTCCAGAGGCCCGAATGCGGGCATTCGGGATGATGTCGCCGAAGGCCGGCGGCAGCGCCCAGACCGTCAGGTTCGTCCTTGGTAAGATGCCGTTCTGATGCGGATGGAGCCCACGGCTTGGACGGTTCGAGGTTTCGCAAGAAGGTCCTGCTCGATCTCGTCACGCACGCTCTCGTTCTGGTGCCGGGGGTGTTCGGACTGAGCTGCCTCGTGCTGTCGTGGGCGCTGGCGCGAGGCGTCGGGATGCTTTCGTTTCTCGGCGTGGCGGGGCTCCTGGCCTCGGTCGGAGCTCTCGCGAGCCGCTGGATCCTGAAGTCCGACGACATCATCAAGAAGACGTTCGAGGACCTGCAGGCCGAAGCCCTGCGCGAGCAGGACAAGGCCCTCGACGAGCTGGACCGGAAGCTCCGCAAGGATCGCGATTCCCGCACCCAGGCGAGCCTCCGCGAGCTTCGGGAGATCTACGAGGAGTTCAAGCATCAGGGTGCCTGGGCGTCGAATCTCGGCGCGAAGCAGGCCTTCGACCTGGCGAACAAGGTCGAGGAGCTGTTCCGCGGGAGCATCCGCGCACTCGAGCGATCGCTCGAGCTGTGGGAGGCGTCGAGGCGGATGCGAACGAAGGAGTCGAAGCAGCGCGTTCTCCGGCGACGAGACGAGATCGTCGAGGACGTGCAGGAGAGCGTGCATCAGCTCGCGCACACGATCGACGGGGTGCAGACCCTGGCGCTCGGCGGGCAGCGCACGTCGGAGGACCTGTCGCGGGTCCGCGCGGAGCTCGACGAGAGCCTGGCGGTGGCGCGGCGGGTGGAAGAGCGGATGCAGTCCATCGACCTCGAGCTCGAAGGCTCGGGCGAGATGGAAGACGGCGACCGTCGAGTCAGCGATTCCGACGCCTGATCCCGGGCTTCGGAACGAGAACCTTCGGGGCCACGGCCTCGAACTGTTGGAGGGCATGCCGTGTTTGGAGCGATCGGCCGATACCTGCGAGCGTTCGGATACCTGGTCACCGGACGTATCGATCGCGCGCGCAAAGAGCTGAGCCGGAACCCCGATGTCGTTTCGGCGACCTATGACCGCATCGTCCGCGAGAAGACCGACCGGATGCAGCAGTACAAGAATGCGGTCGCCTCGATGATCGCGCAGGAAGAAAAGAAGATCAACACCGTCAAGCGCCTGACCGAAGAGGTCAAGAAGCTCGAGCGCTTGAAGGAAGGAGCGGCGGCCAAGGCGAAGAGCGTGGTCGCGAAGCTCAAGGCCTCCGGCGCTTCTCAGGAGGCGATCCGGGCCGACGAGGACTACAAGCGTTGCCTTTCGGCCTTCAACGACTTCTCGTCCACGCTGGCGGAGAAGAACGAGCACCTCGAGGAGCTCGAACGAGACATCACCGAGATCGGTGAGAACATCTCGAACCACAAGATCCAGCTCCAGGGCCTTCTGCGCGAGATCGCCAAGCTCAAGGAAGAGGCGCACTCGACGGTCGCCGACATGATCGCGGCGTCCGAGGAAGAGAAGATCGCCGACATGCTCTCGGGCATCTCGGATGATCGCACCTCGAAGGAGCTGCAGGAACTGCGAGATCTTCGCGATCAGCAGAAGTCCAAAGCGCGCGTCGCGCGGGAGCTCGCGGGTACCGACACGAAGCGGCAGGAAGCCGAGTTCCTCGAGTACGCGCAGAGCACCGTGTCGACGGACGAGTTCGACCAGCTGATCGGGCTCGCCGGCGAAGTCGACAGCCAGGAAGGTGAAGAACCCGGAGATCGTACGAAGACTCAGCTCCCTGAGGGGTAGGGGAGGAGTCGTCCGCACGCGCGGGTCTGAATCACGGCTGGCCAAGAAAAGACCAGGGGCCCTTTCGAGAAGAGAGAGGTGAAAGATGAAGTCTCAGTGGACGGGCACGATCGTGTGCCTCCTTCTTGCGTTCATGATCTCGGGCTGTGGTGGCGGAGGATCGTCCTCGCACCCGTCGTTCACGCTGGCGTGGAGTGAGTACCCGTCGTGGAGCGTCTTCGGCGTCGCGGATGCGAAGGGCATCATCGACGGCAAGAAGGGCAAGCTCGGCACGGTCGAAGAGAAGTGGGGCGTCGATATCGTCCTCAAGCAGGCCGACTACGATACGTGCCTGACGATGTACGGAAGCGGCACGTGCGATGCCGTCTGCATCACGAACATGGACTCGCTGAACCCGGCGCTCGGCCGCAAGTCGGTCGGGATCCTTCCGACGAGCACGAGCGTGGGCGCCGACGCCTGCATCGTGGTCGGGATCGACGACGTCACCGGACTGAAGGGCGTGCCGGTGCGCGGGCTCGAGAAGAGCGTCTCCGAGTACTGCTTCGTTCGGAACCTCGAGCTCGCGGGTGAGAAGGAAGCCGACTACGAGTTCAAGAACATGGACCCGGGCGCGGCGGCCCTCGCGATGCAGAACAACGGCGACGTGAAGGCGATCATGGTCTGGAACCCGTTCGTCTTGCAGACGCTTCGCACTCGAACGGATGCCAAGGTCCTGTTCGATTCGACGTCGATCCCGGGCGAGATCATCGACATGGTCGTGATGGGCCAGGACTCGATCGACAAAGAGGGCGGCGCGGACTTCGCGGCGGCCGTGATCGACGCCTTCTACGAGATCAACCGACGCCTCGCCGACCCGGCCGAGGGGGACGACACCCTGGTTGCCATCGGCGCCAAGTTCTCGAGCCTCGGTCTCGAGGACATGAAGACGGTCGTCGAGCAGACGCGCTTCTACAAGACGCCCGCCGACGCGCTCGCGCTCTTCAACGGCAACGACCTCAAGAACACGATGAAGACCGTCGTGGACTTCTGCGTGTCGCATGACATCGTCGAGAAGGCCCCGGTGGTCGGATACGGCTCGGCTGCGTCCGCCTCGGACGCGCAGTTCCGGATCGATCCGACCTACATCGAGTCGGTCCGCGCCAAGCCATGATCCACGGAGGGATCTCGCCACGTACGAGGCTGCTGCTCGGGATCGCGTCCATGGCGCTCCTGGCGGTCTCGTACCTGGCGCTCTCGGCGCGCCAGCACGCCCGGAATCCGAACGATACGACCCTGCCGAACCTCGGGCAGCTTGCCGAGGGCGTGTCCAAGGTCGTGACGCGCAACGAGGCCGACGACGAGGTCTGGCTGTTCGCCGACATGAAGGCCACGTTCTACCGATTGTTCACGGGATTGCTCGTGGGCTGTCTCGCGTCGGTCGTGCTCGGGATCCTGATGGGCTGTTATCCGAAGGTCGAGGCCTTCTTCTTTCCGGGTCTTTCATTCCTGGCAAAGATCCCACCCACCGCGATGCTCGCCGTCTTTTTCGTGATCGCGGGCACGGGCTTCAAGCTCTACGTGACGATGATCGCCTTCGGCGTGCTGCCTACGCTCACGCAGACGGTGTACCAGTCGGCAAAGAAGGACGTCCCGGACGAGCTCATCTTCAAGGCGTCCACCCTCGGCGCGTCGCAGTTCGAGGTGATCTGGGACGTCATCTTCCAGCAGACCCTGCCGAAGATGCTCGACGCGATCCGGCTCCAGATCGGGCCGGCCATGGTGTACCTGATCGCGGCCGAGCTGATGAGCGCCGACGTGGGCTTCGGATACCGGCTGCGCATGGAATCCCGGCTGCTGCACATGAACGTGGTCTACGTCTATCTCGTCGTGCTCGGCGCCGCGGGATACCTCTTGGACACCCTGATGATCCGACTCCGGCGGAGGCTCTGCCCGTGGTACGGACAGTAGAAACACGCGACATCGTCTTCGAATGCCGCGGCGTCACGCACGCCTTCGGAGACAACCGCGTCCTGCACGACGTGAACCTCGAGGTCGCGCGCGGCGAGATTCTCGCGCTCGTCGGGCCGAGCGGGTGCGGGAAGTCGACGCTCCTGCGGGCGATCCTCGGGACGCACCCGTCGAACTCGGGCGAGATCCGCATGAACGGCGATCAGGTTACCGGTCCCGATCGCGACCGCGGGATCGTGTACCAGCGCTACTCGCTGTTCCCGTTCCTGACCGCGGTCGAGAACGTGGCGTTCGGCCTCATGGTGGACCAGACGAAGCTGCACGATCGCTTCTTTCGGCCCCTTCAGTGGAGGGAGCTGCGCAAGCGGCACCTCGCTGAGGCCGCCGAGATGCTCGATCGCGTCAAGCTCGGCAAGGCGCTCGATCTGTACCCGTCCGAGATGTCGGGCGGCATGTGCCAGCGCGTCGCGATCGCGCAGGCGCTGATCATGCGCCCCGAGATTCTGCTTCTCGACGAGCCGTTCGGCGCGCTCGACGAGGCGACTCGCGAAAGTCTGCAGGAGCTGCTGCTCGAGCTCTACTCCGAGAACCTCGACGCGCGCGCCAAGGGAGAGAAGCCTCCACACACGATCCTGATCGTGACGCACGAGCTGAACGAAGCGCTGTACGTCTCGGATCGTGTCGTCGGGCTGTCGCAGTACTGGAAGTGGGAGGCCGACGGACATTCGTCCTGCCCGGGCGCGACGATCGTGTACGACAAGGTCGCGCCGGTGTTCTCGACGGATCAGCCGCGCGACCCCGAGGCGCTGATCGAACAGCGTGAGGAGCTTCGCGGCGTGGCGTTCGAGCCCAAGGAGCGGCTGCCGCGCGACCAGAACGTGCGGTTCTGGCAGCAGGTGGAGGAGGGCCTCGGACAGGGGATGCTGGCACCATGACGAACGCGGCACCGAGCTACGGTTTCTTCCGCGAGATGGCCGCGGTGATCAACGCGGGGCAGTCGAGGAGCCTCCTCTTGTCCGGCAACGTGCACGACCTGTTCTTCTCACAGGGAGACACCGCGCACGGCCAGGTTCCGACCGCCGACGAGGACCGGCAGCCGAAGGCGGGCGAGGGCGACTACGTGCCGCTCGTCCACTTCCTGTGTGATCGATGCAGCGTGCCGGGGATGATCCTCCTCGTTTACGAGCTGAACGGTCCGATCCGGGCGGCCTCGCCGGGCGATCGCGACAAGCTCAAGAACGCGTGGGTGGCCTGGAAGCTCGGCGTCGACGAGGATCACGCGACGCTGCGCGCTCTTACGGATCGTCAGGCGCAGCGCGAGAAGGAGCTCCTCGAGGCGGAGTTCGAGCGGCACCTGCTCGACTCGGTCGGGCGCCCGAGCCTGGCGCTCGAGCTCTTGCGGCAGCTCACGCTCTGCTCCCGATCCTCGGGGCCCTCGGGGCGCGGATACCTCGAAGAGAATCTCCTGCTCGTGATCGAGGGGGCGGATCTGTTGCTGCCGGCCGGCGACGGCGAGATCTCGCGTCTCGGGATGGCCGATCGGCGACGAGTCACGATTGTGCAAGACTGGTTCAGCGATCCCGGCTTCCTCTCGGGGGAAGACTCGGTCGTGCTTCTCGCCGAGTCGAGCAGCCTCGTGCATCCCCGCGTCGCGAGGCTTCCGCAGGTGCTCACCCTCGCGATTCCCTCCCCGGACGAGCCGACGCGGCGCCACTACGTCGAATGGTTCCTCGCGCGCTCGGAATCCGGAAAGGTCGACATCGGGATGTCCGCCGAGCAGCTCTCGATTCTGACGGCCGGGCTCTCGATCCATGCTCTGCGGCAGCTGCTCGTTCGCGCGGCCCACTCCGGAGCGCAGATCCACCCGCGCGATGTCTTCGAGAAGGTCGAGGAATACATCCGCAAGCAGATCGGCGAGGACGTCGTCGAGTTCAAGCGTCCCGAGCACACGCTCGACGACGTGGTGGGCTTCGGCAAGCTCAAATCCTTCATCCGGGAGGAGCTGATTCCGCGATTCCGTTCGACCGGAGTCGCCGCGCTTCCCGGTGCTGCCGTGGCGGGCCCGATCGGCGGCGGCAAGACGTTCCTGTTCGAGGCGGTGGCCGCCGATCTCGACTTGCCGGTGCTCGTGCTCAAGAACATCCGCAGCCAGTGGTTCGGCCAGACGGACGTTCTCTTCGAACGGCTGCGCCGCGTTCTCGAGGCGCTCGTCAAGGTCGTGATCTTCGTCGACGAGGCGGATACGCAGTTCGGCGGTGTCGGCAGCGACGTGCATCCGACCGAGCGCCGACTGACGGGACGCATCCAGCAGATGATGTCGGATCCTCGCCTGCGCGGACGGGTGATCTGGCTCCTGATGACGGCTCGGATCCACCTGCTCTCGCCGGATATCCGGCGCCCGGGACGAGTCGGCGACCTCATCATCCCCGTGCTCGATCCCGAGGGGGACGATCGGCGGGAGTTCCTCGCGTGGGTCCTCGAGCCGGCGCTCGGCAAGGCGCCCGATGCCGAGACCGTCGCGCGTCTCGACGAGCTCACGGTCGGCTACTCGGCGGCGGCGTTCGCGTCATTGCGGTCGGGGCTGAAGGCGCGCGCGGCGTCCGGGCCACTCGAGGTCGAGGAGGTCGAGGCGATCCTTCGCGATTACCTGCCGCCGGCGATCGGGGAGACCCGTCGCTACCAGACCCTTCAGGCGCTCGTGAACTGCACGCGACGATCGCTCCTTCCCGATCCCGACGTCACCGAGGACGATCGCGATGCGTGGCAGGGCGAGATCCGCGTCCTCGAGGCCCGCGGCATCCGCTGATCCCCGGCCGGGATCACCCGAGCCGCCGTGCGAGCTGATCTCTCGCGTGGACGATCATCGTGTCGCGGACGTCGGCTTCCGTCAGGCGCTTGCGGCGTACGGCGTAGTACGTGACGGGCTCGATGATGTCGTGCGGGAGTCGCCTCAGCTGCCCGTTCGGATCGCTCGCACGCGCCACGAAGTCGGGGATCACCACGAGCAGCTCGCCGCTCCGGCACAGATCGATCGCCGCGTGCAGCTCGCCCACGTGGAGGACCACCCGCCGTTCGAGCTCCGGCGGCCAGAGCTCGGCGCGCGGACCGACCGCTTGCGCGAGGGGGCCCACGAAGTCGTGCTCCAGGACTTCGTCGAGGGACGGCTCGGCGGCCTGGTGAAGCGGATGTCCGGGGCCGCAGTAGACGCCGTTGCTCGCCTCGCCGAGGGCCTCGACCGCGAGTCGGTTCTCGCGTGGGGGATCCGTCAGGAAGGCGACATCGATCTCACCCTGCAGGAGAGCCTCGGCGACGCGGTCCGGCGGCGTCCGATGAACGTGGACCACGAGCCGCGGGTGCATCGCCTGGACCTCGCGGATGGCCGGCAGCACGGCGTCGGTGAGCCCTCCGATGGTCGAGACGGCGAGCGGGTCGAGGAGCTCCGGCGAGCGCAGCTCGGACACGCCGTCGTCCAGCCGCCGCATCGAGTCGCGTACGGCCGCCAGGAATCGCTCTCCGTCCGCGTTGAGCACGATTCCGCGTCCGACGCGATCGAAGAGCGGCTTGCCGACGCGGCTTTCGAGGAGGGCGATCGTACGCGAAAGAGACGAGGGGCCCACGCCGAGCTGTTCGGACGCGGTGGGCAGATGGCCCGTTTCGGCCACCGCACGAAACGCGGGGAGCCAGTTCCAGAACTCGCTGAGACGGCGGAGTCGGTCCATTCTAGAGGCCTCTCTGATGATCGTTGCGAATTTTCGAATGATCCTATCGACATATACACAAAATCGCAAGGGTGACGAATTCGTAGGCTGGCGTCATGACCGGGCACGGGAGGCCGGGTCAACGGGCGCCGGCCCCGTCAGCGTCGGTGGCGAAGAGAGAGGGAAGGAGCGGTCATGAAACCGCGGATTCGAACGGCGCTCGGCCTGGCGCTCGCACTTCTCCTGCTGGCCGCACCGACGCTCGCCCAGTCGAGCCTCCAGACGAAGCGGACGCCCGAGCAGTACAACCTGCCGAAGAAGACGAAGCTCGCCCTCCAGGGATACGACCCGGTGGCGTACTTCACCGAGGGAGGCGGCAAGGCCAAGAAGGGGAAGGCCGCGCTGTCCCACACCCACGGCGGCGTGACCTACCGCTTCACTTCCGAGAAGACTCGCGAGCTGTTCAAGAAGAACCCGGCCAAGTACGAGCCGGCTTACGGTGGATGGTGCGCGTTCGCGATGGCGGACGGCAAGAAAGTCAGCATCAATCCGAAGTCCTTCAAGGTCACGAACGGGAGGCTCTTCCTGTTCTACACGAGCTTGCTCACGAATACGCGCAAGTCGTGGGTCAAGAAGGAGGGATCGCTGCTGCCGAAGGCTGATGCGAACTGGAAGAAGCTGACGGGTGAGGCGCCGCGCAAGGCGTCGCAAACTGCAAAGGAGGCGGGTCGATGAAGCGGCACGGAGGGTTCACGGCAGGAATGGGCGCGGCGGCGCTGCTGCTCGCGCTGATGCTCGGTGTGGGATCGGCTTCGGCCGGGAGTGGGGTCAACATCGACGGGATCGAGTTCGTCGATCGCGTCACGTCGGGGGAGGTCTCCTTCCCGCTCGCGACGTTCGGCGTCGGCGTGATCGACTTCGACGGCGACGGCTACATGGATCTCATCCTCGGGAACCAGGGCGGCGTGTCCATGCAGTTGATGCACAACGTACCGGACGTCACGGGTCCGGGAGGGCGAAACTTCGTCGACGTCACGTCCGGAAGCGGACTCGATGACACCGAATCCGTCGAACGGCGGCACTTCGGCTTCGCCATCGCGGATGTCGACAACGACGGCGACACCGACGTGTACACGCTCGGCGAGCTTTCGTCCGATGGCAGCATCGGGCTTCTCTACCTGAACGACGGCTCGGGGAACTTCACGAACGTGAGCGTCTCGTCGGGACTCCGCGTCACCGGGTACAAGCCCGAGTGCGCGAGCTTCCACGACTACGATCACGACGGTGACGTCGACCTCATGATCGCCAACGTCGCGGGCAGCGCCCGAACGCTCCTTCTGTTCGAGAACCAGGGCGATGGAACGTTCGTGGACGTGAGCTCGAAGACGCCGGATCTCGGCAACTACCAGGCCGCTTACGGCATGCTGTGGTCCGACTACGACCAGGACGGCTGGGCGGACTGCTTCGTTTGCGTGTTCGGGAGCCCGGCCACGCTCCTTCGGAACATCCCGGATGGAATGGGCGGCCGTCGCTTCCAGAACGTGGCGCAGACCGTCAACTTCAAGGCTCTCGGCTTCGCGCCGATGGGGCTCACCTCGGGCGACATCGACAACGACGGCGACATCGACTACGCGGTCAGCAACGGCGCGGCCGGTCGCTACTTCGAGAACCAGGGCGACGGAACGCTCGTCCAGATCACCCCGTTCACGGCGATCTTCGGATGGGGGAACGCTCTCCTGGATGTCGAGAACGACGGGGACCTCGATTACTACATGGCCGGAAGCTGGGCGGCGCCCGCGTTCGACCTCCTGTTCCGCAACAACGGCGACGGGACGTGGGACACGGTCTCGACCGCGCTCAACGGCATCGAGGCCGCGAGCCGCTTCTCGGCCCAGCTCGACTTCGACAACGACGGCCGGATGGACATCCTGACGATGAACCCCGGCACCGCGGCGCAGCGCGTCAGCCTGTACCACAACGTCTCGACGACGGACCACCACTGGTTCAAGCTCGACCTGAACGGTGACGGCTCGTTCGTGGCCCGCGATGCGATCGGCGCGTTCGTGAAGATCGTGGCCGGCGGTGTCGAGCAGGTCCGGGAGGTGAACCGACTCGGCTCGAGCACGGCGTCGACCGAGGATCTTCGACTCCACTTCGGCCTCGGCGCGAACACGCAGGTCGACCGCATCGAGGTCCTGTGGCCGCGAGCCGGTACGCTGGCGACGCGGCTCGACATCTTCGAAGGACCGTTCGCGGCGGATCAGATCCTGACGCTCGAGCCGAAGACGGCGATCGTTCGCTGCGGCGAAGGCACCGTGAACCTGGCGTCGGGAACGATCGAGGATGTGCTGACCCTGAACGGCAGCATCGGCGGTGCAGCGCGCGAAGTGGCAGTGAACGCCGGCGACGCGCTCAGCGGTTCGATCCAGATGCCGTCGCAGGGAAGCGATGGTCGGTACGTCATCCACGCGAACGTCGGCATGCCCGGGTTCGGGGATGCGACGCCGCTGCCCGCGTCGATCGGGACCGTGTGCTTCCCGCTTCTGATCGATCGAGGCGGCGAGCCGGATGCGGTGTGGAACAACCTCGGCCGAGCCAGCCGGATCGGATCGAGCGTGTACTTCGACGGGACGCCCCTGCCGAGCCCGCCGCTCGCGCCGGATACGTGGCTCGATCTCCCGGTCGGCGATCTCGTGAACCTGCCGGTCGGATCCGTCGTCACGTTCCAGGGGGTCACCCGGGACGACGGTTCGGTCAGCAACCGACGAGCGAGTGCGACCAACGCGGTACTACTGCGCGTCCAGTAGCCTCCGCTGTATCTGTTGGACCAGCTTCATAGTCTCTCCATGAAACGGGAGTCGGCACCGAGTGCCGGCTCCCGTTTCTCTTTCCCTCGGCCCGGCTCCCTTTCGATGGCCATCGGCGTGTGATAGCTTGGCGCGCCATGGATGCCGGCTTCAAGTTCCTCTCGCGATTCAACTCCGACGGCCTGAGACGTCATGCGGGCTCGGCCGAGCCGCTGGGCGCCCACTGCGTGGCGGACTTCGAGGGGGAGGGCATGGCGTGCAAGCTCGCGCGAGAGCTCTGCCGCGCCGATCGCCTGCCTGCCAAGGAGTTCTTCGAAGCGGTCGAGGTCTTCGCGCGTGTTCGCAAGAAGCTGCGCGCGCCCGTCGTGGCCGACCTGTGCTGCGGGCATGGCCTGACGGGGCTCCTGTTCGCGCTTTTCGAGCGGCGCGTGGAGCGGGTCTTTCTCATCGACCGCGCGATGCCGCCCAACCATGCGTCCATCCTCGAGGCGGTCGTCCGCGTCGGTCCCTGGGTGCGCGAGAAGGTCGAGGTGTGTGAGACGACCATCCGCGGGGCGAAGGGCTTCCTCGAAGCGGGTACGTCGATCGTCGCGGTGCACGCGTGCGGGCAAAAGACCGATCAGGTGCTCGACCTCGCGCTGCATCTCGGGGGCGCGGTCGCGGTGATGCCCTGTTGCTATTCGCGCCGCCAATCGCCCGGATCGCCCGCTCTCTCCCGGGCGCTCGGTGTGGGCGTGGCCTACGACGTGTACCGCACCTGTCGTCTCGAGGCCGAGGGTTACGCGGTCCGGTGGGAGCAAGTGCCGCCCGAGATCACGCCCATGCACCGCATCGTCATGGGAGTGCCCGGGAGCGCTACTCCTTCTCGAGCTCCGAGTGGAGGACGATGCTGACGGAGTCCCCTCGCAGGTTGGCGACCACGAAGTCTCGGATCCCGTCGAGGTTGAAGTCGCCGAACGCGAGCCCTCGCGGTCGGTCGCCGACGATCACGCCTTCGCTGATCTTGAAGTTCCCGATTCCGTCGCCGAGGAAAGCCGTCACCGTGTTGTCGTTCGACTCGGCGACCAGGATGTCGGTGAGCCCGTCGAGGTTGAGGTCGACGGTGACGACGTTGCGGGGCGAACGTCCCACCTCGAGCTGGGAGCGCGGAAGCTCTTCTTCCTCTTCTTCCTCGCCCTTCTCCTCTTCTTCCTCTTCCTCCTCCTCTTCTTCGGGGAGGGGCTCGAGGTTGCCCATGCCGTCCCCGATGAGGAGCCAGACGGTGTTGTCCACCGCGCTGGTCACGATGGCGTCGAGGAAGGCGTCGCCGTTGATCTCGGCCGTCGCGATTCCGCGGGGATCGGTGCCGACCTCATAGGTCAGGGCCTCGGCGAACAGGCCTCCGCCGTTCAGGAACAGCGAGACCGTGTTGTCGCCCCCGTTGGAGACGAGAAGGTCGGGGACGAAGTCACTGTTGAAGTCGCCGGCGGCGATGTCCCACGCATCGGTTCCGATGTCGATGGTCTGCACCATCTCGAAGTTGCCGTTTCCGTCGCCCATGAAGATATTGACGTTCTGGGCTTCGGCATTCAGGGCGGCGAGATCGGAGAACCCGTCGCCGTCGAAGTCGTCGGCAACGAGGGCGCGCGTCTTGTCGTCGGTCGGCAGCGACTGGAACGTCGGGAAGTTGCCCGTGCCGTCCCCGAACGCGATGAACAGTCGACTGGTCTCGTCGATGGCGACCGCGAGGTCGAGGTGGCGATCACGGTTGAAGTCCCTCACGACGATGTCGCGAGGCGCCGTGGGGGTATCGAACGATCCGCCCGGCGAGAAGTTGCCCATCCCGTCTCCGATCAGCAGGCTCACGCGCCGCTCGCCGTTCTCGGCGACCGCGATGTCGGAGAAGCCGTCTTCGTCGAAGTCGCCGACCACCACAGCCTCGGGACCGAAGCCGACCGGCACCTCGGGCGCACCGACCGCGACTCCGTCTTCGTCGAAGAGCACGATGGTGGTGACGCGACTCTCGACACACGAGACGATCAGATCGTCGGTGCGATTGTCGTTGAAGTCGATCGGCGTGAGCTCGACGGGGGACGGACCGACCGGCAGGGATGCGACGGTGGCGAAGGTCCCGTCGCCCGCGCCGGCGAGAATCGCGAGCCGGTTGCGAGCGGTGTCGACGACCGCGGCATCGAGGTTCTTGCCGCTGCGGAACTTCCCGAGCGCGATATCGTTGGCCGCGGAGGGCGTCGGGAAGCTCCCGCCGGGGGTGATCGTTCGCTGCGGACCGCCGAGGAACGTGTGCACGAGTCCCGCTTCGTCGGAGACGGCGATATCCGGAAAACCGTCGCGATTGATGCGGCCGATGGCGACGCCGGTCGGAAGTACCATGCCGCCGAGGGTCACGATCTGTCCCACGCCACCGGCGTTGCGGTCGATGTAGAAGATCGACACGTCGCCGCCGAGCTGGTTGGCGGTCACGAGGTCGACCGTGCCGTCCTTGTCGATGTCGCCGGCGGCGATGGAGACCGGCCTCGGGCCCGAAGGCGCGTCGACCGCCTCTTCGAACGTGCCGGTTCCGGTTCCGATCGCGATCGAGATCGTGTCGTTGTTCTCGTTCGCCGTGGCGAGGTCGAGGATCTTGTCGCGGTTGAAGTCGGCGAGGACGATGTCGACCGGAGCCGGGCCCACGTCGATTCGGAGCAGGGTGGGGAATCCACCGGCGCCGTCGCCTAGCAGGACGGAGACGCGATCGTCTCCGCGCAGGGCCACGACCAGGTCGAGGAACTCGTCGTCGTTCAGGTCGCCGGCCGCAAGGGCGCGCGGGTCGGGACCCACATCGAACTCGACCGCTTCGCCGAACGTGGAGTTCCCGGTGATCGACGGGAAGAAGGTGATCGTTCCGTCACCGGCGTTGGCTACCACGATGTCGAGAAGCTCGTCGCCGTTGAAGTCGGCGGACACGGAGTCGGCCGGAGCCTCACCGGAGCGCAGGGTGACGGCCGCGAGATACTCGAACGGCGTGGAGAACTTGTTGTTGCCGCCACCTCCGCCGCTGCTACAAGCGGCGAGCCCGAGAACGAGCCCGAGGGCGCAAAGCGAGGCCGTCGAGCGGCGAAGTTCGAAGCGATCGGTCGATTCCATGGATCCTCTCCACACCGGGCTGTCCCCGCGGGCTGGAGCCCCACATTCTACCACCCCCGCTCCGCGAGCAGGGGGATGTCGCCGTCATCCCGGCGACGGGATCGCGCGCGCTCGTCCGACCGCGGACGCTGTGCGCAAGAGTGGCTATCCAAGGGATTTGTCGGTCGGATGCGGCGGAGCGATTGAGCGAAATCGAGGGGAGAGAGTTGCGGCCTCGAGGGGAAGGTGCGAGCTCGGGTCAAAGCGACGGATGCGAGGGCCTTCGAGCGCGGCCTCTCAGCCTTCCTGGCGGACGATGATCTGACCCTGGATCGGCTGATCCGGTCCGTTCACCGAGTACCGATAGACACCGGGCATCGGGAAGCGAAGGCAGGCGGCGTCGCCGGGCGCCAGCACCTCACGCGTCGTCGCGCGGTTGTCGTGAGCCTCGAAGCACGGGGCGGCGGGGTTGCTCGCCTCGAGCGTCTCTTCCGTGAAGAATCCGAGAACTTCCACCTTCATGACGTCGCCTTCGCTGGCGTTCAGCCAGACGACATCCTCGTCCGCGCCGATCTCGAGGGGGGCACGCTCGATGGGCGTGGCGTCCGTCACCTCGATGATGTGCAGCGGATCGGGCTCCAAGTCGACTGTCGGTGCCGACTGGCAGCCGATCATGAAGAGCACGCAGGTAGCCAGAAGGCCGTAGGATGCGAACGAGGCGGTACGCCCCGCGCGGTTGGAAGTCATCAAGTTGTGGTCTCTCGGTCTCTCCAGGGCTGCCTTCCGAGCCGTCGTAGAAACGGCTCCGTTTCGCACGGCTCCGAAAACGAGCCGCGCCCGAAGGCCCGGACCCGAATCCGTGCAGTATAGACTTCGATCGCCAAACCGTGGCGATCTATCCAGGGCTTTTTCGGAAGATTCAGCGTCCGATCAAGCCCCCGAATTTACCGCGGATTCCGTGCCAGATTGCCCGGAATGCCGGCCTGGGAGGCGGAAGTCCTTCTGCCTCTTGATTTTCCAGGTGCGGCCCGCCCATCACGCCACGGCCGGGTGCACACGGGTTTTCTCAAATCGGTGCGAAGCCGCCCGCTCAAATCGGGAAGGATCGGCCCGAAAGGGCGTTTTCCCGGAAAAGGCTACAGTTGGCGTCGCCCGCTCAGCCGGTGAGCTCACCGAGCCGGCGGATCGACGACACCTCGCCCCGTGGGATCACGAGCCGATCGTGCTTCTTCCAGATCCCGAACTTCGCGGCGGCCTGGATGTAGTCGTCCTTGGACTTGCCGTCCGAGCCGTCATCGTGGTGGTCGGCGTCGAGGAGGATGACCTCGGTGTCGTTCTCGTCGTCGCAGCGACCGATGAACACCCGTTCGCCCGTCGTGTCGACGACCACCGTGATGCCGTGCAGCTCGGACTTGCCCTGGTGGAACGTGCCCATCCTAGGCGCAGTGCTCTTCGAAGGCGGCGGCCAGATCGTTCGCGAGCGCGACGGCGTCCTTGCCTTCGATCTGGTGGCGCGGGAAGAAGTGCACGAGCTCGCCATCCTTGAAGAGCGCGATCGAGGGGCTGCTCGGGGGCACCTGGCTGAAGTACGAGCGGGCCTTCGCGGTGGCCTCCGCGTCCTGTCCGGCGAAGACGGTCGCGTTGCGATCCGGCTTCTTCTCGCCGTTGCTGAGCGCGAGGGTGACCCCGGGGCGGGCGGCGCCGGCGGCGCATCCGCACACCGAGTTCACGACCACCATGGCCGTACCCTTCTTGATCTCCATGAATGCGTCGACGTCGTGGGCCGTGAGAAGCTCCTCCACGCCGACCTTCGTCAGCTCTTCGCGCATGGGCGCAACCAGAGTCGGATCGTACATCGGGTATCCTCCAGGAGAAGCGCCGGCGGGACGCCGGGCGGGTTGTCGTTTCACCGCTGACTTTCGATACAAAACGGTTTGGAAACGCCCGAGAGTAGCACGTAACGCGGGGATCCGGCAACTGCGACAGACGGCCCGTGAGCGCTTGCGGGGGGGCTGGGCGTGGTATACGGTGGCCGTCATGAGCTCAAAAGACCCTGCACGCGGGCGCCCGCCCGTGGCCCCGGCGCCGATTCGGGGCGACGAGACGGTCCGCGACCTCGTCGAAGGCGCATTTCCGGCGTTCGCCGGGAGGAACCTCCGGGAGGCCCACCGACTGATGCGGCGGAGCCTCGAGGAGGATTGCGCCGTGTTCGCGACCCTGTCCGGGGCGATGAGCCCGGCCGGGCTCCACGGCTCGGTGATCTTGCCCCTGATCGATTCCGGGGCGATCTCGGTGCTCACCACGACGGGCGCGAATCTCTACCACGACGCCCACCGGCTCCTCGGCCACGCCGTACACGAGGTCAATCCCCGGGGCGACGACCTCGCCTACCGCGAGGAGGGGACGATCCGGATCTACGACCTCGGTTTTCCGGAAGAGGTGCTTCTCGATACCGACCGCTTCTTCGCCGATCTCCTGAAGCGTCCGGCCTTCCAGCGCCCGATGACGACTCCCGAGATGCACTACGAGCTCGGCCGCGAGATCGCTGCGATCGAAGACCGAATGGATCCGCCGGTCCGCACCCTTCTCGGCACCTGCTTCCGTAACGAGGTCCCGATCTTCGTGGGCGCACCCCAGGACGGGAGCATCTTCCTGAACGTCGTCCGGCTCGAGCGTCTCGATCCGGAATTCCGCTTCCGCCTCGATGTCGCGCGCGACGCGTATCAGATGGCGGCGCTCCAGCACCTGGCGCGCTCGGACGACGGGCGTGCGGCCATCTGGATCTTCGGGGGCGGCGTTCCGAAGAACTACACGCTGCAGGGCGAGCCGTTGCTGGATCAGATCTTCGGCGTGGAGGCCCGTGGCTTCGATTACGACGTGCAGATCTGCGTCGACGTCGAGGATAACGGCGCGCTCTCGCCCTGCTCGGCCGGGGAAGGACACACGTGGGGGAAGACGAGCGCCGAGTGCGTCGAGTCGCGGAGCGTCTACCTGCGCACGGACGTCACCGTCGCCGCGCCGTTCCTGGCGTCGGCGATCCTGGGCGATGCGGAGCTCGGCCGCGAGCCGGCCCGGCTGTACCGGCGACTCGCCGAGGCCGAGGAGTCGCTCGACGCGGCCGTGAAGCGCGCGGCGTCGGACGCGTCGGCGACGGCCGGCGGCGGCCGCTGAATGGCGCCGACGGGAGCGCTTGCTAGACTCCCGCATCATGAGCGCATCCACCACCGGCGAATCGCCGTCCATCGACGTACGAGGCGTCGTCCACCGCTACGGGGATCGTGAGGCGCTGGCCGGGCTCGATTTCGAGGTTCCGCCGCGCCGTATCTTCGGGCTGCTCGGGCCGAACGGAAGCGGGAAGTCGACGCTCTTCCGGATCCTCTCCACCCTGCTCGCGCCCACGTCGGGTACGGCCTCGATCGGCGGCCTCGACGTCGTCCGCGATTCGGCCAGCGTCCGGCGGACCATCGGCGTCGCCTTCCAGTCCCCGAGCCTCGACATCAAGCTCTCGTGCTTCGAGAACCTGTTGCATCGAGGCCACATGTACGGCCTCTCCGGGGCGACCCTGAAGACGCGCGCCGAGGAGCTGCTCGATCGCTTCGGGCTCGCGGGACGTCACGGCGACCGCGTCGAGACGCTGTCGGGCGGCCTGAAGCGTCGCGTCGAGCTCGCGGCGACGCTGCTGCACCGGCCGAGCGTCCTGCTTCTCGACGAGCCCGCTACCGGCCTCGACCCCGGAGCGCGGCAAGACCTGTGGGGAGACCTCGTGCGCCTTCGCGACGAGGAAGGCGTGACGGTGGCACTGACGACGCACCTCATGGAAGAGGCCGATCGCTGCGATCAGCTCGTGATCCTCCACCAGGGCAACAAGGTCGCGGAGGGGACGCCCGACTCGCTGCGCAAGGATATCGGAGGAGACGTGCTCGACGTGACGACCCTCGGGGATGTCGGGGCGCTCGCGGAGTCGGTTCGCACCCGGCTCGACGTCGAGACGAAGATCGTCGACGGGTCCATCCGCATCGAGCACGCGGATGCGCATCGGTTCCTGGCCACGCTCGTCGACGCCTTCTCGGACGAGATCGACTCCGTGCGGATCGGCAAGCCGACGCTGGCCGACGTGTTCCTCCAGCAAACGGGACACGTCTTCGACCACGAGAACGAACGGGAGGCGAACGCGTGAGCGAGTCCGGCGGCGGAGCGTGGCAACGAACCTGGCTACCGGGCTTCTCGCTCGCGTGGCGGGAGACGAAACACTTCTTCCGGCAGCGGGGGCGCGTGATCGGAGCGATCGGCACGCCGGTGCTGTTCTGGCTCTTCATCGGCGGTGGGATCGGGAGCTCGTTCTCGACCGAGGCGCTCACCGGTAGCGACAACTACCTCGAGTATTTCTTCCCGGGAACCCTCGCGCTCGTGCTGCTGTTCACGGCGCTGTTCAGCATGATCTCGCTCATCAAGGAGCGCAACGAAGGGTTCCTGCAGAGCGTTCTCGTCGCGCCCATGTCGCGCCAGGGAGTCGTGCTCGGGAAGGTCCTCGGCTGCACGATTCTCGCGTCGATCCAGGGATTCCTCGTGCTGGCGCTCGCGCCGGTCGCCGGGATCCCCATCGGTCTCGGCTCGCTCGTGCTCGTCGTGCCGCTCGTGATCGTGATCTCGTTCGCGCTCGCGTCCTTCGGGTTCGTCTTCGCCTGGAACTCGGAGTCGATCCAGAGCTTTCACTCGGTCATGAACCTCATCCTGTTTCCGATGTGGCTTCTCTCGGGGGCGCTGTTCCCGGCGTCGGGAGCGGCTTCGTGGCTGGGATGGCTGATCCATCTGAATCCGCTGTCGTACGGCGTGGCGGCACTTCGCCGGGCGATGCTTCCGCCCGAGGTGCTCGCGGATTCGGCGATCCCGTCGATGGGCCTCTCGGTCGCGGTGACGATCGTGTTCGCGCTCGCGTCCTTCGTCGCGTCCGCCGCGCTCGTCCACCGAAGCTCGGCCGGAGGCAAGGCGCTGACGTGAGAGCCTCCGCGCGCTCGCCGATCGTGGTCGCTGCCGAGGTCTTGCTGTGCGCGCTTCTGCACGGAGCGTTCGCGCTCTCGTTCTCCGCGAGCGTGCTCGCGGCCCAGATCGACTCGCGCGAGCCCGGGCCCGCGAAGCCGCACACCGTGTACACCTGGACGTCGGCCGCGGATCTCCGCTACACCTGGTGCGTCCCCGAAGGCTACGACGGGAACGACCCGCGCGACCTCACGGTGATCCTCCACGGAACCGGGCTCGACTACCGATGGGGGCACGCGAATCACCGCCCCTCGGTCTTCCGGCCGAACGACATCGTCGTCTCCGTCGACGGGACGTCGCCCGGGCCGAACGGCTCCAGGCTCTTCCTCGGCAAGAGCGCGGACGCGGCCGCCTTCAAGGTGTTCCTCGACGAGATGCACGAGCGGTTCGCCGTGCGTCACGTCTACCTGTACGGGCACAGCCAGGGCGGCTTCTTCGTGACGTACTACGCCGGTGCCTATCCGGATTCCGTGCGTGGGGTGGTCGCTCACGCGTCGGGAGCGTGGGGCCATGCGAGCACGGGCAAGAGTGTCCGGTCGGTCGCCATCGCGTTCCTCCACGGGACGGCGGATCCCGTGGTCACGTATCGCAACAGCGTCGGGGCGCGCGCGGCCTACGTCGAGCGCGGTTTTCCGAAGGTCCATCTGCGGCGGATCATCGGGTACAACCACTGGCCGAACGAAGTGCGGGCCGACGAGGCGCTCGCTTGGTGTGTCGGCATGACGACCGACGATCCCGAGGAGGCGCTGGCCGCGGCGATCGATCTCCTGCGACCGAAACCGGCCGACTCCGTGCGCTACCAAACGGTAGCGAGCTTCTCGGGCGCGCGCGATGTGCTGCGGCGCCTCGAAGGGGAGGGCCCGGATCCGTTCCGTTCGCTCGAGGAAGAGCTGGGCGAGCGTGTCGAGCGACTGATCGACGCGATCGAGGAAGAGGGGGAGCGTCACGTCCGCGCGCTCGGCAAGCACGTCAAGAAGTCGTCCGACCTGAAGCTCGACGGCGATCCGTGGCCGGGGCATCTCGTATCGCTTCGCGAAGACTTTCGCGGCGTGGAGAGTGTCGAGGATTATGTGAAGTCGATCGGGTTCGATCGCGCGCTTGCCGAGCACACGAAGGCGGTGCGCAAGATGTTCGAGATCGCCTACGCCCGCGGCGCGGATCCCGAGGAAGCGCTCCGGGCCATTGCCGAAGGGCTTCGCGGCGGGTTCCTCTACGAGGGCATGCGCGGGGGGCTCGCGAAGCAGGTCGAGACGTGGTCGGAGTCCGTCCGATCGAAACGCGTGAAGTCGTCGGCGTCGCGCGCCGTCGAGGCCTGGGACCGCGGATGGAAGGGCGGCTTCGAGTCGTACGAGCGGATCTGGAAGAACTGGAAGCTTCCGCGCGGCTATCGCTGAGCGGGCGAGGCGCTCCAGTCGACTTCGTACAGGGCGTAGTCCGTCTCGGACATGCCGAGCTCTTCGTAGGTGCGCCGCGCCCGCTCGTTCTCGCGCTCGACGTAGAGCCGGATCCCGATGACGTCCCCTTCGCGGCCGGCCGCCTCGCGGATGGCGTCGTAAAGGGCCCGGAAGACTCCGTGCCGTCGGTACTCGGGCGGCACGTACACGCTCTGGATCCACCAGAACCAGCCGTTGCGCCAGTCGCTCCACTCGCGGGTGATCATGGTCTGGCCGACGACCTGGCCGTCGGGGGCCTCCGCGACCCAGTAATCGGCTCCGACCTCGGGCCGTTCGAGGCACGCCCGGACGCCGGGCCCGATCTGCTCGGCGGGGAGCTCGCGGTCCTCGGTTTCCCGGGCCATGGCCTGGTTCCCGGCGATCAGGGCGTCGGCGTCCGCCGGGCTCGCCTTTCGAATGCGGTGCGTGTCGCTCATGGCTCTCCGTCCTCGAGGGGGCATTCGGCCGGGGCGCCCGGCCGGGAGATCCTTGTACCAGATCCCGGCCGGCGGAGTCCGTTAACGCCCCGGAGGGCTCCTGCGTCCGGGGTGGGGGCTTCCGTGCGCGACGGGAGTCCGGCAACATGGAAGCAGGGCCCGAACTCGAATGGAACACGTGCATGAGGGAATTCCCGGACTTCGGATCGGCCGTATGACGCGCCGGATGCCGACCGCGCCGGCCCCCGATTCGGAGGCCGAGCGAGTCCTCGCCGCGCGCGCGGGGAACCGAACCTGCCTGGCGTGGCTGCACGAGCGCTACGCCCGGATGGTCCATGGGATCCTTCTCTCGCGGGTGCCGCCGGGCGACGCCGACGACCTCGTGCAGGATGTCTTCGTGACCGTCCTGGAGCGGATCCACGGACTCGAGAACGCGCAGGGCGTGGGTGCCTGGATCGCGCAGATCACGCGGAACCGCGCGATCGACTTCCATCGCCGGCGTCGATCCACCGTGGACCTTCCCGAGAGCCTCACCGAACGGGAGCGCCCGACGGCCGAGGCGGCGGAGGTCCTCGAGCACATCCGCTCGCTTCCGGACGCGTACCGCGAGACGCTCGCGCTCCGGCTCGTCGAAGGCATGACCGGGCCCGAGATCGCCGAGCGCACGGGTTTGACGCCGGGCTCGGTACGAGTGAATCTCCACCGTGGAATGAAGCTGCTCCGGGAGCGGCTCGGGACGGAGGCGACCGATGAGTCGTGACGACGATTATCTCTGGGATCGAAGCGGGACTCCGGATCCCGAGGTCGAGCGCCTCGAGAAGCTGCTCTCGCCCTACGCCTATCGGGAAGAAGAGGCGGGAGACGCGAACCCCGGATCCGGCCCGCCGAGCGTGTGGCGACGTCGCGTTCCCACGTGGGCGGCCGCGGCCGCGATCCTGCTCGTGATCGCGGGCGGGATCAGCGCGATCGGGCCTCGCCGGCTCCTGCACTTCGCGTTCGGCGAGAGCGGCTGGCAGGTGACGTGGATGGCGGGAGGCGGGGACGACCGGCTTCGCGTCGGCGAATGGCTCGAGACGCCGGACGGTGCGGAAGTGCGCGTCGCCGTCGCCGGTATCGGTCGCGTCGATGTCTCCGGCAACTCGCGCATCCGCCTGAAGACGACGGGCATCAACGAGCATCGCATGGAGCTCGCCCGCGGCAAGATCGACGCCTTCATCACGGCTCCACCCCGGCTGTTCTTCGTGGAGACGCCGGCGGCGACCGCGGTGGATCTCGGGTGCGCGTACTCGCTCGAGGTCGACGACGAGGGCGAAGGCGAGCTCATCGTCGAGCTGGGATCCGTCGCGCTCGAGGAAGGGGACTTCAGCACCTACGTGCCGGCCGGAGCGATCTGCCGGATCCGCGCCGACGGTGGTCCGGGGATTCCCTGGTTCGAGGATGCCGACGCCGCGATCGCCGAGAGCGTCGAGCGCCTCGAGCAGTCGCCGGAGGATGTCGACGCGCTCGAGTCCCTGCTCGGAGCGGCGTCACGCGAGGATACGCTGTCGCTCTTCCATCTGCTGCCGCGTCTCGATCGGTCGGTGCGTGAGCGCGTGGTCACGCACGTCATCGAATCGGTGCCGCTGCCGCATGGCGTGACGCGCGAACAGGTGCTCGCTCTCGAGAGGGATGCGCTCGAGGCGTGGAAGCGGCTGCTGAGGAGCGTCTGGTAGCCCGGCGAGGCTGGTTCGGCCGACGGCGGTGATGTATCCTCCAGGGAGTTCCTTCCCTGGGGCCGGGCGGGAAACCGGTCTCAGACCAACCTCCGAGGGTGCATCCATGCCAAGCGACCGTCCTGCCGGGACCCGCCGACTCCTTCTGCTCGCTTTCCTTTCGCTCGTGGGTTGGGGGGGAGCCGTCGATTCTCTCGCGTCGGGCCAGCAAGGCGCGAGCAAGCAATCCAACGACGCCGCGTCGGCCGTCGACTGGACGCGACGCGTGGCCCCCGATGCGGCGATGGTCGTTCGCTGCGATTCCTTCATGCGCTTCCGGCGCGACATCGAGTCGTTCGTCTCGGCGGTGAACCCGCTTGCCGCGATGATGATGTCCGGTATGACGGCGCAGCTCCAGAACAATTCGATGTTCCTCGGCATGGATGCCGCGCGACCGCTCGCGATCGTGTCGATGAACCCGTCCGGGCTCGAGAGAGGCGGGATGGCGATCCTCGTCCCGCTCGATGACGAGAAGCTCTTCGCCGAAGGCTTCACGAAGAGTGCCGAGGCCGACCTGGCGGGATTCACGCTCGTCGTGCACGAAGGTTATGCCGTCATCGTCAGCGATCCGAAGCTCACGCCGGAGGTGCTCTTTGCCGACGGCGAGCGGGACGTCACGCCGTTCTCGGGCACGCTCTCGGCCAGCGTGCGGCTGTCGCAGTTCAGCAGCTCGCTCGACAAGGCCATGAAGGCGCTCGAGCGCGGGGCACTCGGCGGCGAGGAGATGCCCGAAGGCTCGCAGTTCGGCGGCCTCATCCCGCAGGTGGTCGAGCTGTTCGGTGCTCTCACGAGCGAGGTCGACACGATGGCCTTCGAGATCGACGTCGCGGCCGAAGGCGCTTCGATGACGGGGCGGATGACCCCGGCCAAGGGTTCGGCGCTGGCGGCATGCGCGGCGAAGCAGAAGCCGACCACGGCGTCGTGCCGCGGTGTCGGAGAGGCGCTCGACCTTCTGCAGGTGCACGGACGACTCGACTGGCGGCCCGTCGTCGGGAGTCTCGGGCCGTTCCTCGAGGGGATGGCCGAGCGCCGTGCCGGGCTCGAGGGTGAGCGCGCGGAGAGCTTCGCTCGGCAGATCACCGAGCTGGCATCGCAGATGAGCGGCGAATTCGCGATGAGCGTCGGCTTCGACAGCGAGCGCGGCTTCGAGGCCTCGCAGGTGTTCGAGGTCGCGGATGGCGCGGCCGTGGCCGAGCTCGTGCGCTCCTTCGCCGAGGATCCGACGTGGCTTCACCTGCTCTACTCGTCGGGAGAGGATGTGCGCTTTCCGGTGACCCCGTCGAAGATCGGTGAGACGCAGCTGTTCGACTACCGACTCGAGAGCGGCGGCGAAGAGTCCGGCGCGCCCAGTGACCCCATGATGCCGGGCGTCCTGGTGGGCACGCCTTCGAGCCACCTGGTCGTGACGCTCGGCGGCGAACGTGAGGCGGCGATGCGCCGCGAGCTCGGGCGGCTGTCCGGCGACGGCAAGGGAGGCGCGGCCTCGCCGGTCGAGGGTTCGGTTCCCGCCGGGGCGAACGTCGTGATGACGCTGTCGCTGGTCGACTACATGTCGACGATGTACGCGCTGATGCCGCAGGGATCGCCGCTGGCGGGGCTTGCCGGGGGTCGCGTCAAGAAGACCGGCAAGGGCAAGGTCGCCGGTTACGCGTCGATCGTGCCGGAGCGCGTCGAAGCGGGCCTGCGCCTTCCGACGCCGGCGGTTCGCGATGCCGTGAACTTCGTGCAGCAGGCGGTCACCGCGCGGATGATGCAGAACGCGGCCGCGAGGCGTCCCGCGCAGAAAGCCGCGCCCGAGCCGGGCTCGCTGGAGAGCTTCATCGGCAACGAGCTCCCGGACGTGTCGTGGACGGATCTCGACGGCAAGGCCGTCTCGCTTTCGAGCCTGCGCGGCAAGGTCGTGCTGCTCGACTTCTGGGCGGGATGGTGTCCGCCCTGTCATCGCGAGGTGCCGATCTTCAACGAGCTGCAGCGGGATCTCGGCGAGCGCGGGCTCGAGGTCGTCGGCATCTCGGAAGCCAACGAGAGCGCCGAATCGATCGCCGGGTACGTGAAGGAGCGGAGCGTGTCGTATCGGATGCTTCGAAACGGCGGCGGATTGCCCGAGCCCTACAGCGGGATCATCTCGTTCCCGACGACGCTCGTCATCGACCGCGAGGGGAAGCTGCGCTCGTTCCACGTCGGCTTCACGGACAAGTCCGAGTTCGTGAAGCAGATCGAGCCCTGCTTTTGACCGCGACGCCGCTTCGACGCGGGCGCGAGGCTACTCCGGTGCGTACGCGTGGCGCACGTACTGCTTCACCATGCGCTGCGTGTTGAAGAACGAGCCGTTCAGCGCGATCGAGCTCTGCATCACGCGGGACCACGCCTCGGCATCGCCGTAGTACAGGGGTAGCACCGCTTGCTCGAGCTTGTCGTACATCGAGTGGGCTTCGCTGTCCGTGTCCGAGGGGATCCACGGGTCGTCTCCGATCGACCATCCCGTGACGCCTTCCACGTGTCCTTCGATCCACCATCCGTCGAGGACGCTCAGGTTCGGCACGCCGTTCACCGCGGCTTTCATCCCGCTCGTGCCCGAGGCTTCGTGCGGCTTGGTCGGGTTGTTGAGCCACACGTCGACGCCGCCGAGGAGATCGCGAGCGAGCCCCATGTTGTAGTCCTCGAGATAGATGACCTTGACCGAGCCGTCGAGGGTGTTCGCCGCCTCGAAGATCCTCCGGATCGCCGCCTTCCCGCCCTCGTCTCGCGGGTGCGCCTTGCCGGCGAAGACCACCTGGATCGGATGCGTCGCGGCGATGGCTCGCAGGCGCTCGACGTCGTGGAACAGGAAGTCGGGACGCTTGTATTCCGCGGCGCGCCGGGCGAAGCCGATCGTCATGCGCTCCGGATCGAGCTCGGTCCCGCTTCGCTCGCGCACGATGTCGAAGAGCTTGGCCTTCGCTCGCCCGTGGGCTTCCCGGATCTCGTGCGCCGGGATGCCGATCGCGTTGCGGAGGTATGCGTTGTCGGCGCGCCACTCGGGGATGCGCCGATCGAGCAGCTCTCCCATGGCATCCGTGATCCAGCGAGAGATATGCACACCGTTCGTGATCGAGGCGATCTGGCGCTCGGGGAACATCTCGCGCGAGACCTCGCCGTGCCGCATGGCCACGCCGTTGATGTAGCGCGATAGCTCCATGCCGACGTGCGTCATGTTGAGCTCGCCCTCGAAGCACCCGAGGCGTCGCAGGGTTTCCGCGCGACGCTCGCCGAGCAGCTCCGTCACCAGCTCGGGCGCGAACGAGTCGTGTCCGGCCGGCACCGGGGTGTGGGTCGTGAAGACCGCCGCCTGACGGGCGCTCGCCTTCAGCGTGTCGGGGCGTTCGGGGCACTCGTGCCCGCGGAGCTCTTCCTCGACGAGCGCGAGGGTCAGGAGCGACGAATGCCCTTCGTTCATGTGGAACAGCATCCGTGATTCGTATCCGAGCGCACGCAGCATCTTGAATCCGCCCATGCCGAGGACGAGCTCCTGGCCGAGACGATAGCGCTCGTCGCCGCCGTAGAGGCGGTCGGTCAGCGCGCGATCCTCGTCGGCATTCTCGGGCAGGTCCGTGTCGAGGAAGTACACCGGGATGCGGTGGCCGCGCACACCTTCGATCTCGTCGACGAACGCCCGCACGTACACGCGACGCTCGCCGATCGAAAGCGACACGATCGGAACCAGCGGCTCGAGACGCTCCTCGGGGCTCCAGATCTCGTCGACCTCGGACTGTACGCCGCCGTCGTCGAGCTCCTGGCGGAAGTAGCCCTTTCGGTGGAGCAGGGTGACGGCGACCATCGGAACGCCGAGGTCGGCTGCGGACCAGAGCGTGTCGCCCGCGAGTACGCCGAGGCCTCCCGAGTAGGTGGGAAGCTCCGGACGCAGTCCGATCTCCATGCTGAAGTATGCAATCGTCGGAAGCCCGGCGGCGATGTCCTGCATGCCGGCTACGGGATTCGGCGTCGGTAGGGTCATCGGGTGTCGATCCTCAATCGATGGATTCTTGGTTTTCGGGAGAGTCGGCGGTGCGGTCCCGCCGGCGGGCGGCCAGCCCCTCGAGCGCGCGAGCCGCGTCGGCGTCCTCGGCGATCTCCTCGAGACCGAGTCGCATCCGACGGGTCCAGCTCGGGTATGCGTCTGCCGGCACGCCGGGGAGGTTCACCCCCTCGGACTCGCCGCCGAGATCGTCGAGCGCGACGCCGAGGATCCGCGAGGGAGTCCCTGCGAGGAACGCGTGCGCCGCGCGCAGGCGTTCGACGGCCGGAACCCGTTCCGGATCTTCGTTCGTGTCCTCACCTCCGGTCGCGCTCTCGTCGCGAAGACGCCGCCACAAACTCTTTCCCTCCCGCTTTCGTCGCTCGCGGGCCAGCTCGAGCTCGCCCGCATCGATTCGCCCGGACTCGTGCCTCGCCAGCAGGTCGCGACCCTCGAAGTATCCCCGGAACGTGGGGAGGTCGTGGGTGTTGACGGTTGCGAGGGCGGGGCCCGGGTAGTGTGCGGCCGATCGAAACTCATCGTCCGCATCGCGCTCGAAGTAGAGCACTTTCGAGGACAGGATTTTCCATTTCGCGAGCTGATCGGGCAACTCGTCCGGGAGAGTGCCGAGGTCTTCCCCGATGACGACGGCGTCGCGCCTCGAGGCTTCGAGGGCGAGGATCCCGAAGAGGGCCCGCGAGGGAAAGGACACGTACGCTCCCTCGGAGGGGGCGTGGCCCTCGGGAATCCAGAACTGTCGGACGAGCCCCATCACGTGGTCGATGCGCACGGCGCCGGCGTGCCGCAGGGCCGATCGCAGGACGTGGGTCCAGTAGCGGAAACGATCCCGGACGAGCCCGTGCGGCGAAAGCGGGGCGAGGGCCCAGTCCTGTCCGTCGGGGTTGAAGGGGTCGGGCGGGGCGCCGAGGGTGGCTCCGCTCGCGACCGTCGACGGGAAGGCCCACGGGTCGAAGCCGTCCGGTACCGTGCCGACGGGGAGGTCCGTGATGAGCGCCGCCTCCGCGCGTCCGGCGGATCCGGCAAGCTGTCGGTCGAGCTCGAACTGCAGATAGAGGTGGAAGTCGATCGTTTCGGATCGCTCCTCGCGATAGCGGCGCACCTCTTCGCACTCGGGGCCGGCGAGGATCTCCGACCACGTGGACCGCGGGCCGAGCTCTTCCTCGAGCGCGCGGAACGTGGCGTAGTCGCGAAGCGCGTTTCCTCCCTCGCGAACGAAGTCGAGAAAAGCGCGCGCGCGAGCCGTGTCGCGTTCGAGCTCGTGCCGGCGAAACGCCGCGAAGAGCCGATGCAGCAACGTCCGCTTGCGCGCGTCGAGCTCCGCGTGCTCGATGCGAGGGCGGTCGTCGAGTCGCGACAGCCCGGCCACCTCGTAGAGGCGACGCGCGTCGGGATCCTTCTCGAGCTCCGGGATCGCGCCGACGCGGAGGTAGAGCGGATTCAGGAACACGCGCGTGAGCGGGCTGTACGGACTGACTTCAGGGCCGACGTTGCGGCAAGCCAGCAGCGGGCCGATTCCCACGAACGCGCCACCGATCCGATCGCACCACGCGAGGAGGTCCCCGAGATCGTGGAGGTCGCCGATTCCCTCGCTGCCGCGGCCCCGCACCGAGAAGAGATTGGCGCAGATTCCGAAGGCGGGCCGGTCGAAGCGTTGCGCCGGATCCGGGCAGGCGCTCGGCACGACGATGCGGCATTGCTCGGCGGCGAGGGGCAGCGCGTCCGAGCCTCGGGCTTCCAGGCGGATCGCGAGCCGATGATATCCGAGCGGACCCTCGGGGATCGGAAGCTCGATCGTGGACCCGTCGCTGGTTCGGTCGCGATCGGCGAGCGTTCCTTCGACCCTGCCCGAGTCCGAGGACGTCCCTTCCGGGGCAGAGGGATCGTGGGCATGCGGCTCGAGGCGGATCTCGTAGTTCAGCTTCGCATCCTGCAGCCTCGCCGGGAGGCGCACGCGGATGCGCGGCGCGCCCTCGGACTGCGCTTCGACGACGGCGATCGCGTCCACCGCGGCTCGCCGCCTCTCGTGATCGAGCCGGTCGAGGGCGACCGAGCACGAACCCTCCGTGGAACCGTCGAAGCCCATGGCCGCGAGGAGGGCTTCGCGCGTTCGATCCGAGGTCTCGCGCCGGCGGTGCTCGAGGATGTCCTCGTACTCGGGCGCGATCCCGCAACGATCCGCGAGCGCCCGCAGGGCCGGACGTTCGCTCAAGGCTCCGTCTCCGGTACGAGCTCGAGGACGAGTGCGGCGAGCGGGGGAAGGGCGACCTCGATCGACTGCGCGTGTCCGTGCTCCTCGACGTCTTCCGTCTCGAAGGAGTCGGACACCTCGACGTCGCTTCCGCCGAACTCGGTCGCGTCGGAGTCGAGGATCACGCGGTAGGTTCCCTCGCTCGGTACGCCGATGCGCCAGGCCTCGTGCGGGTTCGCCGTCAGGTTCAGGACCACGAGGAGGTGGTCGTCGCCGTCGGCGCGGACATACGCGAAGCGCGAGTGCTCGGCATCGGCGCAATCGATCCAGTCGAATCCAGCGGCATCCGGATCCGAGCGCCACAGGCACGCGTGATCGCGGTAGAGGTGACCGAGTCGCTCGACGAACTGCTCGAAGCCGCGTCGCAGCGGGCCGCGCTCCTCGTCCGGGTCGAGAGCGGTGTCGTGATCCCACTCACGGATCGGGGCGAGCTCCGTCCCCATGAAGAGCAGCTTCTTGCCGGGTCGCGTGATCTGGTA
>CAZQZX010000057.1:0-8121 GCA_964597885.1 uncultured Planctomycetota bacterium
CTTCGCAAGCTCGTCCGCGAGCTGGTCTCGCACCTTCGCGATGCGGACGACGAGCTCTGCACGCGCTTGTTCCGACTCGAGAGCGCGCGCGCCACGTGCCGCAATCTCGGAGCCGCCCCGGACAAGCCGCAGAAGCGAGCTCCCAAGGCGGAAGAGAAGAAACCGAAGGCGCCCGAGATCCTCGACGGGCCGCCGACCGAGAACGTGCCCTTCGTCCCGAGCGGCGATGCCCGGGCGCAGATCGTCCAGCTCGCCGGCGAGGTCGACTCGCTTCTGATCGACGTCCGGAGCCTGCTCGCCGAGCGCGGCGCCGCGATGCGTTCGCAGTACATGGCCGATCGAGCCAGTGCGCGTCTCCCGCGGATCGAACGAAGAGCCGTCAATCTCGCGAAGCGTCTCGGACGACTGGCGATGGCCGGCCTCCAGGCGCAGATCCGCGCAGCCGCGAAGCTCGAGGCGCGCGACGAGATCATCGAGAAGCTGCTGGCCTGTTGCGAGCTCGCGTTCGGCGGGCCGATGAAGCGCCGCCGCGCCCGGATCGAGCTCGAATCGCTGCGCAAGCGCTACAAGAGCAGCAAGCCGAAGAAGGCCGTCTCGGCCAAGGCGCTCGGCAAGAAGCTCGAGAAGCGCAAGGCCGCGGTGCAGAAGCGAATCGATCGCGAGACCAAGGCGATCGAAGCGAGCGTGGCCCGCGCGGATACGACGAACGGCGTGAGCCGGTCCGACCGGAAGAAGGCGCGCGAGGAGGGGCAGATCGTTGCCTCTCGAATCCAGAACGCCGTGCGCGAGATCGAAGACCGTATGCAGATCGTTCAGCGATCGCTCGCGTCGTCGAGCGCGATCGGAGGCGCGCCGAGGCCGTTGTCTCCGGACGAGCCGATCCGCGTTCCGGTCTGCGCCGATCCCGAGGTTTCGGTGCTGATCCCGATGCACGAAAAGCTCGACCTGACGCTCGACTGCATCCGGTCGATCGTCGGTGCGGGCGACCGTACGCCCTACGAGATCATCGTCATCGACGACCAGTCGAGCGAATCGACGTACGAGGCGCTCGAGGCGATCGAGGGCGTTCGCGTCCATCGCAACGAGACGAACCTCGGCTTCCTGCAGTCCTGCAATGCGGGCGCGGCCGAAGCGCGCGGACGATTCCTGCTGTTCCTGAACAACGACACGCTCGTTCATCCGGGCTGGCTCGACGAGCTGCACCGGACGATGGAGGAACATCCCGACGCGGGCCTGGTCGGCTCGAAGCTCGTCTTCCCGGACGGCAAGCTCCAGGAAGCGGGCGGCATCATCTGGAAGGACGGATCGGGCTGGAACTACGGCCGCGGCGACGACCCGGCGAAGCCCGAGTACAACTACCTCCGCGAGACCGACTATTGCTCCGGCGCGAGCATCCTCGTGCGTCGCGACCTCTTCGAACAGGTCGGCCAATTCGACGAGCGATACAGCCCTGCATACTACGAGGATACCGATCTCGCCTTCGCGGTTCGCGAGGCCGGTTACAAGGTGTACTACCAGCCGAAGTCGGTCATCACCCACCTCGAAGGGATGAGCCACGGCACGGACGTCCACTCGGGCGTCAAGCGCTACATGCTCGTCAACAAGAAGAACTTCCAGGAGAAGTGGGCGGCGGTGCTCGATGCGCAGCACGGCAGCGGCCCCGACGACGTCTTCTTCGCCCGCGAGCGATCGCGCCGCAAGCGAACGATCGTCGTCATCGACCACCACGTCCCGTTCTTCGATCAGGACGCGGGCGGTCGTAGCACCTTCCACTACATCGAAATGTTCTGCCGGCTCGGAATGAGCGTGAAGTTCATCGGGCAGAACCTGTACCCGCACGAGCCCTACACCGGCATCCTGCAGAAGATGGGTGTCGAGGTTTTGTACGGCTCGTGGTACGCCGATTCGATCCATGACTGGTTCGAAGAGAACGGCGACCACATCGACTACGTCTTCACGAACCGGAGCCACGTGACGCTCGCGTACCTCGAGACGCTCGGGAAGCTCGAGCACACGAAGGTTCTGTACTACGGCCACGACATCGGTTCGATCCGCGGGAAGCGTCTGCACGAGCTGACCGGCGACGAATCGACGCTCGCCGCGGCCGAGGAAGAGCGCGAACGAGAGCTCGCGATCTGGAACGTGGCGGACGTGGTGTACTACCCGTCGATCGAGGAGACACGACACGTCAGCGAGACGGTCCCGGACTGCGCGGCGCGAACGCTGCCGCTCAACATCTTCGAGCCCGTCGAGGTCGACTACGCGGCCGACCTCGAGACGCGCCAGGACATCTTGTTCGTGGGAGGCTTCGGCCATCCTCCGAACGAGGACGGCGTGATGTGGTTCATGAAGGAGTGCTGGCCTCTCGTCGAGGAGGCCATCCCGGACGCTCGTTTCCGCATCGTGGGAAGCAAGCCCACGGCTCCGGTCCGTGAGTGCGCGGGCGGCCGCGTGGAAGTGTCGGGCTGGGTCTCGGACGAGGAGCTCGCCGAGGCCTACAACCGAGCCCGCATCGTCGCCATTCCGCTTCGCTACGGAGCCGGCGTGAAGGGCAAGTTGCTGGAGGCGTTCCACGAGGGCGTCCCCGTCGTCGGCACCACCACCGCGGTGGAGGGCGTTCCCGACGTGGAGGGCTGCGCCGAGGTGGCCGATGACGCCGCCGAGCTCGCCCAGCGCATCATCGACCTGTGGAACGATCCCCAGCGGCTCGGGGAGCTCTCACGAGCCGGGTCGGATCTCATTCAGAAGCACTTCAGCGATGAGGCGGCCATCGCCGTCCTGTCGCAGGATATCGCGGGTCTCGATCGACCCCAGGCACCCGGAGCGGAAACCACGCCCGGGGAGAGGGCGATCGAAGTGTGATCCGCCGGCGGGAACAACCCGCCGGCCTTGCCAAGGAGGATGAACACGTGCCGTTTCCTGATGGCCACTTTTACTCGCCGGTCGTCGATCCCGACGAAATCCGGCGCCAGGAAGATCGGATCTGGCCCGACCAGCCGCTCATGCCGGGCGTGGACCTGCGCGGTGAAGAGCAGCGTCGCTTCATCCACGAGCAGATCGACAAGTACTACGGCGACTTCGACTATCCCGTCGACCAGGCGGGGTGCGTCGAGGAGTACGACTTCTTCCTGAAGAACGGGCTCTACGAGCAGCTCGATCCGGTGGCGTTGTTCACCATGCTGCGCAAGTACGAGCCGAAGCGTATGATCGAAGTCGGCAGCGGCTTCTCCTCCCTTCTCACCGCGGATGTCAACCGTCGATGGTTCGACAACCGGCTCGAGTTCGCCTGCATCGAGCCCTATCCGCGCGAGTTCCTCAAGAAGGGCGTTCCCGGCATCGAGCACCTGATCGAATCGAAGGTGGAAGACGTCGATCTTCGCCTCTTCGACACGCTGCGGCCGAACGACATCCTCTTCATCGACTCGTCGCACGTCTGCAAGACCGGAAGCGACGTGAACTTCCTCTACTTCGAGGTGATCCCGAGGATTCGGCCGGGTGTGCTCATCCACATCCACGACATCTTCTTCCCGCACGAGTACCCGCGGGATTGGGTCGTCGACGAGAACCGCAGCTGGAACGAGCAGTACCTGCTCCGGGCGATGCTGATGTTCTCGGAGGCGTTCGAGGTCCAGTTCGGCTGCGCCTACGCTCAGACCGTGCTGGGTTCCGATGTCGAGGCCGCTTGCGGGCAGCTGCTGGGCGGTGGGGCGTTCTGGATGCGAAAGGTGAAGTGATCATGCGCACCGTACTCGTCCACTACCACATCTTCAAGAACGCAGGGACGTCGTTCAACTGGGCATTGAAGAAGTACTTCGGCGAACGCTACGCCGAGTACGACACGACGGATGCCGAGGGCGTGATCCGCTCGGAGAAGATGCTCCAGTATCTCGAGCTGCAGCCGCACGTGCAGGCGGTGTCGAGCCATCAGGTGTGCTTCCCGTCGCCGAACAGCTCCACCGTACGCGGCGTGCCGACGCTGTTCCTGCGGCATCCGCTCGGTCGCGTGAAGTCGATCTACACGTTCCAGCGCAAGCAGGATCCGAACGTCTCCATGGGAGCCCGCATGGCCAACGAGCTGGATTTCTCGGCGTTCGTCGAGTGGTCGCTCGAGACCATGCCGAAGACCATCGCGAACTACCAGGTCTGCTTCTGCGCGGGCCCCGAGATGCGCCAGGCGGCGACCCAGCCCGGGCCCGCGGATCTCGAGGTGGCGATGCGCAACGTGCGGGAGGCCGGCTTCGTCGGCCTCGTCGAACGATATGACGACAGCCTGACCGTCGCGCAAGATCGCTTGCGCGAGTACTTCCCGGAGCTCGAGCTCGAGACGAATCGGCTGAACACGACGAGCCGCCCGAAGACCACTGACATGGTGATCGAGAGCCTGACCGAGGAGCTCGGGGAGGCGCGTACCGAGGAGCTGATCGAGCGCAACCGCCTCGACGTCGAGCTTCACGCCTACGCGGCCGGGCTGCTCGATGAGCACCTCTCGTCGATCCGGGCCAAGGCGCCGGAGCAAGAGACCGAGAAGCCCGCGGAGCAGGCGAAGCCATGATCGACCGCGGATCGAAGGCCCCGCACATCTATCTGCACATGGGGCGTCACAAGACCGGAACGACGACGCTGCAGCGCTTCCTGAGCTCGAACGAGGAGGCGCTTTCGGCGGAGGGTTTCGCCTACCCGAAGACGCTTCGCAAGCCCGACGCGCATCACCCGCTGGCGGTCTGGTACAACCGGCGGAAGCGATCGGAGCTCACGCCCGAGCAGGAAGCGAGCGATCGTCGCGAGATCGAAGCCTTCCGCGACGAGATCCGGAGCGAGAGCAAGATCATCCTCAGCAGCGAGGCCTTCCAGAACGCTCGGCCGAATCTGATGATCGAAGAGTTCTCGGGCTTCGACTTCACGTTCATCGTCTACCTGCGCGAGCCGCTCGACTATTTGCTCTCGGCGTATGCGCAGCGCGTCAAGGCCGGGAACACCGCGGAGACGATCGAGGAGTTCGCGGCGCGCTTCAAGCCCGACTACGACGTCTTCCTCAAGCGATGGACGGACGTCTTCCCGGACGCGAAGCTCCATGTCCGCGTGTTCGATCGCGCGCGTCTTTGCGGTGAGGACATCCGCGTCGACTTCCTGGATTGCATCGGGATCGAGGCGGATCGACGCGACGCGTTCGTCTACCCGGACGGCGATGCGAACATGACGATCGGCGGCGAGCTTCTCGAGTTCGTCCGACGGCTGAACCTCTTCGAGGTCGATCTCGGTGCGGACTACCCGAAGCTCTACCGCGCGAGCCAGTCGCTGGCCGCGCATTACCCGGAGTACCGCCGGAAGCCGTCCATGCGCAAGGAGCTGCAGGACGAGGTGCGATCCCGGGGAGCCGAGATGGTCGCCACGATCTCGGAGCAGTTCTTCGACGGGCAGATGCCCTTCTCCCAGAAGGAATTTCCCGTCGGCGACGACGCGCATCGGCTCTCGGCGGACGCCGTCGACCAGATCCTGAGCCGGCTCGAGGAGGAAGACGCGATCGTGGCGAAGACCGTCGCGGCGCGCGTGGCGTCGATCCAGGACTTCGCGGGCGAGCCTTCCCGCTCCAGCTGATCGCGCCCCCGCGGCCGCGCTCGATCCGGCGAGGCAAGGTGCTGGCGCCGGCCCCCCCGATCGAATACCCTCTGGCGGACGATTCTCGAGGATGGACGTTCGCCCGTGGCTACCTACCTGTACGATCTCGAAGTACGCTCGCTCGGTGAGACCGAGGCATCGACCCCCGTGGACGGTCCGTGCCCGGTGTGCGGCGCGACCGAGGCCCGCCCGGCGTTCGCCATCGACGGCATGGAGAACCGTGTCGTGGTGTGCAGCGGCTGCGGTACGGGCCGCTTCGACCCGATGCCGAGCGACGACGAGATCGGGGACTTCTACCCGACCGACTACTACGGCGGGGGATCGGAGAAGTTCACGCGCCTGATCGAGACGATGGTCCGGGTCGTGGCTGCGCGGCACGTGCGATTCCTGACGCGAGGTCTCCCCGCCGGCGCGCGCGTTCTCGACGTCGGCTGCGGGCGAGGCCTGGTGCTCGCGGACCTCGCCGATCACGGGTACGAGGTGCACGGCGTCGAGCGATCCGAGGCGGCCGCGACGGGCGCGGACGAGCGCGCGGACATCCGGATCGTCTCGAAGCTCGCCGACGCCGGCTATCCCGACGGCTGGTTCGACGAGGTCCTGATCTGGCACGTGCTCGAGCACCTGCGCGACCCGCGCGAGACGCTCGCCGAGATCGCGCGAATCCTCAGGCCCGGCGGCAAGGTCGTCGTCGCGGTCCCGAACTTCTCGAGCTTGCAGGCGCGAACCACGGGCGCCGCGTGGTTCCATCTCGATCTGCCTCGCCACCTCTTCCACTTTCCGGTCGAAGGGCTCCGGCACCTGCTCGCCGAGGTCGGCCTCGCGCCCGAGAGCACGCACCACTTCTCGCTGCGGCAGAATCCGTTCGGCTGGCTCCAGAGCCTGCTGAATCGCATTCCCGGGATCCCGCGCAACGCGCTCTACGTGCTGCTGCACGAGCGGGCGCCCGACGCGCCGCCGCCGTTCACGAGGCGGCTGCGCGTCGCGCTACGCTTGGCGTACTGGTTCGGGATGCCGATCGCGGGGGCGTTCTCGATCGTCACCGCGCTCCTTCGAACCGGGGCGACGATTCACGTCGTGGCTTCGAAGCCCCGGTCCGGGTAGGGCTGATCGATCACGAGCCTCCCTGGCGAACCGACGCGGCGATCCGCTCGAGGAGCTTCCCGCCGTGCAGGCTCTCGAGGTGATACCCGTCGCTCGGCGTGACCGTCAACGAGCAGGGGGCCCCGATGCCGTCGAGCACCGCCTTCACACGCTCGGCGTGCGATCGTCGGTCGGCGTCCTTCTCGCCCACGTAGAGATGGACGGGCAGTTTCGCGCGCCCGAGGCTCTTCACGTCCCCGTCGTCCCATCGGCTCCAGCCCTGACCGGAGGCGGTCGTGATCGACTGGAAGTAGTCGCCCGACATGTCGGAGTAGGTGAGCGCGGGCCGTGAGCCCCAGCCGAATCCCACGACGTGGAACTCGTCGCCGTCGATCTTGTGATCCTTCCGGATCTTGCGGAGCAGATCTTCGAGGGCGTGGTGGGACGGGTGGTTGATCCAGCCGTTGGCCGGCGTCGTCATCGTGAGCACGATCATCCCGTGCTTCGAGGGCTCGTTGCCGTACACGCTCTCGATGAGCCAGTCGGCGGCGGCCGGACCTCCGCCGCCCGGCGGGAACACCGCGAGGGCGGGGTAGGACTTCTTCGGATCGTAGCCTTCGGGGAGAATGAGGTGGTACGAGTACTTCACGCCATTTCGCCCGCTAAAGGAAGTGTAGGTCTGCTCCTTCGGAAAACGGACGAGCTGCTTCTTCAGAATGCCCGCGAGATCGGGGTCGCTCTTGAGGCCGTCGTAGTCGAGGTAGCCTTCGTCGAGCGCCTTCGTGAGCGTGGCGGCCGCGCGATCCTCATCGCCGAGGAGGGCGTGGGTGCACGCGAGATTGTAGAGAGCGTTGGCGCGGATCCGGGGGAACTCGGCGGCCTTCCTCCCGAGCTCGAGCGCGCGGACGTAGTCGCCCTTCATGTGGGTGGCCCGGGCCAGCTCGAACCAGGCGAGATCGTTTCGCGGCTCGCGTTCGGTGAGGTCCTCGAGTCGTTCGATCGCGCGGGCGTAGTCGCCGTTCGAGATCATCCGGCTCGCGTCTCGAAGCGTTCGATCCTCGGCCCCGGCCTCGCGCATCGGGATCGCTGCCGTCACGAGAACGAGAATCGCCATCCAGCGGATCCTCCTCGGGGTCGCCATCGGACTCGTCATGGGAAAGGCTCCTCGTTTCGATTTCGTCGCTCTCGCTTTGGAACGGGTGTGCTGTAAAAACAGCACATTGTGCTGCAAAATTAGCACGGGACCCGCACGGGGTCAAGACGGGACTCGCGGCTGGTATACTTCCGCTCCGGTCCGGCATTGGAGGCAGGCGATTCCGTGTCCCGTTGGTTGATCCGTTTGCTGATTCTCGTGGGCGTCGTCGCGGCGCTCTTCGGGTTGCGTATGACCGTCTTCGCGCCGAAGCCGGTCGCGGTCCGCGTCGC
>CAZQZX010000057.1:8131-30341 GCA_964597885.1 uncultured Planctomycetota bacterium
GTACCGTCCCGGCGCGCAGGCGGGGCGCGGTGCGCGTCGTGGTGGTCGAGGAAGGGCGCGTCGAATCGACGGTGACGAACTCGAAGGCTGGGACGGTTCGCGCGCGCCGAAGGTCGCGACTCTCTCCGGAGATCGGCGGTCGCGTCGTCGAGATCCTCCATCGCGAGGGGGACGTGGTCGAGGAGGGCGCTCTTCTCATCCGGCTCGCGGATGACTCACAGCTCGCCCAGCTCGAGCACGCGAAGCGCTCGCTCGCGGCCGCCAAGGCGCGCCATGAGCAGCTCTGCCTGACCGCGGAGCGCAATCGCCGCGAGTTCGAGCGCAACAAGAAGCTCGCCGACGAGCGCGTCATCTCGATCGATCTGCTCGACGAGTTCGAGAGCCGCTACAGCGTGGCCGTTCTCGCGTGCAACGCCGCGGAAGCCGATGTCGAGACCGCCCGTGCCGCGATCCTCGTCTCGGAGGCCGAGCTGGCCAAGACGAAGCTCTTCGCTCCGTTCCGCGGGGTGATCGCGGAGATTCCGGTCGAGGTCGGGGAGTGGATCACGCCGTCGCCGCCGATGATGCAGGCTCCGAGCGTCCTCGACCTGATCGATCCGGAGTCGATCTACGTCAGCGCCCCGATGGACGAGGTCGATTCGGCGGCCATCTTGAAGGGCCAGCCGGTGCGGATCACGATCGATCCGTTCCCCGATCAGGAGTTCCCGGGCCGCGTGGTTCGCGTCGCTCCGTTCGTCCTCGACCTGGAGGAGCAGAACCGGACGGTCGAGATCGAGGTAGAGCTCGACGACGCGACGTTCGCGGCGACGCTGCTCCCCGGCACGTCTGCCGACGTCGAGGTCCTGCTGGAAGTGCGCGCCGGGAAGCTGCGAATCCCGACCGGTGCGCTGCTTCGAGACGATTTCGTCCTCGTGGTGCGCGAGGGTGTGCTGGTCCGCCAGAAGGTCGACGCGGGCCTTCGCAACTGGGCGTTCGCGGAGATCCGGGACGGCCTCGAGCCGGGCGACCGCGTCGTCACCTCTCTCGACCGTGCCGAGGCCCGCGCCGGTGCCCGCGTCCGCGTCGAGGAGGAGGAGACGGAGCGTTGATCGAGCTCGAAGGCCTCTCGCGCGTGTACGACATGGGCGGTGAGCCGGTCTACGCGCTGCGCGAGGTCACCGAGACGGTCCGGCGCGGCGAGTATGTCGCGATCATGGGGCCGTCCGGATCCGGGAAGTCGACGCTCCTGAACGTGCTCGGCTGCCTCGATCGGCCGACGTCCGGAAGCTACCGGCTCGACGGCCGCGACGTGGGGAGCCTTTCGCTCGCCGAGCTTTCGAACGTCCGGCGGCACGAGATCGGGTTCATCTTCCAGGCATACCACCTGATCGGTCGGCTCGACGCCGCGGCCAACGTCGAGCTTCCGATGATGCTCGCCGGCCTCTCGCGCGCGGAGCGTCGCCGGCGTGTCGAGGAGAACCTGAAGGCGGTGGGCCTCGGCGATCGCGTCCATCACCGGCCCGAGCAGATGTCGGGCGGCGAGCGGCAGCGCGTGGCGATCGCGCGCGCGATCTCGATGCAGCCGAAAATCCTTCTCGCCGACGAGCCGACGGGGAACCTCGACAGCGCGTCCGGCAAGCAGGTGCTCGACATCCTCGAGGGGATGAACCGCGAGGGGCTCACGCTGCTCGTCGTCACGCACGACCCCGGCGTCGCGCGCCGAGCCGATCGCCTTCTGATCCTCGCGGACGGAAAGATCCTGAGGCGCATGCGGGCGAGCGAGATCACGACGCTCGAGGAGCTTTTCCGGCCGATCGAGGAGGAGTCGTGACCTTCGTCGATCTCGTGCGGTTCTCGTCGACGGCTCTCCTGAGGCAGCGCCTGCGTTCGCTCCTGTCGCTGGCGGGAGTCGCGATCGGGACGTGCGCCGTGGTGCTCCTGACTTCGCTCGGCGACGGAGCGCGGAGCTATGTCGTCGACCAGTTCGCGACGCTCGGATCCAATCTGCTGATCGTCGTACCCGGCAAGATCGAGACCACCGGGATGATCCCGGGAATGGGCGGGAACGCGCCCGAGGATCTGACGCTCGACGACGCGCGTGCGCTCGAGCGGAGGCTCAGCGGAATCAAGGCGATCTGTCCGGTGTCGACCGGCGAAGAGACCGTCTCGCGCGGAGAGCGGCGACGCACCGTCCCGATTCTCGGCTCGACGCACGCCTTCAAGGAGATCCGCCAGCTCGCGCTTGCCGAGGGGAGCTTCCTCCCGGAAGGCGACATGGACCGCGGGCGGCCGGTGGTCGTCCTCGGCCGGAAGGTCGCCGAGGAGCTCTTTCCGGGGCGCCGTGCCGTGGGCGAAGTGGTGCGCGTCGGCGACTGGCGGATGCGCGTGATCGGCGTCATGGAGAACCGGGGGATGCAGCTCGGTCAGGACATGGACGACGCGGCGGTCATCCCGGTGGCGACGTGCATGAAGCTCTTCAACCGCACCTCGCTCTTTCGCATCCTCGTCCAGGTGCACGCCACCGAGGATCTCGAGCGCACCGAACGTCAGGTGCTCGACATCATCATCGATCGCCACGACGAAGAAGACGTCACATGCCTGACGCAAGGCGCGATCGTGGGCTCGCTGACCGAGATCCTCGGCGCGCTCACGGCGGCGCTCGCGGGTATCGGCGCCATCTCGCTCACCGTCGCGGGCATCGGCATCATGAACGTCATGCTGGTGTCGGTGTCCGAGCGGACCTTCGAGATCGGATTGCTCCAGGCAGTCGGGGCGCATCGCCGTCAGGTGCTGTCGCTGTTCCTGATCGAGTCGATCCTGCTCTCGTTGGCCGGTGGGGTCTTCGGGCTCGCGGGAGCGATGGCGATCCTCGAGGTCACGCGACAGGCTCTCCCCGCGTTTCCCGTGACGGCTCCTCCGTGGGCGGTCGTGATGGCACTCGCGGTGTCGGTCACGGTGGGGGCGCTGTTCGGCTACCTGCCGGCGGCCAAGGCGAGTCGACTTGCGCCGGTCGTGGCGCTGCGCGGAGACTGACGCGATGGATCGACGCGATCATCTCCGGCTCGCGTTCGGCGCGCTCCGCGGGCATCGCCTGCGGACAGGCCTGTCGATGCTCGGCATCGCGATCGGAATCACGGCGGTCATCCTCCTGACCTCGATCGGCGAAGGCACGCGGCGCTACGTGCTCGGCCAGTTCATGCAGTTCGGCACGAACATCCTCGCCGTGCACCCGGGGAAGACGTCGACGCTCGGTATCCCCGGTGTGCTCGGCGGCACGACGCAGAAGCTCACCCTCGACGACGCCGAGGCGCTGGCGCGGCTGCCGAACGTCGAGGCGGCCGTCCCCGTCGTGTTCGGGCCGGCTCGCGTCTCGGCAAAGGGGCGGGGCCGCTCGATCATCATCTACGGCGTGACGTCCCAGGTGCCGCTCATCTGGAAGTTCGATGTGGGGGTCGGCTCGTTCCTTCCCGAGGGGGACCCGCGGCGCGGAAGCGCAGTGACCGTTCTCGGCCCGACTCTGGCGCGCGAGCTATTCGGCGAAGACAGCCCGCTCGGCGAGTTCGTTCGCATCGGGGAGGCGCGCTTCCGCGTCATCGGCGTGATGGAGCCGAAGGGGCGGATGCTCGGGTTCGACATCGACGACACGGCCTACATCCCGGTGGCCAGCGCGATGAAGCTCTTCAACCGCGATCAGGTCAACGAGGTCGATGTCCTCTTCACGAACGAGAGGATGAGCGAGGTCGTGGCGGAGGACGCGCGCGAGCTGATGAAGAAGCGCCACAACGGCAAGGAAGACGTGACCATCATCACGCAGACCGCGATGCTCGACGTGTTCGATCAGATCCTCGGGGTGATCACGCTCGCGGTCGCGGCCATCGCGGGGATCTCGCTCCTGGTCGGGGCGATCGGGATCCTGACGATGATGTGGATCTCGGTGAACGAGCGCGTTCACGAGATCGGCCTGCTGCGCGCGCTCGGCGGCACGCCGGCTCAGGTCCGTAACCTCTTCCTGACCGAGGCGGTGGCGCTCTCGCTCGCGGGAGGGCTGGCGGGGGTGGGGCTCGGGCTCGGCATCGCGGCCGCCATGCGCGCGGCGATCCCGGGGATGCCGGTGGCCACGCCGGTCGAGTACGTCATGGCCGCGCTCGGCGTGAGCTTCACGACCGGGATCCTCGCCGGCGTGCTGCCGGCCCGCCGCGCGGCTCGCCTCGACCCCATTGAGGCGCTCCGCGCGGAGTGACCGAAAGCGCAAGATACTCGACATGCCCTTCCCACGGGGCATTCTCCGAACAGCATGACTCTCATACTGTCCCGCGCAGAACGGCCCGGAGTCGGACAACGAAATCCGAAGTTTTTTCTCGGGGGGCTGAATCGGGCGAGACTGGGGAGCGCGGCGTGACCTAGAGGAACAGGTCGGGGAGGAGGAGGTCGGCGTTCGCGGGGTCGACCGCGTAGTCGGTGAGATCCTCGACGCCGGAGTCCCGGAGCACGTCCTCGTCGATGCAGAAGTTGCCGGTGAACTGGCGCCCCTTCGTGAGGATGACGTGGGCGGCGTCCCCCATGATCGTGGGCTTGCGGCAGTGGGCGCGCTCGATGTTGTTGTCGAGCATCCGCAGCGCTTCGGTGGCGATGACGGTCTGCGGCCACAGGCTGTTCACCGCGATCCCGCGAGAGCGGAACTCGTCCGCCATGCCGAGGGTGCAGAGGCTCATCCCGTACTTCGAGATCGAGTACGCGACGTGGCCGGTGAACCAGCACGGCTCCATGTTCAGCGGGGGAGAGATCGTCAGGATGTGCGGGTTCTCGCCGAGCTCGAGGTGAGGCAGGCACTTCTGGATGCACGCGTACGTACCCCGCACGTTCACGTCGAACATGAGGTCGTAACGTTTCATCGGGGTCGACGCGGTGTCGGTCAGGCTGATCGCGCTCGCGTTGTTGACCAGGATGTCGATCCCGGAGAAGGCGTCGACCGCCTTGGCCACGGCCTGTTCGATCTGCTCATCGAAGCGGATGTCGACCTGCACGGGCAGCGCTCGTCCGCCGGCGGCCTCGATCTCCTCGGCCACGGTGTGAATCGTGCGGGGGAGGACGGGGTGCGGCTCCGCGGTCTTCGCCGCGACGACGATGTTCGCGCCGTCGGCTGCGGCGCGGAGCGCGATGGCTCGGCCGATGCCGCGGCTGGCGCCGGTGATGAACAGAGTGCGTCCTCGGAGGGTGCGATCTTCGAGTGGCATCCGGGCAGCGTAGCGTCGGCGAGGGGCCGCGTCCAGCGCTCCGAATCGGGCCCGTTTCGAGCCGCGGAGAATGCCTGGCCGGGCGAGGAGGGGAAAGCGTCGGCGGCGGGGCTCCATACCGACCCCGCCGCCGAGCGAGGATCCTAGAAGTTGATGACGAAGTCGACCGTGGCGCGCCAGCCGAAAATGTCGCGGCGCTCGGTGAGCGGGAACTCGTAGCCGGCACCGAAGTGGATCTTGTCGGTGATGCGGACTCGAGAACCGAGGCCCATCGTGATGATGTCGTTGCCGTCGACGTTGTTGGAACCGAGGTTGCCGTAATCGACCGCCTCGAAGTTCGCGGCGAGTGCGCGACCGCCGTTGGTGTACGTGTATCCGTTGAGCTCGACCAGCGGCACGATGCGCTCGTGCACATCGAGGCTCGCGTGCAGGTGATAGTCGATGAACTGCGATTCCGCGCTGCCGTCGACCGGGAGGTTCCAGCCGACGTTGGCCATGAGCTTGACCTTCTCGAGCTCGAGAGCGCCGGAGACGAACGGGCGCCATACGCCCTCACCGTTGCCCTGGAACACGTCTCGGCTTCCCTGCGTCAGCTGATAGGTGAGCCCCGGCGTCACCGTGACGCCGCTCTCCTCGTCCTGGATGACGGCGTACTTGGCGCCCGCGGTGAGGTCCATCCAGCCCGTCTCGTCGGAGCCCGCGTCCGGGTTGAAGTCCACGAAGCCGTCCTGGGTGGCGATGAGAGCGAGCCGATCGGTGGCGGCCCAGCGGAGCTGCACGGCCGCGACCTGCACGTTTCCGCCCTTGAAGACCGAGGTCTCCGGGAACTTGTGGTAGAGGTAGACCGGGCGGATGTTCGTCGTGATGTGGGGAGTCTCGAAGTGGAGCGGCGCGGTCAGCGGATCGATCGGCGCGCGCTCGTCCTCGTCTGCATCTTCGCCCGTGGTGTCCGCCGAGTCTTCCGGATACGGAATCGGAATCGGTTCGCTGGCGAACAGGGGACCCGCACCGTAGCTTCCGCCGAGCAAGGCCCACGCGAAGACGCCGATCCAGATCAGATGTCTCATGCCACTCTCCTGTGTCATTCTTGTGGAAATCATGCCGGCGTGATTCCCGTCATCGTGAATCGTCGAGTCCGGTTCCTGATGTGGTACCGGCCCTCCCGAGCCGCCCCTCCCTCGATCCGGGAGCCGACAGCGGCTTCTCCGCCGTGGTTGAAGGTCGCGGCGTCTCTCGCCGACGACCTCCGTCCGAAGACGGATGACTGGCCAGGAGCAAGAGGGATGCCGAGGGGAGGCCCGCGACGATTCGCCGCTGTGTTTCGCGGCCGCGACGGGGCGCTGTCGCGCGTTGACGCGGGTGGACCCGCCCGATAGGATTGCCCGCGACGGCCCGAAGCCTTTCAGCTTTCCGACGTTCCAGGAACTGCCGACCCGATGCGATTCGCTCCCGAGACTTCTGAACGGTTTTTCCTCGCGGGGTGGGTCTCGAGGGCGCGTTTCACACTCGCGGGACTCGTCGCCATCCTGCTGACGACGGCCTCGGTTCGTGCCGCCGAGCCTGCGGGAGACGAGGTTCGGTTCGCGCGGGACGTGCGTCCGATCCTGGCCGAGCATTGCTTCCCCTGTCACGGTCCCGACGAGAAGCAGCGAAAGGCCCGTCTGCGGCTCGACACGGCAGCCGGGCTCGCGGCGGATCTCGACGGGTTCCGCGTGACGGTTCCCGGAGACGCCGAGGACAGCGAGCTGTTCCTGCGGATGACGGCCGAGGACGACTTCGATCGCATGCCGCCTCCGGATCACGGGCCCGGTCTCACGGAGGACGAGATCGGGGTCGTTCGCGCGTGGATCGAGGCCGGCGCGCGGTTCGAGTCCCACTGGGCGTACGCGCCCTTCCGAGACGTGGCCGTGCCGTCCGTGGAAGACGAAGCCTTTGTGCGCGGGCCGATCGACCGCTTCGTTCTGGCGCGGCTCGAGCGCGAGGGAGTGAGTCCGTCCCCCGAGGCCAAGCGGCGCACTCTCGCCCGACGGCTCTCTCTCGATCTACTCGGCATGATCCCGACTCCCGAAGAGGTGGAGGCGTTCGTCGCGGACGAAGAGCCGGATGCGTACGAGCGACTGGTGGATCGCTGGCTCGCGTCGCCGCACTACGCCGAGCGTTGGGCCCGCCACTGGCTCGACCTCGCTCGTTACGCGGACTCGCACGGATTCACGATCGACGGGGGGCGATCGATCTGGCCGTACCGCGACTGGGTGATCGACGCGATCCACGACGACATGCCGTACGATCGGTTCACGATCGAACAGCTCGCGGGAGACCTGCTCGACGACCCGACCAACGCGCAGCTAGTCGCGACGGGATTCCATCGCAACACGCAGATCAATCAGGAAGGCGGCGCCAAGGACGAAGAGAACCGCGTCAATGCCGTGCTCGATCGCGTCAACACGACCGGCGCCGTGTGGCTCGGCTCGACGCTCGAGTGCGCGCAGTGTCACACGCACAAGTACGATCCGGTGTCGCATCGCGAGTACTACGGGATGCTCGCCTTCTATAATTCGACCGAAGACGGCGGCGTCAGCGCGGAGCCGACGGTCCTGGTCGCGTCGAACGAAGAAGAGGCGGCGCTCGTGCGACGCTACGAATCGGAGACGCAACGTCTCGAGGACGAGCTCGCAAGGGCGGGCGCGGCGGCACGTGACGGCTTCGTGACCTTCCGGCCGACGCGCATGACCGGAAGCAACGGGCCCGAGCTCCGACTGACCGAGAGCGGCGCGATCCTGAGCATCGGGCACAATCCGCAGACGTCGACCTACGTGCTCGAGGGCTCGATCGAAACCTCGGATCCGATTCGCGAGATCCGCCTCGAAGCGCTTCCGCGATCGGGGCTCCGCAAGCGCGGGCCGGGTCGGTCGGGGAGCGGGAACTTCGTGCTGCGGGAGATCCGCTTGTTCGTCGCGGATCGAGGCCCCGGCGACGAAGTGGACTGGCGCGAGCCACGGATCGTTTCGGCGTCGGCTGATTTCTCGCAGGAGACGTATCCGGTCGAGAGCGCCATCCCGGGGCGGGAAGGGAAGGGGTGGGCGATCCATCCGAGATCGGGCGAGCCGCACGCGGCGGTGTTCGCACTCGCGGAGCCGCTCGCGGCCGGGCGGCACGACGTGCGGCTGACGCTTCGGCAGGACCACGGCGGGAATCACGTCCTCGGGCACTTTCGTGTCGGGCTCGGCGCGGCGAGCGGCGCGTCGCCGAAGCTCGTGCCCGACGCGTGGAAAGACGCCTGGGCCGCGGTCTTCGCGAACGGCGCGAAGCGTCCCGGCCTTCCGACGACGCTCGTGCTGAGAGAGCGACGCGAGCCTCGCGTGACCCGCGTCTTCGAGCGCGGCAGCTTCCTCGATCCGGGGGAGGTCGTCGCGCCCGGCTACCCCGACGCGATGAACCACTTCGCGCGCGAGGACCGTCCGCGAACACGGCTGGACCTCGCGCGCTGGCTCGTCGATCCGCGCAACGCCCTCGCGCATCGGGTGACCGTCAACCGATGGTGGCAGCGGTTCTTCGGCCTCGGGCTCGTCGAGACCGAGAACGACTTCGGCATTCGCGGCGCGGCGCCGTCGCATCCGGACTTGCTCGAGTGGCTCGCGCAGGAGCTGGTGCGCAGCGGCTTCTCGATGAAGGCGATCCATCGCGAGATCGTGACGTCGGCGACGTATCGGCAATCCTCGCGACCGCGTGCGGACCTTGACGAGCGCGATCCGCGCGACCGATGGCTGGCCCGGTACCCGAGCCGGAGGGCCGACGCCGAAGCGATCCGCGACTCGGCGCTGCGCGCGAGCGGCCGACTGTCGACGAAGGTGGGCGGTCCGCCGGTGCAGCCGCCGCAACCGGACGGCGTGTTCGCCTTCACGCAGTCGCGCAAAGGATGGAAAGCGAGCGAGGGCGAGGACCGCTTCCGGCGTTCGATCTACACGCGCCTCTGGCGATCGAGCACGTACCCGTTCCACGTCACGTTCGATGCGCCGGTCGCCAATGTGACGTGCACGCGTCGCGGCCGCTCGAACACGCCGCTGCAGGCGCTGACGATGGCCAACGATCCGATGATCCTCGAGCTGGCGCGCGATCTGGCGGCCCGCGTGATCCAGGAGACGCCCGGCGCGTCGGATGGCGAGCGAATCGCGCGCGCGTTCCTCCTCACGCTGGGCCGCGCTCCGGTTCCGCAAGAAGTCGAGCTCGTCGCCGCGCATCTCGTGCGATCGCGCGGTGCGGCCGCGGCGACGGCCGAGACCGAAGACGCCGACGCGTCGCGGGAGCTCGACGCGTGGACGGCGGTCGGACGCGTCCTTCTGAACACCGAAGAGTTTTCCGCGCAGGAGTAGATCCGATGCAAGATCCTGTTGATGTCGGCCGCGAGGTGAGCCGCCGAGAGTTCCTGCGCGGATCCGGGGTCGGGCTCGGCGCGATCGCGCTCGGTCATCTTCTGCGCGGGGACGGGTACGCGGCGGGGGCCTCGACGGCTCCGGCCTCGGGTCGATCGCCCTCTACCATCTGCTCGGACACCGGGCCGCCGCGGCCGCCACGGCCAAGGCGAAGAACGTGATCTTCCTGTTCATGGCCGGGGGACCGAGCCAGTTCGAGCTCTTCGACCCGAAGGACACCCTCCAGAAGCTGGACGGGAAGCCGGCGCCGCCGAGCCTCATCGAGGGCAAGCGATTCGCCTTCATCGATGCCGAACGCTCGAAGCTGATGGGGACGCGCCGGGCCTTCGCGCGTCACGGCGAGTGCGGCGCCCCGGTGAGCGAGCTGTTGCCGCACATCTCCGGCATCGTCGACGACGTTTGCTTCGTACGCGGTCTCCACACCGACGAGATCAATCACGGGCCGGCGAAGCTGTTCATGAACACGGGATTCGGACGCTTCGGCCGACCGAGCCTCGGATCCTGGGTGACGTACGGAATCGGCAGCGAGGCTCGCGACCTTCCGGGGTTCGTCGTCCTGCAGTCCGGGCCGCGTGGCCCTCGCGGTGGCGCGCCTCTGTGGGGGCACGGGTTCCTGCCGCCGCGCTATCAGGGGACCCCGTTCCGGGCCGGGGCCGATCCGGTTCTTCATCTGCGGAACCCCGAGGGCGTCACCGACGAGCAGCAGCGCGCGTTCTTCGATACGGTGGGCGCGCTCGATCGGTTGCGCGATGAGCGCCGCGGCGGCGATGAGGCGATCCGGTCGCGCATCGCCGCGTACGAGCTCGGCTTCCGCATGCAGTCGAGCGTGCCGGAGCTCGCGGATCTGTCGGCCGAGCCCGCGAGCGTCCTCGAGATGTACGGCGCGGATCCGAAGGCGCCGTCCTTCGCGCGCAACTGCATCCTCGCCCGGCGGCTCGTCGAGCGCGGAACTCGCTTCGTGCAGCTCTACCACACCGACTGGGATCATCACGGCGATCCGAACAACAACCTCGGGAAGCCGCTCGAGGATCGGTGCCGCGAGGTCGATCAGGCGTCGGCGGCCCTGGTAGGCGACCTGAAGCAGCGCGGGCTTCTCGACGACACGCTCGTCATCTGGGGCGGGGAGTTCGGACGCACGCCCATGAGCGAGGTGCGGCTCGCGATCGGGCGCGATCACCATGTCGATGCGTTCACGATGTGGATGGCCGGCGGCGGCGTGAAGGCCGGACACTCCCACGGGACGACGGACGAGATCGGCTACTCGGTCGTCGACGGGGCGGTGCACGTGCACGATCTCCACGCGACGATCCTGCACCTGCTCGGGATCGACCACGAGGAGCTGACGTATCGGTTCCAGGGACGGGACTTCCGTCTCACCGACGTGCACGGACGTGTCGTGCGAGAGATCCTCGCCTGATCGACGCCGTTCAGGGTGCCGGGATCGCGACCGGCTGGGTCCACGCCATCTCCATGTCGCCCGGTGCGAACGGGCTATCGTGGAGGCGTGTCGACGTGATCCGCGCGCGCACGTACAGCTCGTCGCCCTGAGCGCGGTAGGTGGCCGAGCTTCCCTCGACGCGGGACAGTACCTCGCCGAACGGGCCGTCCTCGGTTTGGTCGCGCCGAGTACCCAGGAACTCGATCGTGTACCGGATGCCCGCTTCGGGAGTGACCTCGATGCGGTATTCCTCGGCCGAGGCTTCGAGGATCTCCAGCCGAACTCCGGTGGTGGCGTAGAAGTCGCCGCGTTCGACGGCTTCCAGGAGCGAGTTCGCGTCGAGCTTCGCGGCGCGGACCATGATCCATCCGCGACCGGGGTTGGCGACGCCGTCCGGGCTGTCGAAGTAGTGGTGCGCGTCGTCGGTGGCGACGCCGTACATCGGGCCGGCGTCGAGCGGGCCCAGTCGCCGGGCGAGCAATCGATCCCACAGCGCCTCCGTGTCGAGGTGCTCCGCGTCGCCGTTGCTCTGGACCCCGCGATGTCCGTTGTAGATCTCGAAGAAGTGCCCGCCGCGAATCGCCATCATGTCGTCGGGCTCGAGGGCCCATCCGAAGTTCGGATGATTGATGTGGACGACGACCCTCCGGCCCTCGTCAGCCTGCGCGAGCGCCGCGTCGATGTCGTTCTGCAGGGTCTCGGCTTTGGTGGCCCCCTTCTGCGGCGGGACGACGTCCGCGAGATTGAGCGCGTTCAGGTGAACGGGGACACCCTCGGCGGAGTCCGTGATCTCCTCGCCTTCGATGAGAAGGAACTCGTCCGGAGACTCGAAGCGCGCCCGGACTTCCTCGAGCGTCTTCAGGCGCATTTCGCGGCGGCCGTCGCGCTCGCGCTCGACGACCCAGTCGGCGCCGAAGATCGATGCGAGCTCGTCGACCCGCTCTTGCGGCAACCGTCGATCCTTCTCGCCGTCGATCGGGAACCATTTCTCGCCACGCGACAGGACGTTGTGATCGCTCAGCACGAGGAAGTCGTAGCCCTGCTCGTGGTAGAGGTGAGTGACCAGCTCGGGGGCCCCGTTGCCGTCGCTCCAGAGCGTGTGAGTATGCGTGTTGCCCTTCCACCAGGGAAGGCCCGACGCCCCGTTGCCGGGCGTCGTTTCGGTGGAGCCTCCGCCGCACGCGGTGAGCGCGGCGAGGCAGCCGGCGAGCATGAGGAATCGCAGCATCGGTATCGTCCTCCCGTGACGAAATCGCGGCTCATGGTAACCGGGATCTCGGCAAGGTCGAAGATTTTTGGTTTTTGGTTCTTGATCCTCACGTTACGTGAGGGCGTACGCTCGTTCGTGGACGGACGGAAAGGAGCCGACGCGATGAAGGACGAGGCCTTGAAGGTGGGCGAGCTGGCCCGGCGGACCGGAGTGTCGATTCGGACGCTGCACCACTACGACGAGATCGGCCTGCTGTCTCCCGGCATCCGCACCGGTGCGGGGCATCGCCTCTACCGCAGGGCGGAGCTCCGGAGGCTGCAGCAGATCCTGTCGCTTCGGCAGCTCGGCTTCTCGCTCGAGGAGATTCGCGAATGCCTCGACCGCGGCGACGCGCCGTCCCTGCTCGAGACGATCGAACGTCATCTCGAGCAGCTCGACCGCCAGCTGGAGATCCAGCGGAAGCTGCAGGAGCGCCTGCAAGGGCTCGCGCGGAAGCTGCGATCGGACGATGCCGAGAGTGTCGGCACCGAGGAGTGGATTCGAACGATCGAGGAGACCGTCATGTTTGAGAAGTACTACACGAAGGAGCAGCTCGAGCAGCTCGAGCAGCGTCGAGCTGAGGTTGGGGAGGACCGGATCGCCCAGGTTCAGGTCGAGTGGACGGAGGTGTTCGCCGGCTTCGAGGAGCTTCACCAGCGAGGGGCGGATCCCGCGTGCGACGAAGCGCTCGAGCTCGCTCGTCGGGCGCAGGGGCTCATCGACGAGTTCACCGGCGGCAATGCCGGCATCACGACTTCGCTCGGGCGCCTCTACGAAGGCGAGGGCGGGCGTCCGAAGGTCCTCGCCAAGTACGGCATGAACGTCTCGCCGGAGGCGTCGGCGTTCATGAGTCGTGCGATGGAGGCGCTGCGTTCGGCGAGCTGACGATCCGGATCACCGCTTCCGCCGAACGCTCGCCGACCTCACCGATGACCGTTCCGAGCGCCGACACGTCTCGCAGCCGTTCCGCGAGCGTGTCGGCTTTCTCGGGCCGTACGGCGATGACGAGGCCGCCCGAAGTCTGCGGATCGAAGAGCGCGTGATACGCGGGGCGCTTTCGCTGATCCGGGTGCTCGACATCGACATGGGCTTCGGCGCGTCGATTGCCTTCATCGAGCGAGCTGCGGACGCCTCGGCGCGAGAGCGATTCGAATCCCGCGTGCAGGGGGAGGGCGTCCAGGTCGATCCGGGCGTCCACTCCTGAAGCCTCGAGCATCTCGAGGAGATGGCCGGCGAGCCCGAACCCGGTCACGTCGGTGACGCCGGTCACGCCGACCTCTCGCGCGACGAGCGCGGGCTCGCGGTTGCTCTGGAGCATCCACTCGAGGAGCGCGTCCATCCACGCGTGGGTCGTGAGGCACAGCGGATGTCCGGCGAGGAGGGTGGCCGTGCCGAGCGGCTTGGTCAGGATCAATCGGTCGCCGGGCTGGAGCCCTCCCTTGGTGAACGGCTCGCGTCCGTCGAGACGGCCGAGCGCGGTGTAGCCGATCGTCAGGTCGGCCGACTCGGTGGTATGCCCGCCGAGGAGCGTGGCGCCCGCCGCTTCGATCTCGCGCAGTCCGCCCGCGAGCAGCTGGTAGAGGAGCTCCGCCTGCTGATTGTCGCGGCCTTCGGGGAGCGTCACCATCGCGAGCGCGCCGGCGGCATCCGCTCCCATCGCGAAGATATCCGAGAGCGAGTTGAGCGCCGCGACGCGTCCGACGAGATACGGGTCGTCGTGGAACGCGTGGAAGAAGTCGACCGAGATCACGTCCATGCCGGCGTCGGGCGTCAGGAGCGCGGCGTCGTCGGGCGCGTCGAGGCCCTGTCGCGTGAAACGGCTCGGCGGGATGTCGAGACGATCGAGCGCGGATGCGAGAACGCTGGTCGCGATCTTGCCGCCGCACCCGCGGCATCGCATCGCGGGCGGCTCCGACGCGCGGCCGGGGCCGTCCAGGAGCTTCTCCTGCTCGCGGGCACGCTGTTCCATCATCGCCTGCGTCATCGGCTCGTACTCGCGGTGCTTGTTCATGAACCGCTGATCGATCCAGTCCTTCCAGTGCCAGACCCAGCGGCCGAGGAGCGAGCGCGCATGGAACTGTCCCGCCGCGCGCCCGTCGCCGAGCGCGAGCAGCGACAGGAAGCTTTCCTGCGGCTCGTAGGGCACGAGCTCATCGCCACGGAACAGCCGCTGCACGTTGTCCCAGAGGACCGGTCCTTCGCGCACCGCGTAGACGCCGGCCTTCGGCACGGGCTGATCGACGATCGTGGCCGTATCGCCGACGACGAAGACCGGGTGGTCGGCCGTGGTCCGGAGCGTCGGCTTCACCGCGAGGAAACCGTCGTCCGCCTTCGGCAGCCGGAAGTTCTCGAGCACCGGCGGGGGAGCGGCGCGGGTCGCCCACAGGACGAGGTCCGTGGCGAGGCGCTCGCCGCCTTCGAGGAGCAGGTGTCCGTCCTCGTAGCCGGCGACGCGGGTGTTCGCCCGGACGCGGATCTCGCGGCGACCGAGCTCTCGTTCGACCTTGTCGACGACCGCGTCCGCGTAGCCCGAAAGCACCCGGTCGCCGGCGTCGAGGATCTCGACGCGGTTCGGGGTGCCGCGTTTCTGCAGAAGCGCCTCGATGCACAGGCTGACTTCGGTTCCCGCGGCGCCGGCCCCGACCACGTGCACCCGGACGGGCGTCTGGCCGTTCAACGAATCGAGCCTGGCGTTCAGTCTCGACAGGAACGTCGCCATCGGCTTGATGCTGAGGACGGCGTCGTGGCGGCTCCAGATCTCGCGGCCCGAGGGGACGCTGCCGATGCCGATCGACGCGACGTCGTAGCGCATCTCGGGGCGATCGTCGAAGAGAATGCGCCGACGCTTCGGGTCGAAACCGGTCACCTCGGCGGTGATCAGGCGCGCGCCGACGCTCGCACACAGACGCACGAGGTCGATCTCCATGTCGTCCTGCGTGTACAGCCCGGCGAGTGTACCGGGCAGCATGCCGCTGTAGGTCGCGCGGCTGAACGGTGAGATCACCGTGAGCCGCACGTCCGGAATCGCGTGCATGCGCCACATCCTGATGATGTGCGAATTCGTATGGCCGGCGCCGATGAGGACGAGCTCTCGGCCGGGGAGGAGGTCGTTCATGCCGGGCATCCTAGACCATTCGTCGCGGGATCTCCACCCGGTCGCGATCAGGTCGCGAGCGGTTTCCCGAGCACGTGCCTCAGCGCGGTTTCGAGGTCGGGATGGCGGAATCGGTGACCGGCGTCGAGGAGGCGTTTCGGCAGCACGCGATGGCCGGCGAGCAGGAGATCCTTCGCCATGTCCCCGAGCGCTGCACGCAGCGCGAATGCCGGCGCCGGCAGGACCGCCGGGCGCCGCAAGACGCGGGCGAGGACGCGCGTCAACTCGGCGTTCGTGACCGGTTGCGGCGCGGTGCCGTTGACCGCGCCCTCGAGGCTCTCGTCGACGATCGCACGGTGGATGGCTTCGACGACGTCGTCGATCGAGATCCAGGAGAAATACTGTCGTCCGGAGCCGAGTCGGCCTCCGAGCCCGAAGCGGAAGGGCAGGCCCATCACGCGGAGCGCGCTGCCCTTCGGCGAGAGCACGACACCGATCCTCAGGTGGACGACGCGAATGCCGGCCTCTTGCGCGGGCCGCGTCGACTCCTCCCACCGGCGGCAGATGTCGGTCAGAAAGCCGGTGCCGGGCGCGGAGCCTTCGGTGAGCTCCTCGTCGCCGCGGTCGCCGTAGTGGCCGGTGCCGGATGCGGCGACCAGCACGCGCGGCCGCTTCGATTCCGGAAGCCGCGCGAGCGCTTCGCAGAGGACGCGCGTGCCGACGGTGCGGCTCTTCTCGAGCCGCTCGCGCTGAGCCGGGGTCCAGCGTCGTCGCGCGATGTTCTCGCCGGCGAGGTGAACCACGGCATCGAGCGGCGGATCGATCGCGTCGATCTCGACTTCGCCGGTCCCCGGGTTCCACAGTGCGTGCTCGCTCGCGGGATCGAGAAGCGGGTTGGCCGGCGTGAGTGCGTCGCGGCTTCGAACGAGGCGGACGACGGAGTGGCCGCCGGTGGTCAGGTAGGGGACGAGTGTGCTGCCGAGAAGGCCCGTCGATCCCGTGACCGCGACGCGCATCGGATTCGAGGCGCTCCCGAGCGCGAGGTGCGATCGCGCGTCCTCGACGGTCGTGGCGTGTCGGTATCGGAACATGCGATCGAGCTGGCGCGCGACCGAACGCCCCTGCGCCCATCGGCCGAGGGGTTCGAGCGGCAGCGCGTACTCGATGCGATCGTCGAGCGTCGATGCGTCGCCGTCGGGCTCGAACGTGTGCGTGTGCGACCAACGGGCGAACGGCCCCCGCAGCTGAACGTCGCGGAAGGACCGACCGGGCATGACGTCTTCGTGCCGTGCGATCCAGGGGAGGCGCACCGGACCGATGCGCATTCCGAGACGGACTTCGACGCCGTTCTCGAGGATGGTTCCCGTTCCGGTCCGGTCGAGCACGCGAACGTCTTCCCACGGAGGCGTCAGGCGTTCGAAGGCGCCGGGGCGTCCATGCCAGTCGAAGAGCTCCTGCGCCGAGAAGGGGACGGCCGTGCGTCGATGGAAGACTTGCAACGGTTCGATCTCGAACGGGTGCGAAACGGCTTACGCGCGTCGCGACTCCAGCCGGAGCTTCGCGATCAGACGCGCGACGACGTCCGCCGGAAGCGCGAGGGTCTGCGTGCGACCGGAGCGCGCGATGTTGATGCCGACCACGCGTCCGCTCACGTCGAGCACCGGGCCTCCGCACTCGTCCGGGTCGATCGGCGCATCGTGCTGCAGCGCGCTCGGGAAGCCGCCGCGCCGCATGCTGAGATCGCCCTGGCCGTAGTCCTCGAACGGCTCTTCGTCTTCGGGACGCTGGCCGAGGGTCGTGCGAAGCGAGAGCGTCTCGTAGCCGCGATCGACGCGCAGGAGGATCTCGGCGCCGGGCGGAAGCTTGCCGATCTGGGCGATGCACTCGCCGGCGGTGTTCACGCTCTTGCCGTTCACCGCGGTGACCACGTCGCCGACCTGCAGGCGGCAGGCTTCGGCCGCGCTGTCTTCGATGACGTCGGTCACGAGGCCGCCTGCGCTGCGGTTCGATCGCTCCAGCGAAACGCCGAGGAATCCGCGGCGGTGCGGGATCTGGCGCGGCGGGACGCTCGTCACGCCGACGCTGATCGGGACGCGACCGGTTCCGACCGTCACGAGCCAGCTGCCGACGCGGTGGTCGACTCGACTGGGGAAGGTGACGGGAGTGAGCTCTTCGGCGTCGATCTGAAGAAGCGCAACGTCGTACTCGAGATCCTGCGCGACGATCCGAGCGTCGAACAGACGGCCGCTCGGAAGCACGCATCGAGGCGACGCGGGAAGCGTCGACGCCTTCGTGAGAATCAGTCCGGAAGAATCGACGATCGTTCCGAGGGAGACGGTGTTCCAACCGTCGCGGACCTTGACGACCGAGCTGCGAACGCTCGACGCCAGGGGGGCGAACGCGTCCCGCAGGTCGCCGCCTTCTCGGATGAAGTTGCGAAGGCGCTTCGTGCTCGTCGGGTTCGCGGCGTTGCCGGCGGCGGGCCCGTTGTTCTCGCCGCGGTCCTGCGCGAGCGAGACACTCCCGACCGCGAGCAGCGCGGTGATCAGCGCGGCCCAGACGACGTTGGTGTTCGGCACGAATCTCATCGTTGTTCTCCCTTCGCAGGGGCTTCGTCTCGGGATGTCGTCGCTCGGAATCCTCATCGCTACCAGGATGCCTCCGCGAGCTCGATCTTGAACTCGAGGACGTCGTCGCCGCGGCGGATCTCGACCTCGACGGTCTGGCCCGGGCGGCGTCTCGCGAGGATGCGCGTGAGGTCGTCGTGCGACGTGACCTCGCGGCCATCGACGCCGACGATGATGTCGCCGGATTCGACCCCGGCGCCTTCGGCCGGCATGTCGGTGTGGACGTCCTGGACGAGGCAGCCCGGTACGAGCGGCGAGTCCATCACGGTCACGCCGAGGATGGCGCGCGATCGGTATCCGGATCGCGAGCGCGATCGCTCCGACCATCGCTCACCCGACACCAGGCGTTCCCAGTTCTCGACGCACTTGTCGATCGGGACGTGGAGGTTTGCGGCGAGCGGCGGATAGATGCGGCTGTGGATTCCGATGACGCGGCCGTCGTAGTCGAACAGCGGCCCGCCGGAATCACCCTTGTTGATCTTGCAATCGCTGCGGATGAACGCGCCTCGCTTCGAGAGCAACCGTCCGAAGCGGAGCACGGCGTTGCGATCCTCATCGAACCCGCCGGTGTGGCCGGTTCCGAGGACGATGTCATTCACGGCCAGATCCTTCGTGGAGCCGAGCTCGGCGTACGGATACGGCTCCGATCGCTCGGGGAGCTTCACGAGTCCGTAGTCGGATGTCGTGGAACAACCGAGCGCCTTCGCGCCCCGGACGAGCGATCCGTCGCGCATGCGGATGCGGACGTTCTCGTACCTTCGTTTGGAATCCCGGAGGAAGACGTGCGCCACGGTGAGGACGTAGCCGTCGGGGGTGACGATGACTCCACTGCCCTCGTTGGCGCCGATGGTGATCCCGACGGTGGCGTCGAGGAGCTTCTCGGAGAGCGACGTGAGGTGCTGCTCGAAGGCGGCGAGCTCGGTAAGCAGCTCGCTGTCGGCTTTCGGGGCGACGGCGCCGGGTGACACCGCGAGCGCCAGGCAGCAAGTGCCGGCGAGAGTAAACGCTGCAAAGCCTCGGCTCAAAAGGAGTCGCATACTCATAATGTCGTCATTTTTCGCTGTTTTTTCAACCGTTTGGGACCACTTCTGTCGGAGGAATACGCGAGATTCGCCTTTCTGTTGGCTTCAGCCCGCTCCTGGGCCCTTCCGGGTTCGGATTCACGGTGTCGGCTGCTAGAATCGATGAGGGCCCGGCAGAGAACAGGAGCTACCGGATCGTGCATCGAGACCTCTCTCAATTCAGGAGTCGCTCTCCATTATTTTTCTTGCCACTCGCTCTGTTTTTCGCGAGTGCTGCCTTGCTGATCGCATGCGAGACGTCGGACAGCGTCGGCGAGACGCGGATCACCAACGATCTCGCGATCTTCGACGTCGACTCGGACGGCGTCCTCGACCTCGCGCTGGCGCGCCGTCGCAAGAACGACCCCGACACGCGAAAGGGTGACGTTTCGATTGTCCTGCAAGATGCGCAGGACGACGAAAAGTTCAACCGCCTCCAGTCGCCACGATCGGGCCGCAACCCGCGATCGATCGTCGCGGTCGATCTCGATCAGGACGGCCAGATCGAGATCATCACGGCGAATCGCGCGCCGAGCACCGCGTCGTTCTTCTACCGCGACCCGAAGTCGCCCCCGCGCTTCCAGAAACGGATCGACATGGACGTCGGTGCACGCCCCGCGGATCTCGAGGCGATCGATCTCGACGGCGACGGCTGGCTCGATCTCGTCTTCGCCAACCTGGGAGATGATTCGATCTCGATCCTGTATCAGGATTCGGATTTCCCGGGTTCTTTCGAGGTCGAGCGCCGCGTGCCCGTCGGATTCAGCCAGCGCTCGATCGCCGTTGCGGACGTGAATCGCGACGGCCGCCTCGATCTCGTTGCGGCGGGGGAGGATCAGACGGCATGGCTGCCGGCCGCGGCCGGGAGCGCGCGGGCGTTCGCCACGGCGCGCGTCGTGCTCGACGGCGGTCGGCCTGTGGTGGTCGAGGCCAAGGACCTCGACGGCGACGGCTGGGTGGACTTCGTCATCGGCGACCGCGACTCGGCGTTCGGCCGGATGCACGTGCTGCTGCAGGATGCCTCCGCACCCGGAGCGTTCCTGCCGACCGTCTTCGAGACGATCGAGAAGCCGACCGACCTCAAGATCGTCGATGTGAATGGCGACGGGTTCCGCGACGTCGTGCTCTCGTCGTTCTTCGAACGCGACTTTGAGACCGACCGCGGCTGGATCACCGTCTACCTCCAGGATGCGAGCCGGCCCGGACGACTCGTCGTCTCGTCGGACCAGCGACTGCGGGGCGAGACGAACAAGGTCAAGGTCATCGACATGAACGGCGATGGCGCGCTCGACATCGTCACCGCCTCGACCGGCGCGCGCGCCTTGTTCGGGATCCCGGGAGCGCCCGGATTCTTCGAAGACGCGGTGATCCTGAAGAAGTGATCGCGCGACGATGATGATCCGATTCACGGCGGTGTGGGCCGGCCTCTTCCTTCTTTTGACCGGATGCGGGCTTCTCTTGACGGGATGCGGCTCCGGCGACTCGGGAGGAAGCGACCACGAACGTGCGCCGCGCGAGCTGTTCCGTGCTCCGGTCGTTCGCGACGACCTCGCCATCCAGACGCAAGGCTATCCGCGCGCGTTCTTCTTTCGCGTCCCGGAAGCGTACGCCGCGCGGTCCGACATTGCCTACGAGGATTGGGCCGAGCGCTTCTCGCGCCTGAACGGCATCGCGGGGAAGTGTCTCGGCGAGGAAGAGCTCGGCGCGTTCGAGAAGAACCTCGACTGGTTCGTGCGCTTCAAGCGCGACCACCCCGAGGATCTCGTGCTGCTGCACTTCGACGGCATCGCGCGCGATCCGAGGTTCGAGGCCGAGGCGTTTCATCCCGGTCACTGGCTGTACGTCAACGGCTGCAAGACGCTCGCGAAGATCGAAGCGGAGCCGGGTCGCACCGTCGTCCGCGTCGAAGACCCGTCGCTGTTCCTTCTCGACGCCGGCTACACGCAGGACCGCGACGAGGATCTCGGTCTTTGTGCCGTGGACGCGAACGGAAAGCCCGACTGGAACCGATCCGAGCAGGTGATCGTTCGTGCCGTCGATCTCGAAGCGGGTACGGTGACCCTCGAGCGGGGTGCGTACGGGACCGCGCCCCAGGCGTTCGAGGCGGGCGCGTATCTCGCAGCCCACGCGACGAACGGGCCGATCCGTCCGGGAGCCGCGTTCATGTGGGTCTACAACCTCTCGACGGCCTGCCCGAAGGACCCGGACGGGAAGACCTGCGCCGATGTCCTCGTCGAGCAGATCGCGGGCTGGTTCGCGCCGGACGGAAAGCTGGCCGTGTTCGACGGGCTCGAGCTCGACGTCTCGTTCTTCAACCTCGAGAACTGGATCCCGGGACCGCGCGAGGTCGACGTCGACGCCGATGGTGTCGCCGACAGCGGGCTGGTCGACGGCGTGGATGCCTACGGGGTCGGTGTGTACCGATTCCACCAGGGCCTTCGGGACGCGCTCGGCGACCGGCGTTTCGTGATGGCGGACGGCACGAACCATCGCAGCCAGCGCTCGGTCGGAGTGCTCGGCGGCCTCGAGACGGAAGGATGGCCTTCGCCGGTCGATCAGGAGATCCGGCTTTGGTCGGCGGGCATCAATCGGCATCTGTTCTGGCGGGAGCGCGCGGTGCCGCCGGTCCTGAACTACATCGTCCACAAGGATTCGACGAATCATCCCGAGCGATTCCCGGACAGTCCTTTCGCCGAGGAGAACGTGTCGAAGCCGGTGACGCCGGCGGGGACGCGGCTCGTGCTCGCCGGGGCCGCGCTCACCGACTCGGGCTTCTCGTACGTGATCCAACCGCAAACGCCGCCGCGGCAGTTCGGCGAGGTGTGGGACGAGCTCGTTCGCGGCGCGGACGACGTTCCGAACTGGCTCGGTCAGCCTCTCGAAGAAACGCGACACCTCGGCCTCGAGGCCATGGACCTCCTCGAGGGGGCGGGCGTTCGTGCGGGCAAGAAATTCGCGGAGCGATGGCAGTCCGTCGGCGCGAAGATCCGGCCGGAACCGGGGAAGGGCCTTCGCATCCGTGCGCGTCGAGAGACGAAGCGCGAGGTTTCCGTCGAGCGGCCGGGGCTGGTCGCGGTGCCCGCCATCGGCGAGGCGCT
>CAZQZX010000058.1:0-29906 GCA_964597885.1 uncultured Planctomycetota bacterium
CACCAGGTGGTCGACGTCGGCATCGGTGTGATTGGCAGTCGGGATGGCGCGCACGATCGACGTTCCGAGATGCACGCCCGGGTAGATGACCGGCACCGCCCAGATACCGTGATCCCGGCGAAGGCTGTCGGCGATGTAGAGCGCCTCGGTGCCGTTCGCCTGGATCGGCGTGATCGGGGACATCGTGTCGCCGATCGAGAAGCCGAGCTTCGCGACCCCGCCCTGCAGGCGGCAGACGTTCTCCCACAGCTGCTCGCGACGATCGTCCGCCGCTTCGAGGATGTCGATCGACTTCTCGGTGGCGGCGACGATGCTGATGGGCATCGCCTTCGTGAAGAGCAGCGTCGGCGCGTTGTAGCGGACGAAGTCGACGACCGTCTTCGAACCGGCGATGAATCCGCCGATCGTGCCGACCGCCTTGCTGAACGTCCCCATGTGGAGGTCGATATCGTCCTCGACCCCGAAGTGCGCCGCGGTACCGCGTCCGCCCTCGCCGCACACGCCCGTGCCGTGGGCATCATCGACGAGGAGTCGCGCGTTGTACTTCTTCTTCAGCGCGACCAGCTCGACGAGCGGAGCCATGTCGCCCTGCATGCTGTAGATTCCGTCGACGACGATCGCGAGCGAGCGAGCGTTCTCGACCGACTTGAGGGTCTTCTCGAGGTCCTCCATGTCGTTGTGACGGAAGAAGAGAACCTTCGCGCCCGAGATCTTCGCGCCGCAGACGAGGCTCGCGTGCGCGTACTGATCCATCACGAGGACATCACGATGATGCGCGAGGCAAGCCAGCGCGCCCATCGTCGCGTTCGAACCGGTTGCAAACGTCAGCGCCGCTTCGGTCCGCTTGAACTTCGCGACGCGATCTTCGAGCTTGAGGTGATAGTCGGTAGTTCCGGTGAGCAGCCGCGATCCCATCGGGGCGCAGACGCCGTAGCGCTCGGCCATCTCGAGACCGACGGCGCGAACCTCGGGGTGCTGCGCAAGTCCGAGGTAGTCGTTGGTCGCGAACTGGAGCATCTCGCGTCCGTTCACGTCCATACGCGGACCGGCATTCACGGCAGGCGAGACGGCGGTGAAGAGCTCCGTGGCGAGGGCCTGATCGCCCGGCGTCACGGACTTCGCGCGCGCCAGGAAGGCCTCGCACTTGTCGAACATGTCTCTCAATTCAGGACGCCTCGCACTAGGCACACTACGAGATCGTAGCGGGTGTCTGTGGGATGCTCTCCCGTCCCCGAACCGGTCCCTCCGGCGCCCGCTCAGACGCCGAACTCCGAACCTCGGGTCACCCGGCCCGCCCCCGATGACGAAGACCCGACAGGTGTCTGGACGACCCCCCTCGGATCGACAAAGCGCTTATTGTAATGGACTTCCACGGAAATACAAGGTAGATCTGCCCCCCGCGGAGGCCCCCCCGAGACGGATCTCGGACGAGCGCTTGAACAGCGAATGGCGGGAAGCATACGAAATCGCGAGCCGAGATGTCGACCCTGATTGCGCCCTTCCTCGGATACGCTATCGGCTTTCTGGCGGCTTCCGTGCCGACCGGACCGCTCAACCTGGCGGTGATCACCGGGGGGCTCCAGGGCCGGACCCGCACCACATCGGCCCTGATCGCCGGCGGATCCCTCGGGGACTTCGTCTACTGCTCGATCACGATGCTGGGGCTCGCGCACGCCGTCCAGGCCACCGTCGAGAGCCTCGTGGTCCGGATCGTCTTCGGAGTGGCAATCACGGCCTGGGGGGTCCGGATCCTGCGCACGCGCATCCGGATCTCCGATGACCCGGCCCCGCCCCGCCTGGCCCGGGTCCACGGCTCGTTCTGGGCCGGGATCCTCGTCAGCCTGCTGAATCCGTGGCTGATCACGTCGTGGCTCGTGATCGGAGGCGCTCTCCACGCGAGCGGTGCGATCGGCGACGGGACGACGGCCAATCTCGCCTTCGCGGTGGGCGCCGCCTTCGGGATGGCCAGCTGGCTCTACCTTCTTCTATACTTGCTCGCTCGCCACCGACAGCGGATCCCCGTCAACGGGCTCACCTGGCTCGTTCGCGCGTTCGGAGTCCTGCTCATCGGGACGGGCGTGTACTGCTTCGTGGGAACGGTCGCTTCGCTCGGCTGACGTCGAGCCGGCACCCGAATCGAAGGATCGAATCGAGCATCATGGGCCTCACTCAGTTCGTTCTGGAATCCGTTGCGAGCCGTCGTCTCCGCGCGATGGAGCGCGCCGCCGCCGACCCGGGCGCCACGCAGGAAGCCCTCCTCCGCGACCTGCTCCAGAGCGCCGCGAACACCGAATGGGGACGCCAGCACGGCTTCGCGGAGATGCGCGATGCCGCCGCCTATCAGAAGCGCGTGCCGCTCACGACCTACGAAGAGATGGCGCCGCTCTGGCATCGAAGCTTCCAGGGTGAGCGCGACCTCGCCTGGCCGGGGCACATCAAGTACTTCGCGCTCTCGTCCGGAACGACGTCCGGCAACAAGCTCCTCCCGGTCAGCCACGAGAACCTGAAGTCGAACAAGACGAGCGGCCTGACGGTCGCCGCGCTCTACCTCGACCTCACGCGCGATCGGACCTTCATGAAGGGCAAGAGCCTCTACCTCGCCGGGAGCGCGCCGCTTCGCGAGGAGGGGCACAGCCTCATCGGCGACGCCAGCGGCATCATGCTGAAGTTCACGCCGCGCATCGCCCATCGCTACCGACTGCCCACCCCCGAGATCTCCTCGATCGGGAACTGGCCCGACAAGATGAAAGCGCTCGTCGACACGTCGATCGACGAAGATGTCCGGCTCGTCTCGGCGTGCCCCTCGTGGGTCGTGCTCCTGTTCGAAGAGCTCGAGCGGGAGGCCGAGCGTCGACACGGCAAGCCGGTTCCGATCCGCGAGCTTTGGCCCAACCTCAACGCCGTCGTCCACTTCGGGATGGCCTGGCAGCCCTACCGCGCCGCGCTCGATCGTTTCGTCGGCGAAGACATGCTCCACATGGAGACGTTCTCGGCCTCCGAAGGCGGCATGTTCGCGATCACCGACAAGGCGGGAGATGACGGCCTGCGCCTGCTCATCGACAACGGGATCTACTACGAGTTCATCCCCTTCAGCGAGATCGAGTCCGAGCAGCCCACGCGGCGCACGCTCGCCGAGGTCGAAGAGGGCAAGGTCTACGAGCTGGTGCTGACGACGAACGCCGGGCTGTGGTCGTATCGCCTGGGCGACCTCGTTCGATTCACGAGCCTTTCGCCCCACCGCGTCACGATGGTCGGCCGCTCCAAGCTGAACCTGAACGCGTTCGGCGAGCACGTGATCATCGAGGAGATGGAGGAGGCCGTCGTCAACGCGTGCCGCGAGTCCGGCGCCGAGTGCAAGGAGTTCACCGTGCTCCCGGTCTTCCCCGACGAGAGCCGCGCGAAGCCGTATCACCGGTGGCTGATCGAGTTCCGCACGCCGCCCGAGAATCTCGACGACTTCGGGGCGACCGTCGACCGCTCGATCCGGAAGCGAAACGAGGACTACGACACCCACCGCACGCACGACTTCGGACTGGATCCGCCGAGCATCGAGACGGTCACCGACGGCACCTTCTACCGGTGGATGGAGAGCCGCGGCAAGCTCGGCGGCCAGCACAAGGTACCGCGCGTCCTGAAGTCCCCGTCGGAAGGCGAGGAGCTGCTCGCGCTGTCGACCTGAGCGGGCGCGGTCCGGGTTGCGGACCGCCCCGCCGAGAAGGTATCTTTCGCGTTCCCGCACGAGACCGTGGGCATCCCCCCTTTCGTCCGTAACGCCCGAGATCGAGGTACACCCCATGTCGATTCTGGAGCGCAAGCTCGCCGAGCAGATTCCCGAACGCCGCGAAGAGGTGCGTGAGCTCCTGCGCGCGCACGGCGATCGCGAGATCTCGAGCGTGACCGTCGCCCAGGCGTATGGCGGCATGCGTGGGGTCAAGGGTCTCATCTGCGACACCTCGCTCGTCGAGCCGGATCGCGGCCTCCTTATCCGCGGCTACCCGATCCAGGATCTCGTCGGTGTGACGGCGGAAGAGTGCTTCCATCTGCTGCTGACCGGCGAGCGACCGACGCCCGAGGCGATCGAAGAGCTGCGCCGCGACTGGCTGTCGCGATCCGAGGTGCCCGGCTACGTCTGGGACTTGGTGAACGCGCTGCCGCGCGACACCCACCCGATGACCCTACTGTCGATGGCGGTCCTCGCCATGCAGCGCGAGAGCCGCTTCGCCGAGGCGTACGACGCCGGGATCTCGCGGGACGACTACTGGAAGCCGACGCTCGAAGACGCGCTGAACCTGCTCGGGCGACTGCCCGCCGTCGCGGCCGGCATCTATCGTCACATCTACGAGAAGGGCGACCGCATCGCGCCGAACCCCGATCTCGACTGGGGCGCCGGCTTCGCGCACATGCTCGGCACGCCCGATCCGACCGGCGAGCTCGCGGAGCTCATGCGGATGTTCGCCGTGCTCCACAGCGATCACGAAGGCGGGAACGTCAGCGCGCACACGTCGCTCGTCGTGGGCTCGGCTCTGAGCGACGCCTACCAGGCGATCTCGGCCGGGCTGAACGGCCTCGCCGGTCCGCTCCACGGGCTCGCCAACCAGCAGTGCCTGCGCTTCGTTCTCTCGGTGCTCGAACGCTTCGGCGGCGTCCCCACCGACGAGGAGCTCGCCGACTTCTGCCGCGAGACGCTTTCGAGCGGTCAGGTCATTCCGGGGTACGGCCACGCCGTGCTGCGATGCCCCGACCCGCGCTTCGTCGCGCTGTTCGAGTTCGGCGCCAAGAAGTGCTCGGACAGCGAGCCGTACCAGGTGGTCGAGGCGCTCTATCGCATCGTCCCCGAGGTGCTGCGCGAGCAGGGCAAGGCCAAGAACCCGTGGCCGAACGTCGACGCGAGCTCCGGCAGCCTGCTCTACCACTACGGCCTCACCGAGACGCGCTTCTACACGGTCTACTTCGGTGTCTCCCGCGCGATGGGAATGGCGGCGCAGCTCGTTCTCGCTCGAGCCATGGGCTTCCCGATCGAGCGGCCGAAGTCCGTCGGGACGAAGTGGGTGAAGAGCGCGGTCCTCCGTTGACGGATCGTCCTGAGCTGCGGCTCGACTCGCCGCTCCTCGAACGAGCGCACGCCGTCGCCGACGAGGCCCACGCCGGCAACACCCGCAAGGGATCGGATACTCCCGAGATCACGCACCCGATCGGCGTCGCGTGGATCGTGCAATCGCACGGCTTCGACGAGACCCTCGTGGCCGCCGCTCTCCTGCACGACGTCGTCGAGGACACGATCCTGACGCGCGAGGAGCTCGAGGATCAGTTCCCGGTCGCGGTCTGCGCGATCGTGCATGACCTCACCGAGAAGAGCTACGAGGGCACGCGCCGCCAGACCTGGCGGATGCGCAAGGAAACGAAGATCCAGCGTCTGCGCCAGGCTCCCGTCGATTCGCTCGTCGTGTGCGCGGCCGACCGCTTGCACAACGTGCGGGATCTCATCCAGATGACCCGCGACAAGGGCCTCGACGGCTGGGCCCCCTTCAGTCGCGGCCCCCGCGAGACGCTCTGGTTCGAGCACTCGATCGCCTCGATCTTGCAGGAACGCCTGGCGCACGCCATCGCTCGCGAGCATCTGCAGGCGCTCGGCGAGCTCGAGAGCCTGATCGACGCGCTCGACGGCTGACGGGCCGATCTTCGCCCCCAATCGCTTGCCCGAGCCCGGATCCGGGGTACTCTTCGAAGCGAACTCCGTCCCGTTCCGCCCCGCTCGCGCCCATGATCCCCCGCCCCGACACCGACTCGATCCGTGTCCTCCTCGTCGACGACGACGAGGACGAGTACGTCATCACTCGCGCCCTTCTGGCCGACGAGCCCGGATATCGTCTCGACTGGGCCGAGACGCCGCCCGCGGCGCTGTCGACGATCGAGCGAGGTGAGCACGACGTCGTCCTTCTCGACTACCACCTCGGCGACGGGCGCAACGGCCTCGAGCTGCTCGCGAGCCTCGGCGAGCCGGACTCCCGTCCCCCGGTGATCTTCCTGACCGGGCACGAGGGTGAAGGTATCGATCGTCGCGCCCTGCAGGCCGGGGCTTCGGACTATCTCCAGAAAGCCGGGCTGACGTCGCCGCTCCTCACGCGGTCGATCCGCTACGCCCTCGAGCGAAGCGCGCACGACCGGGCCCTGCGCCGCAGCCGCAAGGCCGCGACCGAAAACCTCCTGTCGCACGTGTCGCACGAGTTTCGCACGCCGCTCAACGCCGCCTACCAGTTCATCACGATCCTTCGCGACGGGCTCGCGGGCGATCTCACCGAGGCTCAGCGCGAGTACCTCGACATCACCGAGCGCAACGCGCGCCAGCTCCGATCGATGATCGGCGATCTCATGGAAGTCGCCCGGGAAAAAGACGGCCGGCTCCGGATCGAGCCGCGTCCGGGCGACCTCGAGAATCTCATCGCCGACAAGCTCGAGGCCCTCACGCCCGAGGCCGTGGCTCGCGACCTCTCGCTACGTCACGCGATCGCGACCGATCTTCCGCCCGTTCGCATGGACGCCCGTCGGATCCGCCAGGTGCTCGGCAACCTCGTCGGGAACGCGCTGAAGTTCACGCCGGCGGGAGGCCGGGTGGAGGTTTGCGCCGCACCGCACGAGAACGATCCCGAGCTCGTCCGCGTGACCGTCCGGGACAACGGTTGCGGCATCGCCCCCGAGGCTCACGAGCGCATCTTCGAGCGGTTCCATCAGGAACGCACCGGCGACCGAAGCGCACGCGAAGGGCTCGGGCTCGGATTGTTCATCGCGCGCGACCTCGTCGAGCGCCACGGCGGATCGCTCCGCGTGGAGAGCCGTCCGGGCGAAGGCGCGACGTTCGCCTTCACCCTCCCGATCGCCTGACAACCTGCGAGCGATCCCGGCCCTACAGGTGGTCCCGAATCGTCGACCACATGAGCTGCCGCATGTGCCAGCGCAGCTCGGGCTCCCGCACGCCGTGACGCGACTTCGGGTAGAGCATCAGCTCGAACGGCATGTCGGCCTTCTGCAGTCGATACGCGAACTGGATCGTGTTCTGGACGTGAACGTTGTCGTCCATCGTTCCATGGATCAGGAGCAGATGCCCGTTCAGGTTCTCGGCGCCGGCCAGCACCGAGCTCTTCTCGTAGCCCTCGGGGTTTCGCTGCGGCGTGCTCATGTAGCGTTCGGTGTAGATCGTGTCGTAGTCGCGCCAGTCGTACACGCCGGCCCCCGCGATCCCCACCTTGAACGCGTCGCTTCGCGTCAGCGCGAACGCGGTCATGAATCCGCCGTAGCTCCAGCCGTAGATCCCGACGCGATCCCGATCGGCCCACGGGTGGTCGGTGACCCACTCCACGGCGTCGAGCAGATCCTCGAGCTCCTGCACGCCGAACTGCTGGTAGCACTCCGAGATGTACTTGTGCCCTTTGCGGCTCGACGTCCGGTTGTTGACCTGCAGCACGATGTAGCCCTGCTGCGCGAGGAACTGGTGCCACGCATCCGAGTTCCAGGAGTTGCGCACGCGCGGCGCGTTCGGACCCGAGTACGTGTCCAGCCACACCGGGTAGGCCACGTTCGGGTCGAAGTTCGTCGGCTTGAGCAACGTCGCGTCCATCTTGAAGCCGTCTCGCGCCTCGATCTCGAGGAGCTGGCGCTTCTGGTACACGTATTCGTCGAGCGCCGGAATCTTCGCCTTGCCGAGCACCTTCAGGATGCGGCCGTCCCCGTCGCACAGCCTTCGCTCGGGCACGGTCTCGAGGCTCGAGTAGAGGTCGAGGAACATCGAGCCGTCCTTGTTCAGCGAGATCGAGTGCGTACCCGCGTCTCGGGTCAGTCGAGCGAGCCCGTTCCCGTCGAGCCCCACCCGGTAGGCGTTGCTGCCGGTGGCCCCGTCCCTCGAAGCCGTGAACCACACGCGCTGCTGCTTCTCGTCGATGCGAATCACCCGACGAATCTCCCAGTCCCCCTTCGTCACCGGCCGCACGAGCGTTCCGTCGGCGCGATAGTGGTAGAGGTGATGGAAGCCGGTGCGCTCGCTGTCCCACAGGAACGATCCGTCCTCGAGCCAGTGCGGCGGGCCGAACACGTTCACCCAGGACTTCGACGATTCGCGCAGCAGGTTCGTGACCTCGCCCGTCGCCGGGTTGCCGACGTTGAGATCGAGCCAGCTCTGGATCCGGTCCTGCAGCTGGAAGACGACGCGATCGCCGGAAGGACTCCAGTCCACGCGCACGATGAGGAACTCCTGGTCGCGATAACCGTCGAGGTCGAGCCACACCGGCTGCCCTCCGTCTCGCGCCGCGACACCGAGGCTCGCGATCGGGTTCGGATCGCCGGCCTTCGGGTAGTTCGTCACCTCGAGGTCGAGCCGGTACGGGATGTGGTCGACGACCGTGAACTCACCCACCGGCGACTCGTCCAGTCGAAGGAACACGACGTGCTTGGAATCGGGGCTCCACCAGAAGCCCTTGAAGTTGCCGCGGCCGTAGATCTCTTCCTGGTAGACCCAGTCGAGACGCCCGTGGAACAGCTCGGGTCCGCCGCCCTCGGTGATCCGTCGAGCGGCGCCCGTCCGGCTGTCGGCAATGTAGAGATCGTTGTCGAGCACGTAGGCCACGGACGCGTTGTCCGGGCTCAGCTCGGCTTCCTTCTCGTCGCCGTCGTTGTCCGTGAGCCGCGTCACGCGGCCCTCGTCGGGCCGGTACACGTACAGCTCCTCGCCGAAGTCCACGAGCACGGGCTCGTCGCCGTCACTCGACGACAGCGAGCGTCGCGCGCTCGACGCCGCCCGCTTCGCGCGATCCGCGTCGAAGCCCTCGAGGTTCGAGAACGCCTTCTCGAGCGCCTTCTGTCGCGAGGCGCTGCCATCGGAAGACTTCATCGGCGTCTCGGCGAACGTCGTCGGGTCGACGCCCACGCTCTTGCCGCGCTCGCGACGCACGAGGAACTTGCCGTCGTCGGACCACCGGTAGTCCGGCGGGCTCGCGCTGAATCGCACGGTGTCCTTCGGGCCCGACGCCTTCTCGAGCGTCAGCCACTTCTTCCCGTCCGGACCCGTCTTCGACGAGCTCGAACGCGTGGCCGTCCCTCCCTCGTCCTTCGCGCCCGGCATATGACAGGCGAACAGGCAGAGACACAGCAACACGTGCAGCGAAACGGCAAGCCAGAGCGTGGGACGACGATGGACCAAGGGATCACCTCGTTCGATTCGTTCGGGAAAACCTGCGGACGCGGCCAAGCGCCCGGAAACGGCACCCGCTTGTATACGGAAGCGGCGCCGCGATCGACGTGGGATTCTATCGGTCGCCCACAGACGGAGCAACCGAAGTCGGTCTCGGATGAGAAGGAGGAAACGCCGGGCCGTGGCCCGCACGTGGACGCAAGACGCGTACGGCCGAGGGCCCGTGGTAAGGAAGACCGCGACCGGGAAGCCCGACCTTTCGGTCGGGGCGTCCTACTTGCGCTTGATCTTGTGGAGGGTGTGCTTGCGGAGGCGCGGGCTGTACTTCTTCAGTCCGGCCTTCATCTTCTCGGGGATTCCGCCCTGCAGGTTCACTTCGGTGCGGTAGTTCAGATCACCCGTCTCGGAGCACTGAAGCCAGACGTACTCGCGCTTGACGCCCTTTTTCCTGGCCATCGCAAAATCCTCGCCTCGGCCTTGAACGGCCGGTGAATCGCTCGGGGCAGAGATTCCTACCCGCGGAAAAGTCCGGGATTTTAGGACCCGGCCCCCGGGCTGTCAAGATGAGCGGGCCCCAGACAAGCAGGCCAGACGAGCGGGCCCAGACGAGCGGGCCCGGCCTTTCGGATCAGGCGCCGTCGCTCTCCAGCGCCGGAAGGTCCTCGGCAAGCGGCACCGACTCCTCCATCAGGAGGATCGGGATGTCGTCCAGGATGGGGTACAGCACCTTGCCGTCCTCGCGGATCAGGCCGGCATCCAGCTCGGCCTCCAGCGTGCGGCCGTCGCGGCTACGCAGCTCGCCGCCCCGGATCTTGACGTTCAGCGCGTCGATCTGGGACGCCTCGGCCAGGCGGAGCGTCTGGCCCGATTCCGGGCAGCGCAGGATTTCGATGAGCTCGTTGGCGACCAAGACAGCCTCCTCGCGGTCAGTTCGTTACGACGTCGTCATCTTCGTAGAAGCTCGAATCGAAGTCAACCGGACCCGCAATCGGTGGCGTCGGCGGCCGGTACGATCGCGCGTGGCAGAACGAGCTTCGGTACCAGGGCCGGGTCGGCGCCTCGAGGTCGAACGGCGCTTCGCGCAAGATGCGGAAGCCCCCGTAGTCGTGAGCCGAGGAAGCCGACTCCTCGTAGAGCGTGTGATCGCGCACGATGTCCTTGACCGCGAAGCCCGCTTCGAGGAAGGCGCGATGGAACTCGGCCCACTTCACATCCGAGCTCTCGATCTCGGTGAGGCCGAGATACACGGACGACGGATGCCGGAGCGCCTCCGCCCCGCGCGACAGGAACGTCCGGAAGCCGGGCACCGTCTCCACCGGATCGCACAGGAGCACGTCGAAGGAGCTTCGCAGCGACTCCGGCAGCGGATCGCAGACGTTGTAGCGCACCACTTCGGCTTCCAGCCCGAGCTCGCCGAACGCCGACTGCAGGAACTCGCAGATCCGTGCATCGATCTCGAGCACGGTGATCCGCCGACACGCCCCCGTCAGCGCGAGCGCGATCGACATCGAGTCGTCATCCCCGAGCAGGAGGACGTCGCGACCCGAGAGCTCCCCGCGATCGCGGACGAACGCCAGCCGACGAAAGAGGGAGTCGGGAGTCATGCGCGCCTGGAAGTACTCGACGACTGGTTCGGGCGCGTCGTCGAGCACCGCTTCGTATCGCTCGCGCACGGCGTCGAGGTCGATCTCGGGAAGCGGGCTCGCGCCCGAAAGTCGGAACCGCCCTCGCTCGAACGCGATCTCCCCCCGTTCGAGAAGACCGGAGAGCGCCGCGAACGATTCCCGCACCGTGCCGTCGACGCCTTCGAGCACGCTCCAGTAGTCGAGCGGTCCCGACGCGAGCGCTCGGAGGATCTGCACGTCTCGTGGAGACATCCGGCGTGACCCCGCTCAGCGCCCGACGACGCGGCGTTCGACCTCGGCCGGATCGAACGCGTCGACCAGGCACTGGAATCCGACCTCGGCGTTGCCCTCTGCACCGCAGGTGAAGACGTCGGCCGCAGCCAGCCCGAGCTCGGGCCAGGTGTGAATGCTCATGTGCGATTCCTGGAGCACGAGAACCCCCGTCACACCGACCGGCTGGAACTGATGGAACGACTCGCCGACGATCTTGAAGCCGGCACGATCCGCCACCGAGCGCAGCAGCGCCCGCACCTCCTGGACGCGCTCCAGCTTCGAGACGGGACAGCCTCTCAGGTTGCCGAGCACGTGCGTGCCGATGCGGACTTCCGGTTGGACGATGGTCGTGTTCTCGCTCATTCGCCTCCTGGCGGGAAACCCGAGAGTCTACCAGAATCAGGAACGTGAATCGTCGTCCCTCCCGGGGTCTCGGTCGCGCAGATCGCGGGCCAGGCGTGCGAAGGTCGCGGGCCGGAGCGACTGCGGCTCCTCGCTTCCCGGGGCGCTCGCCGGGGCATCGCCGACATCGAGCACGAGCCCGTGGCAGCCGGTCGCGCAGGCAGCGGACGCGAGCGACGGGACCCATCGCCACACGCCGGCCGCCGCACACGGATCGACGAACACCGGCAGATGCGTCCACTCCCGCAAGACCACCACCGCCGCGAGGTCCAGCGTTCCGCGGGTGCTCGTCTCGAACGTGCGAATGCCGCGCTCGCACAGGATGACCTGCTGGTTGCCCTGCTTGAGCACGAACTCCGCCGCGCCGATCCACTCCTCGAGAGACGCCATCAGGCCACGCTCGAGGATCACGGGGCGATCGATGCTTCCGACCGCGCGCAGTAGCGGAAAGTTCTGCATGTCGGACGCGCTGACGCGCAGGATCTGAGTCTTCCTCGCGGTGGCCTCGACCGCGCCGGGCTCGGCCACGTCGGCGACGACCGGCATCTCGAAGGCCTGCCCCGCCTCGCAGAGCCGATCGAGCTCCTCGGGCGAGCGCGGGGCCCGCTCCCCGGACCGTGCCGGCACCGCTCCCCCGCCCTGCAGAATGTGCGCGCCGGCCTCCTTGAGCTGGCGAGCCGCCTCGACGAGATCCTCGCCGGCCGCCGCCGCCGAGGGCCCGGCGACAAGCACGCGCTCCGCGCCGCCGATCTCGATGTCCTGCACCTTGATCACCGTGTCGTTCGGCTGCTGCAATCGGCTCGCGAGCTTGAACGGCTTCGACTCGAGCAGCCGACGCACCTCTTCCGATGCCGACAACCGCTCGCGACCTTCGAGGATCGGCGGAGGCACCGACTCTTCGGACGCCGAACGTGGAACCGACGACACCTTCGTCGGCTGGTTGCTCTTGAGATTGCGCGCGGGATACGTTCCGAGCACCTTCACGAAGACGGCTTCGCCGCGCAGCTCGTCGACGGCCTCCTGCACCGTCTCGCTCGCGAGGTTCCCCTCGAAGTCGATGTAGAAGACGTACTCCCAGGGCACGTTCTGCCGCGGTCGCGATTCGAGCTTGGTCATGCTGAGGCCATGACGGGCGAGCACGTTCAGGCATCGCACGAGCGCGCCCTCGGTGTGCCCCGTCGCGAGGATCAGCGACGTCTTGCACGGAATCCGCTCGTCGTACGGCGACGGTTCGGTCGCGAGGATCATGAAGCGCGTGAAGTTCTCGCGCTGATTCGCGAGATCTCGCCTCAGGACCTTGAGGCCGTAGAACCGCGCGGCCTCCTCGCTCGCCACCGCGGCCTGCGAGAGATCCTGGTCATCGCGCACCTTGCGGGCCGCCATCGCGGTATCGGTGAACGCCTCGACGTTGCAGTCCCGGAGGGTCGCCAGGAAGTCGGTGCACTGGGCGAGCGCTACCGGATGCGAGTACACGCGGTGGATCCGGCTGAGCGGCACGTCCTCGAGCGCCATGAGACAGTGACGGACCGGGACGACCTCCTCCCCCACGACCGACACGGCCTTCGCGAGCAGCAGGTCGTAGCACTCGTTGATGCTGCCGGCGGTGGTGTTCTCGACCGGCAGCACGCCGAAATCGGCCTCCCCGGACTCGACCGCCTCGACGAGCGCGCGCATCGTGTCCTGGCCACGCAGGACGAGGCGATCCTCGTCACTCGCGAAGTACTTCTTCGCCGCGAAGTAGCTGTAGGCCCCCTCCACGCCCTGGTACGACACGGTGATCGTCTCCTTGGGCGCATCCGAGCGCGTCCGGATCAGGTGCTCCTTCTGCACCTTCAGGGAGTAGTCGATGATCTCGTGGAACACGCGCGTCACGAAGTACGCGTCGAGCCCCTTTTGGCGCCCGATCTCGATCAAACGCTCGAGAAGCCGCTCCTCCCGACCGGTGTCGCGCAGGTCGCGCGCCGAGTCATCCTTGAAGCGGATGATCTCCTCGACCACATCCCGCCGATTGGCCAGCGCCTCCACGATGGCTCGATCCAACGAGTCCAGCCGATCCCGCAGGTCCTTGATGTCGCTCATCTTCCGCTCGCCTCCGCCGGTCCGCGCCAACGTCCCGGATCCCGCGTGAATAATCCGAGCCCCCCCTCGAATGAGGGGAACCGCAGGGAGCATCCCTGCCTTGGAACCGCGACCTCGCATTTCCTATCATGAGCCGACTTCCCCCGGGAGAGCTCTCGAGGTCACGCCGGGCGCTCCCATCCGACCAACAGAGAAGGAATCAACCGCATGTGGGTCAAGACGGTTCGTAGCTCGCTCAAGAAGCAGAACACGCCGTACGTCATCATCCAGAGCTGGAACAAGGACATCATCATGTTGCCCACGATCCTGCTCTCGCTGATCTTCGCGATCATTCAGGCCTTCACACCCTTCGAGGAGAACAAGGCCATCTACACCCAGCTCGGCGGCGTCTGGTTCGCTGTCTTCCTGCTGAACTGGATCATCCTGCGCTTCGACCTCAAGGTCATGTGGGTCGCCCTTCTGACCTTCGGCATGATCTCGATCATACTCGCGCTCCAGCTCCTCGGTTTGCTGCAAGGCGCCCTCGAGACGATCGCCGGCTGGGAGTTCTACCTGAACTCGGGCGTCTATCTCGGCCTCGGCCTCGTGTTCAGTATCGGCATCGTCATCTCGTTCCTCATCCAGCAATTCAAGTTCGCGGTCATCACCGCCAACGAGACCGAGATCCACACCGGTCTGTTCGGCAAGGTCGAGAAGATCTCCCGCGAGCAGACGGTCTTCGAGAAGAACGTGAGCGGCGATGCGCTCGAGAAGGGCCTGTTCCGGATGGGCACGATCATCCTGCGCGCCGAGGTTCCCAACAACCCGCGCACGTACGTCTATCCGAATGTGCTGTTCATCGACGCCAAGGACATCAAGGCGCGCGACATCCAGAACGAGGCGCGAGTCACGATCGTGCAGGCCGCGAGCAGCGATACCTCCGGTTCCACGCCCTCGAGCTGATCGGGACGATCGATCACGCGTTCGGCGACCGGTAGTAGCGGTTGTCGGCGAAGGTGTGGAACAAACCGGAGCGTCGATAGGTCTTCGCGTACTCGACGTAATACGCGGAGCGCTCCCGGATGAACGCCAGATCCTTCTCCGTGAGCTCCCGTTTCACGCGTGCCGGAGCACCCATCAGCAGGACGCCCGGAGGGAACGTCTTTCCTTCCGTCACGATCGAGCCGGCGGCGATGATGGTGTCGTCGCTGATGACCGCCCCGTCGAGCACCATCGCCTTCATCCCGATGAGCACGCGGTTGCCGATGTGGCAGCCGTGCGTGATCGCCGCGTGCCCGTACGTGACGTCATCGCCCACGACCAGATCGAACTTGCGATACAGCGTGTGGAGGATGCACCCGTCCTGGACATTCGTCCGCGCACCGATCCGGATCGAATTCACGTCGCCGCGGATGCAGGCGTGGAACCACACCGATCCCTCCTCCCCCATCGTGACGTCGCCGTTGATGCGCGCGCTCGGATCCACGTAGCAGCTCTCGGGGATCACGGGATCGCGCAGCAGGTGGGGAAGCTCTACGTGCGCCGGGCCTTCGGTCGATTCGCTCATCGGGGTTCGTCTGCCTCGGATCGGGTGCCAGGGGTGGGATCGCGCTCGATCCCGTCGCGTCGGATTCGACCCGAGCGTTGTACCAGCAGGACGCCCCCTGCCGCCACCATCCGCTCCCGTGAGACGCCGCGCGCCGGAGACTTCGTTGAATCGCTCGACGCGGCTCCGTACCATGCAGGCACCGGCCCGAAGCGAGGTCGGCTTCCCCGGGAAAGGGAGGCGACACCATGCATGCTTGGACACGACGGACTCTGACAGCCGCGCTCGTCGCGTGGATCGGCTTCGCCGCGGCATCGACCCTCGCCGAGGAAGCTCCCGCGCAAGGAGGAGCCACGGACCCGCGCGCGGTCACGTTCTCGACCGACGACGGCGTCACCATTGCGGGGCGGCTCTGGCTCGAGGATTCCGACCGACCGACGGTCGTGGCCCTGCCCATGTATCGAAACGTCAAGGAGAGCTACGACCCGGTGGTCCCCGCTCTCTTGAAGGCCGGCTGCAACGTGCTCGCGATCGACCTGCGCGGCCACGGGGAGAGCGTCAAGAAGGGCGAGGACCTCGCGGCTCGGGTCCGGGATCGCGACGCCGAGCTCTTCGCCGTCATGAACAAGGACGCCGAAGCGGCCATCCGCTACCTCGAGAGCCAGCACGGCGTGGACGCCACGCGTATCGGACTTCTCGGCGCGAGCGTCGGCTGCAGCGTCGCGGTGCGAACGGCCGTCAAGAACCGAGGTCAGGTACGTGCTCTCGTGTTGATGACGCCGGGCGCCGCTTACCTCGGGGTCGACACGCTCGCCGACCTCGCGGACTGGGACGCCCCGCCCACCCTGATCCTGACGTCCACCGAAGAAGAGCCCCGCGTGCGGCCCGTCGCCTCCGCGATCTCGTCGTACGACTCGACCGAGGTCCAGGTGTACGAAGGCCGCGGGATTCACGGCACGCGCATGTTCGGAACCGTCGAAGGCGTCGAGGAGCGCATCGCCCGCTTCTTCCGGCACCACCTCGTCGAGGCGATCGATCTCAGGATCCCGTGCTTCGAAGAAGGACACCCCCTCGTGGAGACGCCGGGCTTCGTTCGACGCACGCTGCGCGCGCGATGCTCCAGCGACTCGTCGGTCCACGAGCTGATGGTGTTCGGCAGCGGTAGCTCCCTCTCGCTCGGCGCGATGGTGAAGCAGCCCTTCGACGGGACGGTCGTGTTCCACCTGCGCACCGCCGCGGCGAACGGAACGAGCCGCATCGAGGTTCCCATGCACCACCCTCGAGGCGATCGCGAGCCCTCGAAGGCCCGCATCCTGCGCGGCAAGCGCCAGGAGACGGCGAAGGCCTCGGCCGCTGCGGCCGGCCCGTGGGGCTGGGTCCAGGTCGACATCGATCGCGCCGATTGGCGGCTCGACGAAGGCTTCGAGCTCGCTCTGTCCTTCCGGCCCGATGGGAAGGATCCGGTGGTCCTCCCGTCGCAGCCCGCCGAGAGGCAGACGATCGGCGACCGCGAGCCCGAGCGCTTCTACGCCGCGAAGCTGACCTTCCACGCGCGCCCCGAAGAGGCGGTGACGGGCGGCAACTAGCGTCCCGCCCCTCTCAAACCGAGGCACTCTCTCGCTCGAATCGCGGATTTCGATCGAAACGATCGAGATCCGCCGGCACCCCTCTCACCCCCATTTCCGACACAAGCGATGTGTCTGAAATGACTTCCGACGGAGTCTCTCATTCGGGCACACCGCTTGCGATTCCGGTATCCCGACGCCCGATTTGAACCGGATGGACAGAGAGAGAGAAGGGGTACCGATGAAGAAGTTTGGTCAGATCATCGTGATCGTGCTGCTGCTGGTCGCCATCGCCGTGACCGCCTTCGCGAACGACTTCACCGCCGTCGACGCGGACACCGTTCGCCGCAACGGCATCCTCAAGGAGCACGTGGCCGCGCCGTTCCCGGATCCCGAGTCGGCCCACCCGCTGACGCAGTGCTGGGGCAAGGCGACGTTCGCACTCGCCGCGTTCGCCACGAACCAGGAGCTGACGCTCGCCAACCAGTACGTCGAAGAGCTCGCCGCCGACTTCCCCGTCCCCATGGACGAGACGTGGGCCTTCCCGATGAAGTTCCCGCTGCCGCTCCTGCTGCGGGCCTATCTCGACCCGATCTACTCGACGCGCATGAGCGACGACGCCAAGAGCGCTCTCGAGACGATGATGTGGAACTACGTCTTCCATCGCAGCAAGAAGGACGACGCCCACCCGTTCGTTGCCGAGAAGGTCTGGCAGATCCACGACAGCGAGAACCTCGACATCATCCACAAGGTCTCGTCGTTCCTGATCGCGCAGTCGCTTCGTCATCACCCCGGCTTCAACACGACGCCGCTGGCCGATGGCTACTCGCTCGAGAACCACTACACGGCCTGGGCCGCGTACCTCAAGGAGTGGATGCGTCAGCGCGCTCGCAACGGGCTCACCTGCGAGATCGCCTCGCCGAGCTACGCCAAGTACACGCTGCACACCGTCTACATGGTCTGCGACTACAGCGAATCGAACGTCCTCGCCGGCCTCGCCAAGAACTGGATCACGCTCTTCTGGGCCGACGTCGCCCAGGACTTCCTGCCGGCGACCGGCGTTCGCGGCGGCGCGCAGACCCGCGCCTACAAGGACGCGAACATGACCGACGCGTCGCGCTTCAGCCTCCGCACGCCGACCTGGATGTACGGATGGCACCACAACGCCGCGCCGGGCAGCACGCACCCGATGACGCTCGGCATGGCCACGAGCCGCTACGAAATGCCGGACGCGCTCACCGCGCTCGCCACGACGACGAAGCGAGGCTTCCAGTCGACGACGCGACGCTTCGGCCTCGGCACGCGCACCGTCCGCAGCGACGGCTTCGACTACACGATCGAGTTCGCCGCCCAGAAGAATGCCGGCGTGCGACGCGACACCTACACCACGGATGACTACGTCCTCGGTACGCTGACCGTCGACCCGACGCTCGAGTACACGCACCTCAACGGCCAGAACCGCTGGATGGGCGCTGTCTTCGGAAGCGAAGCGGACGCCCGCCTCGGCATCGTCGGCCGCGCCCCCACGCAGGGCGACGGATCGCGAGGCCGCGCCGCGTACTTCGAGCTGACGGGTGTCCTCGAGGACCGCTGCCTCATCGCGGGCCGCGATCCGAACGCCTACGGCAGCGTCGGAACCGATATCTACGTCTCGTACGCCGGAGGCCTGTGGGACAACTGGCGCTCCTCCAACTCGGGCTGGTTCTTCACGCAGACCGACGACACCTTCGTCGCGGTCCGCGTCGCGGCCGAGCCGAACGGCGCCGGCGAGTACTTCGACGTCGTCCCCGGCGACAAGGGGGTCTTCCTCGAGCTGCACGATGCGGCCGCGCCGGTGATCGTCGAGGTCGCGAGCCGCGACGAGTTCGAAGCCTTCACGACGCGGGGCAAGGAAGCGTTCCAGCTCTTCAAGGAGTCGGTCGCCGCGAACATCCTCGACGTCCGCGACGAAGGCGTCCGCTACGTGTCCGAAGACGCGCACACGTTCGACTTCTTCAAGGACTCGTTCGACATGCCCGCCGTCGACGGCAAGTCGCGAGAGGTCAACCCGGATCTCACCTGGGCGAGCCCCTATCTGAACGGCTGGGCGCGCAGTAACCTGGTGATCGTCTCGGTGCCGGGCTTCCAGAAGATCAAGCTCGACTTCGGCTACTAGGCCGCGGACGACGATTCGACCGAACACCCCCGAGGGGCGCGGGCACGAGCTCGCGCCCCTCGGCTACTCCGGGGGAGCGTCGCGCTCCGCTTCGGCGTCGTCGCGGGCCGCTCCGAAGATGTCGGGCCTCGCGTAGTGCCCGGCGACGTCGAGGTCGAACTTCCCCCGCGCGATCGCGCCCGGATCGAGATCGGCGACGAGAAGCGCCGGCCCCTCGCGGACGGGCCCCGCGAGCACCTCGCCGAACGGGTCGACGATGCAGCTGCCGCCGCCGATGAGCACCGTGTCGGGATCGTCGCCCTGGACACACTCGTAGTGGTCCGGGTAGTCGGATCGACGCGCGTACGCCGCCGCCGACAGCACGAAGCAGCGGCCCTCGTAGGCGATGTGCCTCATGCACGTCTGCCAGGCCTCGCGATCGTCGACGGTCGGAGCGCAGTAGATCTGCACGTGATCCTCGTAGAGCCGCATGCGCAGGAGCGGCATGTAGCTCTCCCAGCAGATCGCCGCACCGAGACGGCCGACGCGAGTGGGCACCGCGCGTACCGAAGCGCCGTCGCCCGCGCCCCAGATCACGCGCTCCATCGCGGTGGGCATCGTCTTGCGGTGGACGGCGAGGAGCCCCGTCCGGTCGAGCGTGAGCGCCGAGCAGAAGAGCGTGCCGCCCTCCCCTCGCTCGATGGCCCCCATGACCGTGACGAGATCGAGCTCGCGGACGATCGCCTGGAGCCGGTCGAGCTCCGCGCCCGGAATCGGCAGCGCGCCCTCGAAGTACCGCTGAAACATCTCGCGCCCGGCCTCGCCGCGCATGCCGACGCGAACCTCGAAGTCGGCGCCCTTCGGGTATCCCCCGAGAAATGCTTCCGGGAAGACGACGAGCTCCGCACCGGCGGCCTTCGCTTCGCGTAGGAGCGTCTCCGCCCGGTCGAGGCTCGCGGCCAGATCGAAGGGAACCGGCGCAGCCTGGACGACGGCGGCGCGGATCAAGCCCCCTCGCCTCCCTCGCTCTCCTCGACGGCCTCGGTCTCCGCTTCCGCTTCCGGCACGGCTTCGACTTCGACCTCGACTTCCGGCTCGGGATCCGGTTCCGGCGGGCTGACCGTGTACACCACGTAGTCGGCGAGCCCGAGGTCCGACTCGTCGAACGAGAGGTCGTAGCCGCTTCGGAACGAATTCGTGTGACTCACCGTCAGCACCGAGTCGCTCGGACGACGCTGCACGTACTTCGTGATCGTACCGAGCCCCTCCTGGATGTGGAACGCGCCCACGACCAGGTACACGCGCATGTTCGCGTCCCGCTCTCGCGCATCCGCCATGCCTTCCGCGAACGAGTCGTCCCAGAGGCATTGCGTCTTGAAGAAGTTCCACTGCGTCGCCTGCATCTCGGCGAGCTCCTCTTCGCTCGGGCCGCCTTCGAAGCTCCCGCCACCGTGACTGAACCCGGCGATCTTCTCCCAGTAGGCGTCGCGGATCTGCGTGCACTCGCGCGGGAAGCTCGAGCGCTCATCGGCCGGCAGGGTCTCGATCCACTCCGAATAGGCTTCGATCCCGGACTTCCGCCAGAGCGACCAGTACTTCTTGCTGATGCCGACCCCGAGAACGTCGGCGTCCGTATGACGCGCGAGCTCGATCAGCGGTCGGTGGCTCAGCAGGTATCGACGCCCCTTGCCCGTAGCTTCCTGGAAGGCCGCTTCATCGGTCTTCCCCGCAAGGTACGCATCGATCGCCGGCTGCTGATCGCGCGTGAGGAACTCCATGGCGAGCGACACCGGTCGGTCCTGCGCCAGAAGCCTCGCGAAGAGGTCGGCGGAGAACGCGTTGCAGACGGCCTCGTAGTGGTGCTCGCCGAAGAAGATCGCGTCGGCGTCCTCGGCGTCGGCCACGAGTCGATCGAGGGAGACCGGCTCCCCCGTCCGTCCGTCGTAGATCCGGTACGACATCGCGAGCGCCGGGTTCGGGGCCCGGTCGCCGAACGTCCGCCGCAGGCCGGCTTCCGGCGAAGTGACGCAGCCGCCCGCGAGCAGCGCGACGACGAGAAGCCCGAACGCCGGGCGGATGGATGTCAGGGTCATGATGCGCTCCTCTCTCGCAGATTGGTCGGCATTCTACCCGATCGCAGCCGGGTGTGCACTTCGAGCGAGGGCACGCATCCGAGATCCCTTGCGCCCCGGTCGTGAATCTTGTTCCATACCGCTCCGCATCCGTCCGCGCTTCCTCGAGGTGTCCCGCAGATGGCACGAGTCACCGCAATCCTGCTCACGAGCGTCCCCGAGCGCGATCCGAGCGCCTCGCTGGAAGTCCTCCGCACCGAGCGGACGTCGCTCGCGGAGGCCGGACACACGCTCGATATCGCGATCGTCGATCAGGGATTCGACGAGGACGCGCGCGCCGCGCTGCGTTCGCTCGAAGGAGACGGCGTCACCGTCCATCTGCCCGACGGCGACGACCGACAGCAGACCGTCGTCGCCGGCACGTTCGCCCTCCGTAGCAGCGATGCCGAGCTCCTCTTGTTTCTCCCCGCGCCGACCGAGATGGAACCCGGCACGGTGGCCCGACTTCTCGAGCTCACGAACGCTCACGGGGATGTCGACGCCCTCCTGCCGGCGCAGCGCGTCACCGGCCTCGCCAGGTTCGGCAAGCCCCCGACGGCGTTCCCCGACCTCGGCCCGCGTGAAGCCATCGGCCAGGCCCTGTACTGGATCGACGCCTCGGGCCCGCTCCCGTGCACGGACGCATTCTTCGACAAGGCTTCGATGCTGGTACGGCGAGGCGCATTCGAAGAGGCCGCCTCGAGCGCCGGGTCCACGCACTCGACCCTGCTGGACGCGATCTCTCGTGCAGGAGGACGCGGTGTCTACTTCCCGGACGTCGCGGTCGGCTCTCCGGCGGACCTCCCCCCGGAAGGAACGGCGGCCTACGGTGTCCAGGTGCGTGTCGGCGTCGGGCGGGGAAGCGACGACGGTGCCCGCACCGTGCGCCCGTCGGGCGGCGGCGTTCTCCGCGCGTGGATCGGGCGGATCTTTGGCCGCGATCGCGCGAACGTCGAGGACCAGCGGCGAGCGTTCGAAGGGGCCGAGGAAGTTCGAGCCGGCAAGGGCTCGCAGGCTCTGCCCCTCCCGGCTAGCGGCGGTGACGGAAGCGCCGCACCCCGGTTCGTGCAGATCTCGGCAAGCCCCCGGTTCGAGGAGTCGATCGGCGCCGTGGTCGCCTCGCCGACGCTCGAGCTCGAGCCCCTCGCTCGGGCTCTGCCCGCAGGCCGCTACTACCTACGGATCATCGATCCCGGATCGCTCGAGATCCTGGAGCGTAGCGTTCTGATCACCGAGGCGATCGCTCCCGAGCCGGCGCCCGAGCCCGCCCCCGCGAGCGAGCCGGCCGATCTGATCACGAGCGAGCAGATCGAGATCTCCCCGTACCGACCGGGCGACGAGCACTCGATCCTCCGCCTCTGGAAGAAGGTGTTCAAGCAGGAACGCGACATGGCGCTGTGGCGCTGGCTCTTCACCGAGAACCCGGCCGGCATTCACATCATGCTCGCGCGCAAGAAGGCCGACAACGAGGTCGTCGCCCAGTTCGCCGGATGCCAGCTGCGCACGCAGATCCGCGACGAGGTCCACACGTTCGCGCAGATGGTCGACTCGATGTCGGACCCCGACGTGCGGCAGTCGCTCTCGCGCTCGGGCGGGATCTTCACGCAGACTGTCCTCAAGTACGTCGAGACATGGGGGCGTCCCGGCGAGGAGCCCTTCGGTTACGGCCTTCCGAACCGGCTCGCGTATCGAATCGGCAAGCGAACGCAGGGCTACACCGACGTCTGCCAGCTCGAATGGCGCGTGCTGCCGGTGGCCGAGCTTCCCGAGCGCGAGCCGGCGCCCGAGGGCGTCCGCGTCGAGGTGGTCGAAGGCCGCCTCCACGAGGACATCGACGCGTTGTGGGAGCGTTTCCGCAAGCAGTACCCGGTGATGACCGTCCGCGATACGACCTATCTCGAGTGGCGATATCTGAATCACCCCGAAAAGCACTACAAGCTCGTGTTCGTCGAACGGGACGGCAAGCTCGTCGGTTTCGCTTCGACGGCCCCGAACTTCATCGGCCAATCGATCTTCGGCGTCGGTGACTGGATGCTCGACGAGGGCGAAGAGGAAGCGGGACGCGCGATGGTCGCCGCGTGCGAGCAGCTCGCGCGCGAGTCCGGAATGGAGCGCATCCTCGGCTCGTTCGTTCCGATCGGCTCCCCCGCCGACAAGCTGTGGGAATCGCTCGGATACCCGCTCGAGAAATCGCAGTGGAAGTGGGTCGGCCGCATCTACGACCCGGAGCGGCTCAACTGGGATCTCATGCGCACCGGCTTCTACCTGACCATCGGCGACAGCGACCTGATCTGACGATGAACAAGAGTCTCGCGACGAATCTCCTGGCCGGCGCGGTTTCGATCGTGGCCTTTCTGCTTCCCGAGGGCACGGCCCGCGATCTATTGCTGTCGGCCGGCCTGTTCTCGCTCTCGGGGGCGCTGACCAACTGGCTCGCCATCCACATGCTCTTCGAGCGCGTGCCGCTCCTGTACGGTTCGGGGATCGTGCCGAACCGTTTCGGCCAGTTCAAGGCCGGCATCCGCGCGCTCATCATGGACAACTTCTTCACCGAGGAGAACTTCCTGCGCCTGACCGAGACGGCGAGCGAGGAGATCGACCTGGAGGGGCTCGCCGAGAAGATCTCGTACTCGGATCTGTTCGACGGGATGGTCGAAGCGGTGAAGGCCTCTCCGCTCGGCGGCATGCTCGGCATGATGGGCGGCGACTCGATGCTCGAGAAGTTCCGCGAGCCGTTCGAGGCCCAGATGAAGAAGCGCATCGGCAAGGTGCTCGCGAAGTCGAACCTCAAGAAGGTGCTCGTGGAGGGCATGGGGCACGCCGGCCTCCGCGACAAGGTCGCCCGGCTCGTAGACGCCCGCCTCGCCGAGCTCACGCCCCAGATGGTCAAGGAGATCGTCCAGAAGATGATCCGCACGCACCTCGGATGGCTGGTCGTCTGGGGCGGCGTCTTCGGTGCGCTCATGGGCCTGCTCTCGGCGTTGATCGTCTGAGCCGATCGCGGGCCCGGATCGCGCGAGCCGATCTTGGGATCGGGCGGGGTCCCCTGGTAGAATCCCTCGCATGACACGGATCGCTTGTTTCGCCTGCCTCGCGATCGCCCTCCTGGCCGGTGGCTGTGGCGGGGCGAAGCGCGGACCGGACCCGGCCGACGGCAAGGGCCCGCTCTCGGGCATGAACGTCCTGCTGGTCACGCTCGATACCACGCGCGCCGACCACGTCTCGGCGTACGGCGCCACCGGACGCGAGGTGCCGGCCGGCCTCACGCCGGTGATCGACGCCGTCGCGGCCGAAGGCATCCTCTTCGAGAACGCGCTCAGCCAGACGAACTCCACGAACTCGAGCCACGTCGCGATCTTCAGCGGACAGTACGCGCTCGACTCGGGCATCCTCAACAACGAGACGACGTTTCCCGGAAGCGTCGACATCCTGCCGCAGGCGTTCCGGCGCGCCGGATACAAGACGGCCGGCTTCCCCGCGATCGCCCACGTCTCGGAGACGCTCCTGAAGCTGCCCGGCTTCGACTTCACGTATCCGATCCCGCGATCGATCGACGCCGAGGAAGTGACCGACCGCTTCCTGGGGTGGCTCGCCGAGAACGGCGACGCGCCGTTCTTCGCGTGGGTGCACTACTACGATCCGCACACGCCGTACTACGCGCCGCCGCCCTACCCGCAGCGTTTCTACAAGGGCGATCCCACCAGCGGCACCGCGCCCCGGCTGATCGACGATCCGTACTTCCGGCTCGCCCCCGTCATCTCCAAGGAACAGTTCGGAGGGGTGCGCGATCGCGAGTACCCGAAGGCGATGTACCGCGCCGAGATGCGCTACACCGATACCGAGCTCGGCCGTCTTCTCGAGCGCCTCGACGAGCTGGGAATCTCCGATCGAACCGCGGTCGTGCTGGTGGCCGACCACGGCGAGACGCTCGGCGAGCATCGCATCTACTACAGCCACTTCAGCCTCCACGAGACGAATCTCTCGATCCCGCTGATCTTCCGGCTGCCCGGCTTCGACGGCGCACGAACCGTCGCCCAGCCCGTGACCCATCTCGATCTGGCGCCGACGTTGTGCGAGCTCTTCGACGTGAGCCTCGAAACGCCCGACGGGCTCCCGGGCAAGAGCCTCGTCCCGCTGCTCCGCGGCGAGCCGTCGACCGAGATCGACGCGCGCGACCTCATCATCCAGGAGCACTCGTACAACCAGCAGGTCAGCGTGCGCGAGGGCCCGTGGAAGTACGTGCGGCGAATCGTGAAGACCGGCTACGACCTTCCCGAAGACATGCTCTTCAACCTCGAGCGGGACCCGCGCGAGCTCCGCAACCTCGCGTCGCGGGAGAAGGATCGCACCGAGGCCATGCGCGCCCACGTCCAGCGCTGGATCGATACCGGCGCGTGGACCGTATCGAACGTGCCTCCCGGAGAAGACGCGACCGACGAGGAGCGCGCGCGGTTCGATGAGCAGATGCGTCAGCTCGAGCGCCTCGGCTACGTGAACCCCGGGTCGGCGTCCACCGACGAGAGTTCCGAGGGCGACTCCAAGTAGGATCGCTGCGCGCTAGTCGTCGCGGTGGAGGCCGTCGGTGAGGATGCGGCGCGCGAGGGCCTGCGCGAGCGCCTCGTGGCCGCGGGCCGACGGATGCATCGCGTCGCGGAACATCTCGTCGGGGACGACGCCCTCCGGATGCAGGACCGGAAGCGCGTCGAACATCGCCACGCCCTTCTCCTCGCAGAAATCGACGAGGAGCTTCTCGTGCCCGCGCGACTCGCGGTACGAAGGATGGATGACGAGCAGCCGGATCCCTTCGGCTTCGCAGAACGCAGCGAGCTCTTCGAAGTTCTGACGCCGCTCGTCCCGGGTGACTCGCGTGGGAAGGGATTTCTCGCTCAGGCCGCTCGCCGCGTCGATGCCCGACGTCATGTCGACGGTCCGCGCCCCGAGCCCGATGTCCGGAAGGCCGATCTCGAAGAGCGGATTCTCGACCTCACCCTCCCCTTCCTGGAGCTTCTCGATCCGGGCCCGCGCCATGCGAAGCGAGAGGAACCGGAACAGCGCCGATCGACCGAGCCACTTCTCGACCGCCCGGTGGCGCGACTCGTGGATCTGGCGATCCGAGCGCGACAGCCCGACCTCGTCGTTCGAGGACGTGCGGAGCGAGCTCGGCAGATAGTCGTTCACCTGGTGGTAGAAGAGCACGAGATCCGGCTCGAGCTCGACCCCGCGCTCCTGCAGGTACAGGAGGCTCTGGAAGGACGAGTAGGCCGGCACGCCGCCGTTGATCGTCTGCACCCGATCCGCCGCCCGACCCTCGGCGGCGTCCGCCTCGCGCAGGAGCTCCCCGAGCCGCGCCGTGTAGGTCCCGTCGTTGGGGACGCCGGGACCGAACGTCGTGCTCTCGCCGAGCGACAGGATCCGGAACTCTCCCGGCGCCTTCGCCCCGATCTCCTCGCCGCGGATCCCCAGGGAGTTCGCCGTGACCCGGGCTCCCTGGAACTCCAGGTCGGTGCCGGGCTGAATCGACCACATCAGGAGGTCGTCCGAGCGGAACAGGCCCTCGTACTCGCCAGGAAGCGGCATCGAGCGCACCGTCGGGTTCGCCAGCCCCCACAGACGGATCGCCCCCTCGGCGCCTCCCAGCAGGACGAGGGTGGGCAGCAACGCGAACACGAGTCGCTTGAACAGGCGGGGCCGCGGCGCGGCGGAATCGCTCTCGGACGGGCTCACGCGCGTCAGTATGAATCCGCACCCCGAACGTGGCCAGCGAAATCCCGCACGGGTCGGCCGCCGGGTCCACGGCGGGTCGGTTGTGGGTCCGGCGCGCGCGGGCTAGACTCTCTCGTGACTGCTCGGTCCATACCCTTCCCGGGAACTCCGAAACGAGCCTTCGATGGAGCTCAACATCTTTGACACGGCCGCCGTCTTGCTCGTCCTGGCGGCGGTATTCGCGTACATCAACCATCGCGTGTTCCGGCTGCCGTTCACGATCGGCATGATGCTTTCCGGGCTCGCGGCATCGCTCGTCGTCCTTCTCTCCGACGCACTCTTCCCCGACCTCGGCCTCGGTGCCGCCGCGCGAGACGCCGTCGCGGACATCGACTTCACCGAATCGCTGATGCACGGCATGCTGAGCTTCCTGCTGTTCGCGGGAGCCATGCACGTCAACCTGAACGACCTGCTCGCGCGACGCGGACCGATCCTCTCGCTCGCCTCGGTCGGGGTCCTGATCTCGACGGCGATCGTGGGCGGCCTGAGCTACGGCCTCTTCCAGGCGATCGACGCCGGCGTCCCCTTCGCCTACTGCCTGGTGTTCGGCGCCCTGATCTCGCCCACGGACCCCATCGCCGTGCTCGGGATCATGAAATCGGTGGGCGCGCCGAAGAGCCTCGAGGTCAAGATCGCCGGCGAGAGCCTGATCAACGACGGGTTCGGGGTGGTCGTCTTCACGACGCTCCTCGCCGTCGCGGCGGGCGGCTCGCACGGGCACGGGCACGGCGACTCGATCACTGCCGGCTTCCTCATCCAGATGTTCTCGATCGAAGTCCTCGGCGGGATCGCGCTCGGGATCTTCGGCGGCTGGCTGTGCTACTGGGCGATGTCCACGATCGACGAGCCGAATCTCGAAGTGTTGTTCTCGTTCGCCCTCGTCTTCGGCATGACCTTCTTCGCGTTCCAGGTCCACACTTCCGCCCCGCTGGCGTGCGTGGTCGCGGGCCTCTTCATCGGAAACAAGGGCCGGCGCCTGGCCATGTCCGACCGCGTGCGGGAAGCGCTCGACGTCGTTTGGGCCTTCATCGATGAAGCCCTGAACGCCGTCCTGTTCCTCCTCGTCGGACTCGAGCTGGTGGTCCTCCGCTTCACCGGCGACGCGATCGCCGCCGCCGTCCTCATGATCCCGATCGCGCTGCTCGCGCGGCTGATCTCGGTCGCGGCCCCCGTCGCCCTCATGTCGGCTCTTCGCCACGAGTTCAACCCTGGCGCCATCCGGGTGCTGACCTGGGGCGGCCTCAAGGGCGGGATCTCGGTGGCCCTGGCCATGTCGCTTCCCGCCTTCCCGGGACGCGACACCGTCCTGGCCGCGACCTACGCGGTCGTCGTCTTCTCGATCGTCGTGCAGGGCCTCACGGTCGCGCCGATGATCCGTCGCCTCACCTCGCAGGAGAGTGCCTCATGACCGGCGGAACGCGCGAGCCCGATCGGCCCGACAACGTCGAGCCCCTGGTCGAAGAGGTCCTGCTCCGAAGGCTTCGCGGCGAGAACGTCCAGGTCGAGGCTGTCCTCGGCGAGCACGCGAACGCGCACCTGAGCGCCGAGGTCCGCGCGCGGGTCGACGCGGCGCTGTCGCACGCGCGATCATCGCTCGAGGCGCAGCGCAGCAGCGCGCCCGACCTGCGGGACTTCGCAGTCCTCGCCGAGGTCTCGCGCGACTCCACCGGTCGCTCGTACCTCGCGAATCAGATCTCGCTCGGACGCACGGTCACGGTGAAGGTGCTGCCGAGCCAGGTGGCCGAAGACCCGGCCCGCCTGCGCACGTTCCAGTCGCTGATGCGCAAGCTCGAGGGACTGCGGCATTCGGCCATCGTCCCCGTGGTCGCATCGGGCGAGGAGGACGGATCGCTCTTCATCGCAACCGATCCCGTCCCCGGCGCGGCGCTCGCGGACGTCTCGCGCTCGCTATCGGAGATCGCGCCCGAGAATCGATCCCCGGACGACCTGGTCGAGGCGCTTCACCGAGCGTCCGGCCTCGCCACCGAGATCCGCGACCGATCGTACACCGACGCCGTGGTGCGGATCTTCGCGGAGCTCGCCGAAGGGCTCGCCCACGCTCACGCCAAGGCCGTCTTCCATCGCGATATCCGCCCGCGTAACATCGTGCTTTCGGATGGGCTGAGACCGCGCCTTCGCGACTTCGGGATCGCGCAGCTCCTCGAGACGTCGGGGCTCGACCGCAGCGCCTCGCTCGTCGGGAGCGCGTCGTACCGATCCCCCGAGATCGTTCGCCATGGGGTCTCGCACGCGACCGCCCAGAGCGACATCTTCTCGCTCGGCGCCTGCCTTCACGAGACGCTCACCGGCTTCCCGCCGTTCCGCGAGGACACCGTTCCGGAGCTTCTCGAGTCGATCCGCAGCGGCCCCGTCGACATCTGGAAGGCGCTGCGAGGCAAGGTTTCGAAGGACCTTGCCCGCATCTGCCGCCGCGCGATGGAAAACCGCCCCGAACGCCGGTACGCGACGATGCACGCCTTCGCGCGCGACCTGAGGGCGTATCTCGAATCGCGACCGATCGCCGCGGTACGGCCGACGCCGTTCCGCCGGCTCGTTCTGGTCGCACGCCGCAATCGCGCCACCAGCGCGATCGTCGGCCTGCTGGCCCTCACCGCCATGACGTTCACGTTCGGCTTCGCGACGAAGGCCGTGCTCGATCGCATGGAAGCCCGCCGCGCGGCTCGCGGAGCGATCGACGCGACGGACGAAGGAAACCTCAACGACGCGCTCGCCTTCGCCGACGTCCTCGACGAGCTGAGACGGGGTTTCGTCGATCGCGAGCGGGACCGGGTGTGGGAGCACATCGGTCACGTGCAGGCGAACATGGCCGTCGACCTGTCGCGCGAATCCCTCGAAGAGCTCTCGCAGGTGGTCGCCGACCTCTCCGGGCTCCGGGATCGCATCGCGAAGGCCGAGCGGGACTCGTCGGAAGAGTCCCTGGCCCGCAAGCGCGACCTCGCTCGCCTGCGCGCCAGCGAACGAGCCCTGCGCGCCGACTTCGAAGTTCGCGCCGCCGAGATCGACGCATCGATCCTCGCCGCCGACCGCTTCGCGTACCGCGCCGGCGAGGAATCGTATCCGCCCGTGAGCTCGGTTCGCGCGCGGCTCGCGCTGGAGAGAGCGCTCGAAGCGACGTCTCGCGGCGACACGATCGCCGCGCGCAGCCATCGCCGCACCGTCGAGGCGTTCGACCCGGACGGCGAGCTGCGCGACCTGCTCGTCGGGAGCGGCTCCCTCACCGCGCGTCTCCA
>CAZQZX010000059.1:0-29757 GCA_964597885.1 uncultured Planctomycetota bacterium
ACGATCGCCTCGATCTTGCCGGTCTCGATCATCTTCGTGACGATGGCCGAGCCCTCGGCGACCAGCACCGCGTATCCGAGTCGTTCGGCTTCGACGGTGAGGTCCTGGATCGAGCACAGTCCGCACTCCTTGCACAGGAGCCCGAACTCGTCGAACGGCGCGGGGCATTTCTCTTCGACGCGCAGGCACTTCGGCAGAAGGAGCAAGCGTCGATCGAACGGCGTGCGAGCCAGCGCGTCGCGCCACGCGGCGTTGCTGACGAGGATTGCGGCGTAGTCCTTGTACTTCGCGTCGAGGTCGGCCTCGGCGAGCACGTTCGCGGTGTGCTCCTGGAGCTCGTCCATCGTGAGCGGCGGGATCGCGTTCGCCCGCTTCACGTGCTCGGCCGCGATCCTCGAGAGGTGCACGCGAACCGTCTTGTCGTCCGGGATGTCGGACTGCGCCGGTCGATAGGCCTGCGTCGGAATCTTCGGAGGCAGGATGATCGTGGGCTCGCTCATCCGGTCGGGCGAGGGGGTTGAGCCTTCGCCGTTCCCGTTCACGTGCTGCGCCGGTGATGCCATTCGAAAGGGATCCTTCTCTAGGTATAAGCGCCGAATCCGAAGAACCAGTGCTTCTTCGCGAATCGGTAGAACCAGTTTTTCTCGGGGATCTCGTTCTCCGGGTCGTGCTGACTCGGACGAGAGTCCATCGCGGCGAGCTCCGCCAACGCGGTCTTCCGGATCGTGGTGTCGCGCGTACCGTTGCGCTCGACGACTTCCTTCAGGAGATCGGGCCGTTCGAGCACGATGCAGCCGCGCGTCGCGTTGGCCGCGGCCTTTCGGAAGTCGGCGAGCAGCGTCGACTCCACCATCGTCTTGTAGATGTCGCCGTCGTTGTCGCGGATCGTCTCGTTCGCGAACTGGATGATCGGACAGGGCTCGACGTCGCCGAACGGACTGATGTGATGGCTGACGCCGGTCGCCGCCGGGCACAGCGCCTGTCCCTTGTCGTCCCAGTACGCGTCGACGAGGACGATCGGCTTCTTCGATCGCATCTCGACCACGAAGCGTCGTACGGCGAGCACCTGGTCGGGACGCAGTGCGAGCTGTGCGTTCGCGACGGGGCCGACCGGTCGATAGGTGTGGAACCAGTTGTAGTGGACGCCCTTCTTGATCAGGGTATCGATCCACTCCTCGCGGACGAGGTCGTCGAAGTTCGACTGGCACACACTCGTGGCGACGCCGACGATGAGCTTGTTGCGGACGCTGGCCTCGATACCGGCGAGCGTCTTGTTCAGCACGCCCGAGCGGCCGCGGCGTTCGTCGCTGATCGCCTCGGTCCCCTCGACGCTGATGAGCGGCGTGGCGTTGCCGACGCGGCGCAGATCCTTGGCCACCTTGTCGGTGATGTACTGGCCGTTCGTGAAGATCTGGAAGTAGCAGTCGGGGTGCGCTTCGAGCAGGCGGATCAGATCCGGATGCATGAAGGGCTCGCCGCCGAGGATGCCGAAGAAGCTGTTGCCGTTCTTCTTGGCGTTCGTGATCAGGCGATCGAGATCCTCGAACGGGATGATCGACTGCGGCTTGTCGACGTCCACCCAGCATCCCTGGCAGCGCAGGTTGCAGGCGTTCGTGACGGAGATGAAGAGGAACGGCGGGAAAACCTCGCCCTTCTTCAGTCGGGCCTTGAAGCGCTGGACGGAGCGCATACCCTTGTAGCCCATGTTGTACGAGATCTTCCACAGGAGGCGCGTGTCCGTCGTGCGCATCATGCGGAATCCGAGCGAAGCCATCGTCTTCAACATCGGTATCAGATACCCCAGTCGTCTTCGGTGGTGGTCGGTCGTTGCTGATCCTGAACGGTCTGCGAACGCTCGCGGCGCTTCTCCAGCTTCTCTTTCGCGCGCGCGGCTCGCGACTCGATGTCTTCAGCGGTCGGAAGCGTCATCAAAACTTCGTCCGGGATGTCGAGGTCCTTCTTCAACTTGTTGAGACAGCGCTTGCGCTCGAGGAGTGCGCGGGATTCGTCGCGCTCGGTCGAGAATCGCTTGCGCGCGGTCTCGGATCGGTTGCGAAGTGAACCGTAGAGGTCGCCCCCGAGCAGGGTCGAGATGTCGACCTTCATCGCCTCGCGCTGGATGTCTTCCTCGCGTACGACGTCGCCGTTGATCGGACCCTTCTTGTACTTCGGGAAGAGGATCGCGACTTCCGGGCAGACGCGCGAGCACGCGGGGCAATCGGTCTTGCAGTTGCTCTCCTTCTGGACCTGGATCTGCTTCTGATCGTCGACGCCGTAGACGTCGAACAGGCAAAAGGTCAGGCACTGCATGCAATTCGTGCAGCGGTCGTAGTCGATGACCGGGAACCAGGGCTTCCACTCTTCGAGCTTTCGCGCTCCGGTGTTCTCGCGCACGGCTCGCGCCGTCTCGAGGACTTGCTTCGGGTCGAGCTGCGACACGTCGCGGAAGTGGAGCTCGGCGTTCGCGTCGGATCCCTCGGCGGCGGGAGGCTCGGCCCCCTCGAACGCGCCGATCACCAGCAGCGTGGAGGCGTCGGCGCTCGCGACGCTGCCGCCTTCGGCCGGTCGCGTGACCTCGAAGCCCGCGTCGAGCAGAGACGCGATCGTCTCGAAGCGGAACTCGTCCTCGAGCGGCTTCGTGCCCTTGCCCTCGTGGAGGACGACGCGGAGGCTCTTGTCGTTCGCGGCGACGTCGCCGGCGCTCGGCTGCGTGACGCTCATGATGCCGTCTCCTCGGCGCGCGGAGCGGATTCGTCCTCGAGCAGGCCGGCGACCACCGAGGCGGCCGAGTCCTCGCGCATGTTGAGCACCTCGACGCCTTCTTCGGGCAGCGGTGTACCGGCCGCGTGGAAGAGCCACTTCACGGCGCGCGGATAGCAGGCCGCGATCTTCACGCCGTTCGCGCACGATCCGGCTTCGACGATGCGCTCGAGCGCGGGGTCCTTCCTCGCGGACAGATCGCACAGATCGGCGACCGCATCGAACGCGACGCCGGAATCACTGAGCTTGCGCAGGACGTCCTTCTTCACCTCGGGCGGGACGACCTTCGCGTAGGTGCAGTTGCAGTAGACGATCCGGGAGCGTTCGCTCATGGCGTGGCGTCCCCCCCGAGCGGGGCCATGCGGTGCGTGGGGACGGGTCGTCCCGGGCGGAGCTGCTCGAGGTGCTCGAGCGTCGCGCGCAATCCGGGCTCGCGTTCGGCCAGGCTCGCGATCGCGGCTTTCACGTCCTCGGCCAGATGCTCCGGGTCGACCTCGGCGCGGAGATTGATCACCAGCGAGCCCCCGTCGACAAGGTCGAGGAGGGATTCACGGAGATCCGGCTCGTCGTCGTTGCGCACGAGGCTCACGACCGAGAGGCTTCCGGTGCCGTCTTCGGAATCGAGGGTCATCTTGAGATGGGCGATATCGCCGCCGGCTCGGGCCGCGATCCGATCGCGGAGGTCCCCGGTCAGCCGGACCAGGGAGCGATTCGCGTCGAACGGCGTATCGGATTCGAGTCGGACGGTGCAGTTCAACCAGCCGAGGAGCGCCTCGCCCTCGGCGTAGATATCGTAATCGATTTCGAGCGCGGGCGCGTCGCCCTGGGCCGAGTCCGCGATCCGCTGGAACCAGTCGTCGAGGCCTGAGCCTTCCTTCGCGGAGCCCGTGAGGATCGTCTTGCCCGGGAATTCCTCGCGCATCCGGTCGGCGAGCTGCTCGAGCGCCTCGGCGGGGTGGGCATCGGCCTTGTTCAGGACGATGATGTCCGCCTCCTCGAGCTGCTTGCGATAGACGTAGGTCACCTTCTCGGAGAACGACTTTCCGGTCTCGACGAGGCCGAACAACCGCATCGCGCGGGCGGGGTCGACGAGGACGCTGAGCGGCGCGACGGTGAAGCGATCGCCGTAGATGCGCCGCAGCGGATAGCTGACCGTGGCGACCAGGTCCGTGCAGCTGCCGACGGGCTCGGCGAGGAACACGTCGGGCGCGGCATCGCGCGTGAGGCCGTCAGCCGCGTCGACGAGCGACTGGAAGCGGCAGCAGAAGCAGCCTCCGGTGATCTCCTCGACCGGGAAGCCCTTCGATCGCAGGATCGCGGTGTCGACGAGCCCGGTGGACTGGTCGTTGCAGATCAGTCCGACGCGAAGGCCCTTCTCCGAGAAGTAGCGGCCGAGCTGACCGAGGGCGGTCGTTTTGCCGGCGCCGAGGAATCCGCCCACCATCACGTAGCGTGCGCGTGGACGATCGGTTCCGCCGTGGCCGGTGCTGTCGCTCTTGAACTCAGGTTGACTCATGTCTCTGGCCCATCATCTTGTCGATGGTTGCATCGAGCGTGGACATGTAGCCGTGTACGTCGATGCAATCGTCTCCGGGGGTCCCGTGGATCCGAAACAGCCAGCCTCGGCCGTACGGGTCCGCGTGAATGACCTCCATGTCGTTGTCTAATCCAGGGTTGCTGCCATCGAAGCGTCCGGAAAGCGGAGTGTAGATGTCCGAGACCGCTTTGAATCCCTCCAACCATCCGATCACCTGGCCGGTTTCGACCTCGCTTCCCGGCTTCGTCTCGAAGTCGAGCTCGACGGCCTCGCCGAGCATGCGGGTGGCGAACCGGGTGAACCCTACGCGCCAGATGCTCTCGCCTTCCGCTTCGAGGGCCATCCAATAATGTCCTGCCGTGTAGAGAGGACCTACGGGAAGGCGCGTGGTGAAGCGGGAGCGTTTGTAGTGAATCGAGTCGGACCCCATCGAGCCCCAAAAAAAGCGGTCGGAACTATGGTGCGGACAGAATCTTAACCCGTAGGCTCGCAAATCTCGACGGGAATCCCGCGCGTGTGACGATGTCGTATCTTCATACGTCGATGGCGGCTAGAAGATCCGGCGGGGTGGTGTGGATCTGTCCGGCGACGTGGGGCGGTCGGCCTTTGAGCGGGCGGGTGCGGACGCGGGTCGGGCGGCGGAGGAAGCGCGCGGAGGGCGGCTTCGTTGGGGGGTCGCTCAACCCATTGACAGGTAAGGGGATAGCTCTTGATGAGCTCGGCGCGATCCCTCGCTGCTTACCGAGTCGACCCGACGCCGCGCTCTCGATGCCGGATCGACCGGGTCGCGGCCTGGTAGACCGCGTCCTCCGCGTCGCGTTCGAGCTCGTTCAGGTGCGTCATTGCGAGCCCGGCGGGCCACACGCGCGAGGCGAGACAGTCGGCGGCGGCGATTCGGACGTCCGCTGATGGATCCCCGGCCGCCTCGACGACGGCCTCCCAGAGCTGCATGCGTTCGTTCGGCGTGAACGGGGTCCAGTACTGGAGCTGGACGCTCGCGGTACGATCGAACGGGTAGGCGGACACCGGGGGGCGCAAGCCGCCCGCGATCGATGTCGCGGTGCGCAGCGCCTCGATCCGAACGGACTCGCGCGGGTCCTCCACGAGATCGAGCAAGGCGATACGGAGGTCGGGAGTCCATCGCAGCATCGCCATGGCTGCCAGGATCGATCGCGCCTCGGCCTCGCCGGCCCGCGAGAGATTGTCGATGAGAATCGGGCGCAGCTCGCGCGCCTCGGCTGGATGTCCGGCACGAATCGCGTAGCTGGTCATCCGAACTCCGGGGTTGGACGACCGGTACAGTCGACGCAGGAGCGGGAGGCGGATGCGATAGTTCGAGGCGTCGCCGAGAATCACAGGCACGTCGGCAGGCGTGATCACGCCGTCATCGAGGCGTCGCGCGAGAGCCTCGCCGACGGCGAAGCACTCGCAATCATGGGCGATGCGTTGTAGCGCTCGCTGGATCAGCCCGACCATTTTCTCGCCGGTGCCCGCGAACTCGACGAGTATGTCGACGAGCGGCTCGACGGCTGCCAATCCGAGGTCGGAGAAAGCCGCACTCGCCTGGACCTGAGACGCCCAGTGGACGGAGTTACGGAGCTCATGCTCGAGGGTCGGAATCGCCTTCGGTCCGCCCAGCTTCGCCAGGGCTTCGATCGCGGCGCGATGCCGTTTCGGGATCGTCTCGGTCGCTGCCACGTGGCGGATCAGTGCTTCGACTGTGGCTTCGTCGGCCGTCTCCAATTCGCCGATAGCGGTGAGCGCCAACAGCTGTAGTTCGAAGTCGTCACCGTCGATGATCGCGGCGAGCTCGGGCTCGAGCGTGCGAACGGCTCCATCATGACGCCGGACTTGCTCGAGAAGCATGAGTTGTTCGTCTCGGTCGAATTCGGACCACAGCTCACGGAGTGCGTCCAGGCAGGAGAAGTCGTGCCCAACAAGCGAAGTGACGGCTTGTCGCCTGACGCTAGCGTCTTTGTCGACCAAGCACCGTACGACCTGCCGGCACTGCCCGGATCGTGCGGCAACCCGAACGGCCGTCGACCGAACGCGAGGATCTTCGTCCGCGAGCGCATCGGAAGCGAGCTGGGCGAGACCCGTGGCGCGTTCCGATTGCCGGCCGAGCTCGCGCCAGGCAAGAGCGCGGAGGGATGAGTCCTTGTTGAGGGCGAGCTGCCGTGCGAGCTGTAGACCACGATCGCCGAGCCCGGCAAGCACTTGCATCGATGCTTCTCGGCATTCGCTGTCGCCGAGCGCCGCGAGAAGGCATTCCTCGGTGTCGCCGCGATCGGGGCCGATCGTGGCCGCTGCGCGAAGAGCCGCGCGGCGGACGGCGGCGTCGGCGTGCCCGGTGTGCGCGAGGACGATTGGAATCGCTTGGGCCGCGTCGGGACCGATCTCTGCAAGCGTCGCGAGGACGTCGCAGATCGACGGGGAATCGAGCCGATCGAGAGCTTGCGCGAGGTCGTCCGTGAAACGAGCGTCTGCGCCGACACTTCTCAATGAGAAAGCCGCGCTGGCTCGAAGCGCCTCATCATCGTCCTCGAGATAACGGATGAGGAGCTCTCGAACTGGCAGTCGCTGGTCCTTGCTTCGGGCGAGGAGCCGAGCGATGGCACGTTTCTCGGCGAGACCCGCGACCGCTTCGCGCTCGAGCATCATCGCGACGATGGGGCTGGTGATGTTGCGCCTGGCGAGCGCCTTTTCCGTGATCTCGCGCACTTCCGATCGCTCGTGACCGAGGGCCTCGACGAGGAGCCGCATCATCGGCTCGTCGAGGATTCTGGCGGCATAGAGGTTCCTTCCGAGCAATCGGACGACATCGCTCGAGCCGTGGTCGCATAGGGCACGGACCGCGGCGGCGTCGAGCGCATCCGGGAATGGTTGCTCTTTGTGTGCATAGCGGAGCGCGGCATCCGCGGCGTGGCGGACGTTTGCCGCCGGATCCTCGAGAGCTCGAATCAGAGGCACGAGGATGCCGGCAACAGGGGGGCCCGTGACGGGAACTCGAAAACCGCCTCGCGGAAAGGGCCTCTTGGCAAGGAATCCGAGGCAGGTCGCGGCTGCCGCGCGCACGCTCGGCGAATCGTCCGCGCAAAGAATGTCAGCGAGAGCGGGGATGGCGATGGTGCCGTAGTGGTGGAGGGCAGCGGCGCACACGCCGGCGTGTTGGGCGCCCGTGGCGAGCAGGCGAGCTAGCGCCGCATAGCCCTGACTCTCGAAAGAGGCGACCGCGTGCAGAACTTCCCGGTCCGTACCGTCCGCGAGCAAAGAGGTGATGTCTTCGAGTGCGTCCCGGTGCCGCGCCCGCGCCAACGCCCCTGCGGCCTGGATCCTGATTGGGCGCCGCGTGCCGTCGAGCACGCGGCAGAGTGACGGGATCCCGGTTGGACCGGCCCGTTCCAGAAGCCGCAGCAACGGGCGAGCGCCGACGTACCCGGGTTCGGGATTCTCGTCCAGCCGGAAGACGGCCGCCTCGACGACGGCAAGGGCTTCCGCATCCAACGGGTCCGGCCCATATCGAAGGAGCCAGTTAGCGGAGCTCTGGATCACGGGGCTCTCGGGATCTGCGAGCGCGGCCATGACCAGAGGGAGAACGCGACCTCGATCGGATTCGTGGGTCGGCAACTCCCGGACTGCCTTCGACCGTTCGATTGCTCTTGGGCTGGCGAGGCGCGCTCGCAACTCATCGAGTGACGGCGAGGGCTGAGCGCTGCCGGATGGGGCGAACGAGTGGATCAGGATCAGGACCGGCCAGATCCGGACTGAAGAGAGAGCGTGTGGTCGCATAGCGCCCGAGCCTCGTGACTGCGATTCCGCCAAGCGCTCGAGTGGCCGGCTGCTCGCGCTTGTGCTGCTCTTTCGAGGGTACCACGGGCGGGATTCGCGGCGACAGCCCCCGCCTCGCAATGAGCTGCGGAGCAGGAAAGATCGTCAAACCGCGGACCCTCATGCGAACTCGGGGGACGCCCGATCGGACGTCCCCCGGCCGTCATGCCTGGTTGTGTTTTCCCGCGGATGGAGCCTACGGCAGGATGTTCACGATGACCGCATTGCTCACGCTGACCGAGCGCGAGCTTTGCGAGCTCGGGTCCACGATCAGCGCCTGGAACGTCAGGACCGTGCCCGGGGGCAGCGCCGGGTAGAGGAACTCGGTCGAGGCTCGTTCGGGATCGGGCCAGGGGGTGTTCCGGTACCGGCTCTCGCCGACGAGCTGCGTGCGTCCGATGTTGTTGGCGACGATCAGCGGATCAGCGCCGTCGGCGGCCAGGAAGGGGAAGCACGTCGCCCCGATGTCGAACGGGAGCTCGGGCCGCGGCGTGTCGCCGGGGCGTCCGAGGTCTCCGTGCAGGACGAACTTCCCGTTGCCTCCGGCGCCTGTTTCGACCATTGCGATGCGGATCGGAGAGGTGGCGGGCACGTCCACGGTTCGTTCGCTTCCGCCGTTCGATCCCTGCACGTAGAGCGTGTCGATCAGGTAGCCCTGGGTGATGTTCGTCGTGCCTGCTTTGCAGTCCGGCAGCCCGAAGACGAGGATGGCTTCGCCGGGGCCGGCATCGCTTGCGCCGATCAAGATGTTGTCGCCTCCGCGACCCGTCACGTCCCCGACTCTGCTCACGGCGGTGCCGAAGCGTCCGCCGGCAGTGGCGCCCTTCATGACGAAACCATTCCAGCCGTCGAGCAAGGAGACCGGGAATTCCGCGGGGAATGTCGTCGCGCCGAAGACGACGTAGCCCTCGCCGGCGTTCTCTCGTCCACCCGGGTCGCCGCTATTGGCTCCGATGAGGATATCGTCGAACCCGTCGTCGTTCATGTCTCCGGCACCGGAGACGCTCACTCCGAACGCGATACCGGCGATCGAGCCGCCGACGACGAACCCGTTCGTTCCGTCCAGACTCGTGACGGGGATCGACGCCGGAAAGGCCGATTCCGAACCGAACACGACATAGCAGGCTCCCGCACTGGGGAGTCCGCCAACCTCCGCGGCCTGGCCCCCCGCGAGGACGTCCTCGATGCCGTCACCGTTGACGTCGCCCGCACCGCTCACCGAGAAACCCGTGAGGCTGGTGCCGCTTCCCTCCAGAACGAAACCCGTCGTCCCGTCGAGGTAGGTCTTGTCGAACGAGGCGGGAAAACTGCCGTCGGATCCGAACACGACGTAGGCCTCCCCGACGAACGGGTTCCCGTCGCGCGCAACGCCGGCGGCCCCGATCACGACATCTCCGAAACCATCCGCGTTGACGTCCCCGGCTCCGCGGACCGCTCTCCCGAAGAGATCGTCCTCCGTGAGTCCTGTCATGGCGAAGCCGTTCGTTCCGTCGAGGGATCCGAGGGTCCAGTCGGCCGGAAAGCTGTTCGAACCGAACACGACGTAGACCACACCCTCGTCGCGGTCGGGTGCGCTGACGATCAGATCCGCGAGCCCGTCGCCGTTCATGTCGTGAACGATATCGAGGCTCGTGCCGGCGGCGCCATGCTGGATGCTCCCGCGGAGAATGAAGCCGTTCGTTCCATCGAGGGTCGACGGGTCGAGGGAAGCCGGGAAGCCGCTGTCGGAGCCGTACACGACATAGATCTGGCCTTCATCGGAGCCCATGAGATTGGTGTCGGCCTCATCGGCGCCGATCGCGATGTCGGTAATTCCGTCTCCGTTCAAGTCGCCCCCACCGGACACGGCAACGCCGCAGAAATCGCGCGAGCCGAGCCCGGGGATGACGAAACCGTCCGACCCGTCGAGATTGGCGAGCTCGAAGGGGCCGGGGACGCGCGAGATCGGGCCGAAGACCACATAGGCGGCACCCGTGTCCGAGTTCTCGGGAGAGCCGATCAGAAGGTCGGCGATGCCGTCGTTGTTGAGGTCCCCTGCGTCACTCACGGAGAGGCCCGTCCGGTCTCCTGATTGCGCGCCGGCGAAGACGACGCCGTTCGTCCCGTCGAGCGTCGACATCTCGAACGAGGCCGGGAAGGGCTGAGCCAGAGCGGCGCCCGCGAGCAGCGCGAGCGCCAGGATGAGTCGAAGGCCGGAAGCGGCCGGGTTCCTCGCAAGCATGGTTGTTTCTCCTGTCCGTACCGGGTTGCGTGAGCTCATGAGGGCCGACGCCGTGTGCGCCGAGCTGCGCTCAACGGACTTCACACCGGGGCCATCCGGGAGCGGGCAGGAAAATGGCCCGGATCCCCCTCCCGATCCTGACACCATGCTGTCAGGAGCGATCGGCTAGGGTGGGTCGCACAAGGACGGCTCGGACAGGAGAAAGAACATGCCATCCACCTTTCCTGGACTCTCGATCCTGCTCGTGCTCGGCTCGAGCGTACTCTGCGGCTGCGCCATGGCGCCGGAAAGCCCCGACATGCCTCATCAACACCACACGATCGACTACATCGAATTCACCGTCACCGACATGGCTCAGGCTCAGAGCTTCTACGCCGACGCGTTCGGTTGGAGCTTCACGGACTACGGACCCGACTATGCCGGAATCCAGAAGCCGGGTGGAGGCGAGGCGGGCGGCTTGAGCGTGGGCACGGAAGTCCGAACCGGGGGACCGCTGGTGGTGCTCTACTCGGCGGACCTCGAAGCGAGCGAGCAGTCCGTTCGCGACGCTGGGGGCGTGATCACCGTCGAGCCCTTCGACTTCCCCGGGGGGCGCCGCTTCCAGTTCCGGGATCCGTTCGGCAACGAGCTCGCGGTCTGGTCGGAGCCGTAGAAACCGGTCCGATCGAGGCGCCCTGGCGGCCGGCGAGAATCGTTTTTCGGAATCGCCTGCACGGCTCCCCCGTGCTTTCCGTGACCTCCTGTGGATCCGGCGCTGAGCCGGGTCAAGACACTCGGCTGCACTGAGATTCAGGAGAGATCACCATGGCTCCGTGGATTCGATACGGCGTTGTCAGCACGATCTTTGTGTGTGCGATCACGGTGGCGGGGCGCGCCCTCGCCCAGGGCGACCTCGTCGAGGTCGCCAAGCTCACGGCAAGCGACGCTTCCTTTACCTACGGCCGATCGGTCTCGCTCGATGGCTCCGTCGCGATTTGCGGGGCCCCCTCGACGGATTCGAATCGGGGCGCGGCCTACATCTCCCGTCACGACGGAGTCACCTGGACGGAGGAGCAGAAGCTCGTGGCGAGCGACGCGGGCGCCGGCCACCAGTTCGGCGGATCGGTCTCCATCGACGGCGACGTCGCCTTGATCGGGGCCGAGTTCGTCGATGGGGGAATGGGAGCCGCCTATGTGTTCCGTTTCGACGGATCGACGTGGACGGAGGAGCAAAAGCTCACCGGGAGCGGTGCGTTCAACTTCGGCGTGTCGGTCTCGCTGGACGGGAACACGGCCTTGGTCGGTGCCCCGGGCGAGGATTTCAACGCGGGCGCCGTCTACGTCTTCCGTTTCGACGGATCGACGTGGGCGCTGCAACAAAAGCTCACGGCGAGCGATGGTGCGGCCGACGACCGGTTCGGAGGCGGAGTCTCGCTGCACGGCGATCTCGCGCTTTGCGGGGCTGCCTTCGAGAACGACCAGGCCGGATCCGCGTATGTCTTCCGATTCGATGGCGCGACGTGGACGGAAGAGCAGAAGCTCGTCGCGAGTGACGGCGACGACCTGGACTTCTTCGGGTTCGCGGTCGCGATCGAAGCCGACGCTGCGGTGATCGGATCGATGGGAGACGACGATCGAGGCGAAGGAGCCGGCGCAGCGTACGTGTACCGATTCGACGGCACGACGTGGATCGAAGAGCAGAAGCTCACTGCGAGCGACGGCAAGGGCGCGGAGCAGTTCGGCTCTTCCGTTGCGCTCGACGGCGACGCGGCCGTCGTCGGGGCCTTCATCGATGACGATTTCGGCTTCGGGGCCGGCTCGGCCTACACGTTCCGATACGACGGCTCGACCTGGACCGAGTCGCAGAAGCTAATCGCGTCCGATGCAAGCGCGAGCGACGCGTTCGGCAAGTCGGTCGCGCTCAGCGACGGAGTGGTGCTCGCCGGTGCCAGCGGTGACGACGGCTCGACCGGCTCGGCGTATGTCTTCGGCGCGGACTGCAGGCGCGGCACGGTGAATCTCGCGAACGGCTTTACGATCGACGTGCTCTACGTCAACGGTTCCAACGGCGGCCAGGATCGCGCGATCGATACCATGGAGGGCGACCTTCTGAGCGTCACGTTGCTGAAGCCCGTCGCCGGCGGAAACGGCAAGTTCGTGCTCCACGGCAACGAGGGCGAGCCGGACTCCCGCAATCAGGTGCCCGTGCCGTTCGACATCGGCGTGACTTGCTTCCCTGTGCTGTTCAGCGCGGGCGCGTCGCCTGTCATCGTGGGCAACAACATCGGAAAGCCCGGACAGGTCGGCGCGAGTCATTTCTTCGGCGTCTCGACCGAGGATCCCGATCGCGCCTCGACGACCCTTCTCCTCCCGGCGCTTCCTTTCGGGACGGCCTACACGTTCCAGGGAATCATCGTCGATTCCGCTTCCACGAGCTCGAAGGGAGTGAGCGTCACGAACGCGGTCACGGTGAGGATCCTGCGTTAGAACCGGACCGGGCTCGGTGAGCTGGCGGAATGCGCGGTTACTCGCGGAACGCCGCGTCGAAGTTCAGCACGATGTGCAGGTGCGGATCGGGTCCACCCGCCGGTTCCGCAACGTAGAGGAATCGTCCATCAGGATGGGCCGTGAACCTGGCGACTCTGAAGGGCATGAACGCCTCCGCTCGACGCGCATCCACAATACGCACGGGGGTCGAGAGTCGAACTGGCGACTCGTCGAGGATCCGGACCCCCATCACGTCGCCGCTGCCTCGCGAATGAAAGAAGAGCTCGGAGCTGTCCGCGGACCAGAATGCAAACGACGCGTTCTCGAGGACCTGAGCTTCGTCGCTCCGATCTCGCTCGAGATCGAAGGGCTGCACGAAGGTCGAGCCGGCGCGGTGGTACGCGAGCCACCGGTTGTCCGGGGAGAGGGCCGGGACGCCCGCACGGGGCGATCCGAGAACCACGGGTCTCGGCCCGGACGTTCCGTCGAGCGGCAAGGCGTAGACGCCGGGCTCGGAATCGCCGCGGACGGTCGAGTACTGGACGATCGCGAAACGGCCGTCGGCCGTCACCTGCGGGCTGGCGGCGCTCGCCAGCTCCTCGATCCCATCGAAGAGCAGGTCGGCCGCGCCGCTCTCGACGTCCACGGCAAAGAGCCGGGCAAACATCCTCTCCCCCTGGGTGCGCAACAAGAGTCGTCCGTCGGGCAGCCAGACAGGGTTCGTCATGTGCAATCCGTCCGGCGACGCCACGGGGCGGCTGCGCTTCGTTTCCAGATCGTACGAGTCGATTCTCAATCGATCCGTCGATCCATCCCGGTACAAGATCGCAAGCTCGCGGCCATCGGGCGAGGCCGACAACGGCGCGACGTACGCCATCCGCTCGGGCCTGAGCAGGGACTGGTTTCCGGGGCGATCGATCGTCATGAGACGCCGGTCCGTGGCGCGTCCAAAGTCCCTGGACATCACGAGCGTTCCGTTGTCCGAGCAGGCAAAGGCCCCGCTCTTCGTCGGCTCATGGCTGAGCGCGGTCACATTGCCGGTCGACGAGCCGGAATCGGGATCGAAAGCGATCGCATGGAGCTTTCCCGCTCTCACAAACAGCATGTATCCGTCGCTGGTAGCGGCGGCATAACCCGCGTTATCGAGGACGGGCTTGACGCCTTCCGAGTCGACGAAGAACGTCGAAAGGGACAAGCTCTCGCGCCCTAGCGTCGCCCGGGTAACAAGGAACGCCTCTCGGCCCCGGACCGACTCGAGGCTCCACGCACCCGACCACGTCTCCTCCTCGCCGAGCCGAGCCCACGTCTCGAATTCGAGGGAGTCGTCGAGCCTCGCCCGACGTTCCGCAGAAACGCGGTAGATCGTCATCCCATCAGCCGACAGGATCGCCAGATCCGTCGGCGACAACCACGCCGGGGGCCGCATGGAATGGATGTGCTCTCCCGTCGGATCGATGATGGCCACCGACGAAACGCCAGTCGCCACGTCGAGCACGCGCAGCTCGTACCGCTTCGAGACCGAGCTCCTCGTGAAGTACGCGATCCTCGAGCCGTCGTCCGAGAAGGCGAGCTCGTGGGCGTCCTCGGTCCCGGGGATGCGCCGGGCCTCGATGTCGTCGAGGTCGCGGAGGTAGATCGCCGGCGGGGCTTCCGGCATCCGGTCGGTCCCGACATAGGCGATCCGTCGTCCATCCGCCGTGATGTCGATGCTCGGAAGCCGGGGGATGTGAAAGGACGCTGGCGCAAACACGTGAGCGATCGAGCGCTCCCTGGTCACGTCGCTTCCCCCGGTACCTCGTGTCCCGACAAGAAACGCCACCCACGCCACGACGACCAGAAGAGGGATCATGAGCGCTCCGAGCACGAGGCGGCTCCGGGTCGAAGCGAGCGGGGCAGGCTCGGCGAGCGGCGCGTCGTCCTGCAGCGCGAGGCACACGTCGTGCAGGTCGCGCACCCGCTTGTTGCGATCGCGCTCGAGGCAGTGCCGCAGGAGGTGGCGAACGACGGGGGGCGTCGACGCCGGAAGCGCATCGAGCGTGATGGGCTTGGTCAGCACCGCGCGGATCGACTCATCCGAGCTCTTCGTGCGGAAGTAGCTGATCCCGGTCAGGCACTCGTGAAGGACGACCCCGAACGACCAGCAATCGGTGCGACGGTCGAGCTCTTCGCCGCGCGCTTGCTCCGGGCTCATGTAGGCGGGCGTTCCGATGACGGCGCCATCGAGGGTCTGCACCGCGGACGAGTCGTCCACCTCCTCCACGCCGGCCTGCTCGTCCACTCCACGCGCCGCGTCGGACCGAACCTTCGCGAGCCCGAAGTCGAGGACCTTCACGTCCCCTCCCGGAGTGATCTTCACGTTCGAGGGCTTCAGATCGCGGTGGATGACTCCGGCATCGTGCGCCGCCGCGACGCCCGCCGCGATCTGCGCGCAGATCGAACGAGCTTCCTCGGTCCGGAGACGGCCCTTCCGCAGCCGCTCCTCGAGCGTGACGCCCTCCACGTATTCGAGGACGAGGTAAGCGCGGCCGTCCTGCTGCGCAATCCCGTAGATGGAGGCGACGTTCCGATGGTTCAGGGCCGCGAGCGCCTTCGCCTCTCGTTCGAGGCGAGCGCGGAGCCGTGAGACTCCTTCCACGTACGATGGCAACGCCTTGAGCGCGACGGTTCGATCGAGCTGCGTGTCCGTAGCCCGGTACACGATGCCCATGCCGCCGCGGCCGATCTCGCCCTCGACCCGGTAGGATCCGACCTGCTCCGGCGGCGCCGCCTCCTCGTGCGAGGGCGGCCCGAACGTCACGTCATCGAGCCGGCTCGCCGCGTTGTGCGCCGACAGCAACCCACGGAGCTCCCGCTCGAGCGCGGGGTCATCGCGGCAGGCTTCCTCGATCCAGGCGTCGCGTTGCGGACCTTCGTCGCGTTCGAGTGCGTCCGCAAACAGCTCATCCAGAGAACGGTGGTCGTGCACGATCGGAATCCGAAGGGGGTTCTGGCCGCGAGCGGCGACCAGCGCACATCCTACCCGAACGGCTCGTGCATTCAAGCGAGCGAGCGAGCGCCTACCGAGACCGCGACGGCTCCGTCCGCCCCGGGTGCCGGCCGCTCGTCCGCGGCCGGCACCCGGGGTGAGGAGCGACGGACTACTCGATGACCAGCGTGATGCGGTTCGTCACGCTGTAGCCGACCGTGTTATCGGCGCCGCTGTCCTGGATGACCCCCTGAAGGATCAGCGTTTGCGGATTCTGGAAGGTCTTGCTCCGCATGAAGGGCGCGGAAGCAGGGCCCTGGGCTTCGGCAATTCCACGGCAGAAACGCCCCGGAACCCCTGCGCCTCTCACGCAGTGCATCGGCTGGGGCATGCTGCTGCCGTCGAACGGCGTGGGACCGACGGTGCACCCGATCCGCACAGGATCGACGCCACCGCGGAATCCGGCGTTGCCCGGGACATTGAGGTCGTAGACGCCCAGGGTGTCCAGCGCATCACTCCAGAGCCAGAGGCCGTACACCGCCGGGCTCGGACCGGCCGGCGGCGCCTGCAGCTGAATGGTGAAGGGCGTTCCGGCCGGTACGACGACCGTGCGCTCGGCACCACCCGCCGAGCCGTTCACGAGAAGAACGTCGTCGGGCGAACCATTGAGACTGTCCACGTTTCCGTCCGAGCACGACGCCGTGATCACGAGGCGAATGCGATCCACGCCACCCTCTTCGACGACGCCGAACGAATCGACGCTGAACGAGGGGCTGAGGTTGCGCACCTCGAACGTCGCGGTCGTATCGTCGAGAGCCGTGGGGCTGTTCGTGATCAGCAAGTCGAAGGTGTGGGTCCCCTCGGTGGGAAGGTAGTTGAAGCTCGCGACAAACTCTCCGCCGAGGATCGCATCATCGGCGTCAATGCCCGAGTATAGACCGTTGTCGCCGACCGTGCCGGGAGTCACGCGAGTGACGCCCTCGATACCGACGAGGATCGTTCCTTCGCTTCCGACTTCGAGGAGCGAGGTGGCGACCCTACTGGCTGAGTTAAGCTCCAGCTCCGCGTCCAGCTCTCCGGGTGCGCCGTTCAGGCGACGTCCCATCTTGATGCCGTCGGGAACTTCGAGCGTGCTCTCACCGAGGAAGAGGAACGCGCCGACGTAGTTGCCGGGAGCGCCACCGCCCATCGAACCGCCGGGATCGCCGCTGGCAAAGTCGAGATCGCCCATCTCGAGCGTATCGCCTGGATCCAGTGTGAGCGTGGATTCGATCAGACTCAGCGTGCCTCGTACATCAAGAACGCCGTCCTGAGAAACGTTGACGGTGCTGTTCAGGTCGATGTCGCCCCGCACCCGGACCGTGCACCGCTCGAATGTCATATGACCGTTGACATCGAGGAAGCCGGCCTCCGATCCGATACCTCTCGTGCCGTCGTTCACGTAGTCGAGATCTTGCCCGATATCGAGCAGACCGATGTCACGCCAGACGATGTTGAACGACGTGATGTCGGTCTCGTTGGCCTCGACGCTATTCTGTCCGACGTCGAGGTCAGACCCGAGGACGAAGCTCTCGACCCGCTCGATGAGTACGCTGGCACTTTGATTTACGGTGCAGCGCCCGGAGCCGGCCTCGACGGCGCCGTCCGCAACATCGAAACCACTCCCGATGACCACCGATGGAACGTCGCGGATCACGAGCGAGCCGTGGCCCGTGGCACTCGCACCGACCCCGGGGTCGACAGTCTGGAGACCGACGTCGAGATCGCCCCCGATGATGACTTCGCTGACGCGCTCGATCGTCGCCGAGCCCGTACCGCTCACCTGGCCGGTTCCATCTGCCTCCAGGCATCCGATCTCGAGACTTCCACCGACCCGGAGGCTCGGGGAGTCGGTGAACGTGAAGCTCCCGTCCAGCGACGGAACCACACCGCTGCTGACGCTGTTCTCGTTCGAAGCGACGTCGATGTCCTGCGTCGCCTGCGTTCGCAGGGGCTGATTCACCAGGTTCATCGTGCCGTCGCCGCTTACGTCGCCCAGGGTCAGCTTGTTCAGCTGAAGCTCGGCGGGTGCCCCCGCCTCGTTGCCGTCGAGATTGGTCGTGCCTCCATTTCGGATGAAGACGAAGCCGCCGTCGAGGGGTGTGACGCCCGTGTCCCAGTTTCCGGGTGTGAGGTAGCTGTCCGTGCCGGCAATCCAGTCGACCGGACCGGGTATGCTCGTGAGTTCCATCGCAACCTCGCCCGGTATCGACGTGTCGAGGACCGCGCCGTATCCGAGTGGCGGGACAAGAGCCGGCAGGCCGATCAGATTGCCGGCGTAGGTAAAGAGCGCGTAACGCTCGCCGACGGCAACGCCGGGGCCAAGTTTCATCTCGAGCGCATCGACCGTCGAGCCGACGTCGAACGTGAGATCTCCGCCCAGAACCTCGACGCGCGCGTTGCTGGAGAAGGAATTCGTGAAGGCAACTACGCCCTGCGCGCCGAGCGTGAAACCGTTGTCGGCCCGGGCGTCGCCGTTGAAGGATGCGATGATGAGGCGCCCCCGCGAACCGTCGGCACCGACCCGGAACTCTCCCGTGGTGGCCCTTGGCCTGTTGATGCCGAGCGTTCCCGGTCCACCGCTTCCGACCGTGATCGAGCCGGCCGTCGCATCTCCTTCGTCATTGTCTTCGCTGATCAGGAAGCCGGAAGCACTCGCTCCGATGGTGATGGAGTTCGCGAACACGTCGGTGGCGGCGTCGATGAACAGGGTGCCGGAGCCGCCCGCGTTGCCGATCTGGAGGCTGCCGACGACGTTCATGGTCGTCGACCCCGCGGTGAACTCGATCCGCCCCGGTGCTCCGCTGCCGATGGCGAGGCTGGCAGCGTCGACGGTCTCGCCGAAGTCGACCGTGATCGGATCGTGGACGACGATCGCATCGTCCGTCGGTGTGGGCACATTGCCGTCCCAGGTGTTGCTGTCGAGCCAGGGGCCCGGCTGAACGGTCGTGGTCTGCGCGGATGCGGTTTGGGTGAGACCGGCAGCCACCCAGATCAGGATGACGGCGAGCCCCGAGAATCGGAGTGCTTGCATAGGGAAACTTCCTCGTATCATGGTTGGTCTGGCTAGGCGGAGATTCGTTGGCTGCGTCGCGTCGAACCCTACTGGACTCGGATCGTGACCGCGTTGGTTACCGAGAACCCTTGCGGGTGCGTCGCCGCGTTGTCTTCGATGAGTCCCTGAAGCGTCAGCGTTACGGGCCCGACGAGGCCCTGCGGACGATTCGCGACCCAGGGTGCCTGGCCCGGCAAGCCGCTGATTTCGTTGACGCCGCCACGGCAGGCGAGCGCGGGAATGCCCGAGCCGACGATGCAGAGGTCCGGCTGCGGCGAGAGCCCGAGGTTGACCGGTGTCGGATTCACGAGGCAGCCGATGTCCGAGCCGCCTTTCGAGAGCACGGTGGGATTCTCGCCATCGGCGAACCAACCCCACACCACGTAGCGGGCCGATTCGGGTCCTGCAGCAGACGTCGTCAGTCCGATGGTGATGGGGCTCGCGCTCTCGACCTCGACGGCCGCGTCTCCACCCCCGTCCGTGCCGTTTACCGTGAGGGTCTCGCTCCTTCCGACGACTGCGGGGTTCACGTTGCCGGCCGAGCACACCGGGGGAACCGCAATCTTGATGATCGCCTCGAGCTCCTCGACTTCCCCGGTGGGGAGGAGATCGACCTCGAGATAGACGAACGGAATGGCCGAGTGGTCGATCCCGGGGCCGGTTCCGGTGGACGCGTTGAAGTCGGTGACCACGGCGTCGACCGTACCGTCGCCGTCGAAGTCGAGCTCGTCCCCGGTGGCGAGGAGCAGGCGCGCGGAGTACGCGAAGTCGGCCGCATCGCCGACGAACAGGAGCTCCGTCCCGCCGGCGATACCCCACGAGCAGACGACCTGGCCGGCGTCGTTGATACTGGCCGCGCGCAGCTGGGCGGCCGAGGTCAAGGTGACGCCCGCGAGAGTGTCGCCTTCGCGCACCACGATCTCGCCGTTGATGGCGAGGAACTCGTCCGTCGAGGTGTCTCCGTTCGTGTCGCCGGTATAGATGTAGTCGCCGTTCGAGTTGATGCCCACGACATCGAAGTTGTCCCAGTTCTCCACCCCGTCGATCGGATCGTCTTCCTGCACGACGGCCACGCCGTCGACCACAACGGCGAGGTCATTGGCGATCGATCCGGTGTCGAGGTCCACGACCGAGATGTAGTGATCTCCGTCACTCGAGACATCGTAGTCGAAGTCGATCCCATTGGACCCGGAGATGGGGATGCCGCCGATCAGGTCGCCGCTCGCGAGGACCTTGCTGATGATGACGCCCGAAGCGCGGTAGAGGATGCGGTCCTGCGTGGAGCCCCCGGCGACGTCGGTGATTCCGGCGACGAAGTAGGCTTCCCCGTCATCGTCCATCTGCGGGCGGCTCGCGAAACTGATGAACCGTCCGGGGAACAATGGGGCGGGGTCGTCGACCTGAAGCCGCAGCATGTCCGAGCTCCAGACCGAATCGTCGCCGTCCGTGCTGGGGCTGTAGATGAACGCGCCGGCATCGCTGATCCCCATGGTGCTTTCCGCGCCGGAGAGGACCGTGGGCAGCGCTTCGGTGTCCAGGAATGTGATACCGGTTCCGAACCACACGAAGTGTTCGGTCGTGCCTCCGATGTCGATCGAGCCGGTGAAGCCGACCTCGCCGTTGGAGTTCGTGAAGGGCGATCCCAGCGTCAAGATCGTGCCTCCTCCACCGCCCGTCGGCATCTCTCCCTCGATGGCGATGAGCTCGGCCCATTGACCGGGAAGCTCATCGCCCGCGATCGCTTGCGTCGCCAGCACGGCGCAGGCGAACCATGCTGCCGTGAACAAGGTGTTCGCTCTCTGGAGCGTCTTCATGCGTATCCCCGTCGCTTTCTTCCCGACTCTTCGGTTTCGTCCGACACTCCTCGGGCGTGAGCGTCGGATTCGTCTGTCTTTCCTCGAGCGGTACGGGCTCGGCCCACGCTGGGGCACGGCTCTATACCCCAGGGGGGCGCGAGACCCGGACCAGATTCTGAGAATTCGAGGAAAATGCAGACGAGAGTCCCCTACCGGCGCCCGAGGACGGGCGATTCTCATCCGCCAAAGGCGGCGATGAGGTCCGGCGGGGCGTTCTCGATCTGGTCCGAGAACTCGGGCGGGATGGGGATGGCGGCGAGCTTGCCGGCCTCGCGGTCGAACGAGACGCAGACCGCCGTGACCCGTCCGCGCGCGACCTCCTGGGCTCCTTCGCCCCCGACTTTTCTGAGCACGAAGAGATACGAGATCGAGCGGGTGCCCTTCTTCTCGACGAGCAGGTGGATCTCGACTTCTTCCTCGAATCGGAGGGGGGCCTTGAAGTCGAACGAGGCGGAGACGCGGGGCCATCCGAGGCCCTCGCCGGCGCCCCCGGGATGGACCGAGAGGCCGAGGGATCGGTAGAAAGCGTGCTCGGTCTCCTCCACGAGACGGAAGTAGTTGGCGAAGTGCATGATGCCGCCCATGTCCGTCTCGGCGAACTCCACTCGTCGTATCTGCTTGAATTCAAAGGGCATAGTCACGTCCTGGTCCGTGGGTGGGGCCGCTCGGGCCTGTCGCAAATACCTGCTGTTGGTCCTGCCACCATTGGCTATGATTCGTACAATTCCCCGCAAGTCCGCGGTCGGAAGACCGCTCCGTCCGGTACGTTGAGACGGATCCTCCGAGTTACCCAGGCGATATCCGAGAGACCCCATGGCGACCTCTTCCCTCGACAGTACGGCCCGTCAGGCGGCCGAGGCCCTCGATGCCCATGTCCGCGAGATGATGCAGTGGCACTTCTCGCCGGAGACGGGTTGTCCGTTCTGGCTCGACTGGGCCGCGAAGGCCGACTTCGATCCGCGCACCGACGTCAACAGCTACGCCGACCTCGTGCGCTTCGGCCACTTCGAGGACGAATGGCTGCGCGGCGGCCCGGTACGACGGTTCGTGCCGAAGGGCCTCGCCGACCAGCCGATCTATGTCTTCGAGACCGGCGGCACCACCGGGATCCCGAAGGCGCGCTGCAACGTCGAGGACTTCCGCATCGACTACGAGAAGTTCTCCGAGACGCTCCCCGACGACAAGTTCCCGAAGGGCTCGAACTGGCTGATGCTCGGGCCGTCGGGGCCGCGACGCCTCCGACTCGCGGTCGAGCACCTGTGCCAGCATCGCGGCGGCATCAGCTTCTGTGTGGACCTCGACCCGCGATGGGTGATCAAGCTCATCAAGCGCGGAAAGATGGACGAGCTGAAGCTGTATCAAGATCACGTGATCGATCAGGCGATGACGATCCTGTCCGCCGGTCACGATATCCAGTGCATGTTCACGACGCCGAAGTTGCTCGATGCGATCGCGGACCGGCTGGAGTCCGAGGGCTCGAGCCTGGCCGACGCGGGCATCAAGGGGGTCTTCTGCGGCGGCACCGAGATGACCGCGCAGTGGGCGCGCTTCGCGTGCGAAGAGCTGCTCGGGCCGGACGTCTACATGGCGGCCTGCTACGGCAACACGCTGATGGGGCTCGCTCGCGCGAAGACGCTTTCGGCGGACGACGGCTTCAAGATCACGTACCACGCGCCGCAGCCGCGCGCGGTGCTCGAGGTGGTGAATCCCGACGACGCGACCCAGGTCGTCGCGTACGGCGGAACCGGCCGCGTGATGCTGACCACGCTGACGCGCGAGTTCTTCCTGCCTCGTTTCCTCGAGCGAGACGAGGCCGAGCGTGAGCCTCCGTGCGAGGACTTCCCTTGGGACGGAGTCAGCGGCGTGCGCCCGTTCGGCAAGCAGCCGGGCGGAACCACGGTCGGCGTGTACTAACGAGAGAGCGGGCGAGACCGACCGAAACGCTTCGTGTCGGGCTGCCGAATCGCGACGACGATCTCGGGCGAGAGACATCGTCGACACTTAGGAACAGACAGGGACGAACTCATGCTTCACATTCCCGTGCTCCGATGGGGTGAGCCGTACAAGAGCCTCGACACCGACAAGGTGCACCACTTCGCGACCGGCGAGCCGATCGCCGAGGTCAGCCAGGCGAACGCCGGCCTGATCCAGCGCGACATGCGGAAGCTCCAGCGCAGTCGAGACGCGCTGCGCGAGATCCCTTGCCGCGATCTGATCGAGATGTGTGGGAAGGCGGCCGACCTGTTCCTGAACGGATCGCTTCCGATGGGAGACGACGCGCAGGGCCCCGAGGACTTCGTGCGCTGCCAGTCGGCGACGACGGGCCTCCCCGAGAACCTCGTCCGCCTGAACATGGGCAAGCTCAGCCACGTGCTCACGAACCTCGAGTCGATCCTGACGGCGCTGATGCGAGGGCTGCCGTTCGAGATCCTGACCGCGGGTCACGGCATGGAGAACGACATCCCCGTGAGTCATCAGGCGAGCACGCCGGCGCTGTCGATCGTGCTTCCTTCGAACTCGCCGGGCGTCCACGGGCTGTGGCTTCCGGTGATCCCGCTCCAGATCGGGCTGGTCCTGAAGCCGGGCCCGATGGAGCCGTGGACTCCGTATCGCATGGCGGCCGCGTACTTCGAGGCGGGCATCCCGAAGGAAGCGATGGCCCTGTACCCGGGCGCGGCCGATGCGGGCGCGGCGGTGATCTCGCACGCACAGCGGAGCCTCCTGTTCGGAAGCGCGGCGACGGCGGAAGCCTACAAGGGCAACCCGTCGGTGCGCGTGCACGGCCCCGGATTCAGCAAGATCCTCCTCGGCGACGACGTCGTCGACGACTGGGAGAAGTATCTCGACCTGATGGTGACGAGCGTTGCGATCAACAGCGGTCGAGGGTGCATCAACTGCTCGGGCATCTGGGCGTCGCGGCATACGCGCGAGATCGCCGAGGCGATCGCCGAGCGCCTGGCGCCGATCGCGCCGTTGCCGCCGGACGACCCGAAGGCTGAGCTCGCCGCGTTCACGATCGAGGGCCAGGCGGCCGCGATCAACGGCGACATCGAGGCGAACCTCACCGCGGGCAGCGTCGAGGACGTGACCGCGAAGCACCGAGACGGCGACCGACTGGTCGAGAAGGAACACTGCGCGTACCTGCGGCCGACCGTCGTGCATTGCTCGAGCGCGGACGCGCCGATGGCGATGAAGGAGTACATGTTCCCGTTCGTCACCGTCGTCGAGTGCCCGCAGGAGCAGATGATCTCGAAGATCGGTCCGACGCTCGTCGGCTCGGCCATCACCGCGAACGACGCGTGGTGCAACGAGCTTCTCGACGCGGGCAACATCGACCGGCTGAACGTCGGTCCGATTCCGACGACGCAGCTCAACTGGCTGCAGCCGCACGAAGGCAACATCGTCGAGTTCCTGTTCCGCGCGCGGGCCTACCAGTCCGCGCCGCTCGACGCCGTGGCTGCGCCGGCCTAGCTTCAAGAGACACGATGCCCGACCGACCGAACATCGCCGACTTCGACGTATCCGCACGGACGCGCCTCGTCCACGGGGCGGGGTGCGTGGATCGTCTCGGCGTCATCGCGCGCGAGGTCGGATGCTCGAGTGTGCTGCTCGTCACCATGCCCGAGCTTGCCGAAGCGGGACACGTGGACCGCGCCGTGAAGGCGCTCGCCGGCGAAGGCGTCTCCGCGACGATCTTCGATGGTGTGCGCCAGAACCCGACGTCGGCCGATGTCGAAACGTGCGCGGCTGCGGCTCGCGAGGCGGGTGTCGACGGGTTCGTCGGGCTCGGCGGGGGGAGCGCGATCGACACCGCGCGCGGAGCCAACTTCATCCGGACCAACGGCGGCCGCATGCAGGACTACCGCGGCTACGGGAAGGCGAGAGAGCCGATGATGCCGCTCATCGCCGTCCCGACCACGGCGGGCACCGGAAGCGAGTGCCAGTCGTACGCGCTCATCTCGGATGCCGAGACGCACGAGAAGATGGCCTGCGGCGACCCGAAGGCCGCGGCCGTGGTCGCAGTGCTCGACCCGATGCTGACGGTCACCGCACCGCGCGAAGTCACGGCCGCGTCCGGTTTCGACGCCGTCTCCCACGCGGTCGAGTCGGCCGTGACCAAGACCCGGAACGCGATGTCGACGCTCTACGCGCGCGAAGCGTTCCGTCTCGGGGTGCGGGCTTTGCCGCGCACGCTCTCGAAGCCCGACGATCTCGAGGCGCGCGCCGACATGCAGATTGCCGCGGCGTTCGCCGGCATGGCGATCGAGGCGAGCATGCTCGGGGCGGCTCACGCGGCGGCGAATCCCCTGACCGCGTCGTTCGACGTCGTCCACGGTCATGCGGTGGCGCTCATGCTCCCGCACGTCGTTCGTTTCAACTCCGAGGATCCGGACGTCGCGATCGCCTATCGCGATCTGATGGCGGGTGCCGGCCTCGTCGACGCGGACGCCGACCCCGAGATGGCTTCGATCGCACTTGCCGATACGCTGGTCGCGCTGCGCGAGGAAGGCGAGCTGCCCTCCTCGATCGCGCGATGCGGCGTCACCGACACGGATCTCGGGGCCCTCGCGCAGGCGGCTTCGATGCAGTGGACCGGGCAGCACAACCCGCGCCCGGTCGCGGCGGAGGACTTCGTGGCACTCTACGGAGCCTCCATCTCGCAGGGAGAGCTCGCCTCATGACGTCTTCGACGAGCCCGACCTCGGCGGGCAACTACTTCATCTCGAACTATCCTCCGTTTTCGTTCTGGAAGCCGGAGCTCGCGAACGAAGCCCTCGAGGCGCTCGAGCGTGAGCCCGAGCCGGGGAAGCCTCTGGGCCTGTACCTGCACGTTCCGTTCTGTCGGAAGCGATGCCACTTCTGCTACTTCCGCATCTACACCGGGAAGAGCTCGAGCGAGATCCAGGGCTACCTCGATGCGTGCCTGGAGGAGCTCCGCCTTTACGCGGCGCGTCCGCTGGTGAAGGGGCGCAAGCCGCGGGTCGTGTACTTCGGAGGCGGGACGCCTTCCTACCTGTCGGTGAAGCAGCTGACCGCGCTCACGAACGCGATGAAGGAAGTCCTCCCGTGGGACGAGGCCGAAGAGGTCACCTTCGAATGCGAGCCCGGCACGCTCAGCGAGCCGAAGATCCGCTTCCTTCGCGAGATGGGCGTGACGCGATTGAGCCTCGGGGTCGAGCACTTCGACGAGGACATCCTGCGGTTGAACGGCCGGGCGCACGGCGCGCGCGAGATTCCCGTCGCGTTCGAGACGGCACGCGAGGTCGGCTTCCCGCAGATCAACATCGACCTGATCGCGGGGATGCTCGGCGAGACCGACGAGGGTTGGGAGCGCGTGATCGAGCGGACCGTCGAGATGCAGCCGGACAGCGTCACCATCTACCAGATGGAGGTTCCCTACAACACGACGATCTACCGCGACATGATGAAGGCCGAGGGCAAGGAAGCGGCGCCCGTGGCCGACTGGGCGACGAAGCGTCGGTGGGTCGACGAGGCCTTCCGCCGCCTCGAGGCCTGCGGCTACTCGGTCAACAGCACCTGCACGGTGGTCAAGGACGCGTCGCGGACGCGCTTCCTCTACCGCGAGCAGCTGTTCTCGGGTGCCGACATGCTCGCGCTCGGCGTCGCGTCCTTTGGTCATGTCGGCGGGACGCATTATCAGAACGAGCACAACTGGGACCCGTATATCGATCGAATCGATCGAGGCGAGCTGCCGATTCACCGTGCGCTGAGGCCCACCGATGAGGAACGCCTCGTCCGCGAGCTGGTCTTGCAGTTCAAGCTGGGCGGAGTGGACGCCGCGTACTACCGCGACCGCTTCGGAGTCGACATTCTCGAGAAATTCCGTGAACCCTTCGAGGGTCTGCGAGCGAAAGGTTATCTGAAGGAAGGGGATGGAGAGAGGATCGGTCTGAGCCGAGAGGCTCTCCTCAAGGTCGACAGCCTCATGCTCGACTTCTTCCTCCCGCAGCACCGAGACGCGAGATACACATGATCATGAAGAACGATTCCAGCTACGACGCGATCGTCATCGGCGCCGGCCCTTCGGGCACGACGGCGGCGACGGTCCTGGCGATGCACGGCCGGCGGGTCCTCATCGTCGAGAAAGAGAAGTTCCCGCGATACTCCATCGGCGAGTCGCTCATCCCGTACTGCTACTACACGCTGGAGCGGATCGGGATGGTCGACAAGATGAAGTCGTCGCACTTCCAGCAGAAGCACAGCGTCCAGTTCGTGTCGACGAACGGCGAGCAGTCGCAGCCGTTCTACTTCACGCAGCACTTCGACGGCCCGGCCGCCACGACGTGGCAGGTGCTCCGCAGCGAGTTCGACCAGATGCTGCTCGATAACGCGCGCGACAAGGGCGTCGTGGTGCGCGAGGAGACGCGCGTCGACGAGTTCCTGATGGAGGACGGCAGGGTCGTCGGTGTTCGTATCGTCGGACCGGACGGCGTGTCGAACGACCTGCACGCGCCCGTCACCATCGACGCGAGCGGTCGCGCCGGCATCGGCCTGAAGAAGAACCCATGGCGCGAGTCGGATCCGCGGCTCAAGAAGGTGGCGCTTTGGACGTACTACCGCGGCGCGAAGCGCGACGAAGGGATCGACGAAGGCGCGACCACCGTCGGGTTCCTCCCCGAGGGCGGCTGGTTCTGGTACATCCCGCTCGCCAACGACATCGTGAGCGTGGGAGCCGTCGCGGAGCGCGACTACCTCTTCCGTGACACGCGCGATCTCGAGACCATCTTCGACCGCGAGGTCGAGAACAACGCGTGGATCAAGGATCACCTGGCGCCGGGCGAGCGCATCAACGCCCCGGGCGTCGAGGACGGGCCGTTCTACGTGACGAAGAAGTGGTCGTACCGATCGTCGAAGTGGGCGCAGGACGGGCTCGTCCTGACCGGCGACGCGTTCGGCTTCCTCGACCCCATCTTCTCGTCGGGTGTGCTGCTGGCGCTGCAGGGCGGCGAGCGCGCGGCCGACGCGGTTCACGCCGCGCTCGAAAGAGGGGATGTTTCCGCAACGAGCTTCGAGAGCTACGGTGAGCAGATGCGCAACGGCATCAAGTCGATGCGCAGCCTCGTGTACGCGTTCTACGATGACTCGTTCAGCATGCGGGGATTCCTCAAGCAGCACCCGGATCTGCAGTCGGACGTTACCGATTGCCTGGTCGGGAATCTGTTCCGCGACTACGACAAGCTCTTCGCGGCGGTCGACGCCTTCGCGAACTAGAGCCTTGCGAGAGAGGATGGGGTGAGATGACCTGGCTCTACTTCGTGTTCATGACGGTCGTGACGTGGGGACTCTACGGGGTTTGCCTGCACACCGGCCAGGTCGCGATGGGCGATCCGGCCAACGGCCGCTGGAAGGCGTTCCTGTTCGTCGGGGTCGCCTACTTCCTGATCGCCGTCCTCGCGCCGCTCGGGATCCTTCTCGCCAAGGGGGCGTCCTTCTCGATGCCGGCGAAGGGCATCACGTGGTCTCTGATCGCGGGCTCGGTCGGCGCGATCGGGGCCCTGGGCGTACTGCTGGCGTTCGGGGCGAAGGGCACGCCGCCCGTGGTGATGTCGATCGTCTTCGCGGGCGCGCCGGTCGTGAACGCCGTGGTGGCGACGGCGCTCCACCCGCCGGAGGGCGGCCTGTCGGCGATCCGATGGCAGTTCGCGGCCGGGATTTTCCTGGCGGCCCTCGGCGGATGCCTCGTGATGCTGTACCGTCCGATGCCTCCCGCCAAGAAGCCCGCCCCGGCGGCTACCGGTGCGGCGACGCCCGCCGGCGAGACCGGATCCTGAACCACGGCAACACCTTCGCGGACAGGCGCTTTCCGTTGCAAAGTGTCCCGTCTACGGTATCTCACCTAATTCGGACTAAATTCGTCCTCAAAGGGTTCCGGCGCGGAATCAACTGAGCTATACTGTTGGCTCGCTTCCCAGGGGTCCGGGAGCCGCCACGCCTCGCGGTTCCTCCATCACGACAATTCCTGTCAGAGGAGTCTCCAAATGCGCCGAACGCTAACGTCTTTGTTCACGACTGCCTTGTTGCTTGTGCTCGCCTCGGCCGCCTTGGGCCAGGCCACCAAGGTCTACTGGACCGAAACGCAGTTCGGGCCGCCGCGCGTCTGGCGCATGAACCTCGACGGCACCACCAAGCAGCAGATCAACAACATCCCCACGCAGGACTTCCTGCCCCGGGGTATCCAGTGGTCGCCCTCCGGGCACCAGCTCTACTACTCGGAGCGCAACGGCGGCTTCGGCAGCGTGAAGCGCGTCAACGAGAACGGTTCGGGTCGCACCGACATCCTCACGGGTCTGATCGATCCGATCGGTCTCCAGATCAACTGGTCCGAGAACAAGCTCTACATCACGGACCGTGGGACCAAGATCATCTACCGCACGAACACCGACGGCACGGGAATCCAGTTCCTCGTCTCGGGCGGTAGCGACCAGCTCGGCCCGGTCCAGATCGACCGCACCAACAGCAAGCTCTACTTCGGCAACATCACGCAGAAGTCGATCGAGCGCATGGACCTCGACGGCTCGAACCGCGAGACGGTGGTGAGCTCGCCGGACGTCGATCGTCCCTTCTCGATCGCCATCGACGAAGTGAACAGCAAGATCTACTGGGGCGACCAGTCGACCCAGCGCAACGACATCGCGCGTTGCGACTTCGACGGATCCAACGTCGAGATCGTCTACGACGGTCCCAACCAGTTCTCGGGCATCATCGACATCGGCGTCGACGGCGTCGGCGAGACGGTCTACTGGGTGGACGAGCTCGGCACCAACGAGGTCGGCATCTGGAAGGCGAACTTCGACGGATCGGACGCGCGACGCCTCCACGCGACGGGCGGGGGCGCCCAGCTCATGCCGACGTCGATCTACGTCACGATCGATCCGAACTCGGCCATCGACTGCATGACGGGTAACGTCGACCTGGGCAACGGCTCGGCGACCGACATCATGTTCTTCAACGGAACGGCCGGTGGCACGACGCGCGAGGTTGTCGTGACGGACGGTATCGAGGTTCTCG
>CAZQZX010000060.1:0-29650 GCA_964597885.1 uncultured Planctomycetota bacterium
CCTCTGCCCGCATCTCACCTGCGAGCGCAACGTCACGCTCGCGGCGAGGCATCACGGCGTCGACCGGGACGAGATGGAGGCGCGACTCGAAGAGCTCGCCGATCTGGTCCGGCTCGATCGGGAGACGCTCGATCGATTCCCGACCGAGCTCTCGGGCGGCCAGCGCCAGCGCGTGGCCCTGATGCGAGCGCTGATGCTCGACCCGGACGTGCTGCTGCTCGACGAGCCTCTAGGAGCTCTCGATCCGATGATCCGGGCCGAGCTGCAGGACGATCTCGCGGCGATCTTCTGCCGGCTCGGCAAGAGCGTCGTTCTCGTGACGCACGATCTCGGCGAGGCGGGTTTCTTCGCCGACACGATCGTGCTTCTTCGCGACGGCGCGATCGTGCAGACCGGAACGCTCGCCGATCTCGTTCGACGGCCCGCCGATCCGTTCGTCGCCCGATTCGTCTGGGCGCAGCGAGGACCTTTCGACGCGCTCCGGGATGAGGAATCGTGAGGGGCGCGGCGACCGTCGTGGCGGGCCTGGCCCTTTGGCTTTGCGCCGTCCCCGGGAACGTCGACGCCTCCGATCGCGTCGTGCTGGCTTCGAAGAAGTTCACCGAATCGGTCGTGCTCGGGGAGGTGCTGACCGGGCTCGCCCGTGACGCCGGCGTGGAGGCGCTCCATCGTCGCGAGCTCGGCGGAACGCGCGTGGTCTGGAATGCGCTGATCGCCGGCGACGTCGACGCGTACGTCGAGTACACGGGCACGCTCGAGGCGGAGATCCTCGCCGGCCGTGCTTCGGGCGCCGACGAGGTCGCTCGGGAGCTCGCCGAGGCGGGGATCCGTCAGACGCGATCGCTCGGCTTCAACAACACGTACGTTCTCGGCATGCGTCGGGATCGCGCGCAGGAGCTCGGCGTCTCGAAGATCTCGGAGCTCGCGGATCGCAAGGGCCTGCGATTCGGACTGACGAGCGAGTTCATGGATCGCGCGGACGGCTGGCCGGGCCTGCGCGATCGATACGGGCTCGACCCTCGCGACGTGCGCGGTCTCGACCATGACGTCGCGTATCGAAGTCTGGCGGCCGGTTCGATCGACGTGCTCGACCTCTACGCGACGGACGCCGAGATCGAGCTCTACGATCTGGCGCGTCTGGAAGACGATCGCGAGTATTTTCCGCGCTACGAGGCCGTCATTCTGTATCGCGCGGACCTCGAGCAGCGAGCGCCGAAGGTGCTGGCCTCCTTCGAGCAGCTCGTCGGCAAGATCCGCGAAGACGAGATGGTCTCGATGAACCGGCGCGCCAAGATCGAGCGGGTGCCGGAGGCGCGCGTGGCCGCGGACTTCCTGCGCGACGCGCTCGGCCTTTCGATCTCGGTGCGCGAGGAGACGCTCGCCGCGCGCCTGGGGCGCCACACGCTCGAGCACCTGTTCCTCGTCGGGATCTCGCTCGTGATGGCGATCGCGGTGGCGATTCCGCTCGGCATCGCGGCGGCGAGGTCCGAACGCTACGGCGGCCTGATCCTCGGCACGGTCGGCGTGATCCAGACCGTGCCGTCCCTCGCGCTGCTCGTGGTGATGATCCCGCTGCTCGGCATCGGCGCGCCGCCGGCCATCGCGGCGATGTTCCTCTACAGCCTGCTGCCGATCGTGCGGAACACGCACACCGGTATCGCGACGATTCCTTCCGGGATGCTCGATTCGGCCGAGGTGCTCGGGCTTTCGCCGGGCGCGCGACTTCGAAGCATCGAACTGCCGCTCGCGTCGCGCTCCATCCTGGCCGGGATCAAGACGTCGGCGGTGATCAACGTCGGCACGGCCACGCTCGGGGCACTGATCGGCGCGGGAGGATACGGTCAGCTGATCCTCACCGGGATCCGCCTTGCCGATAACGGGCTGATCCTGATGGGGGCGCTGCCGGCCGCGTTCCTCGCGCTCGCGGTCCAGGGCGTGTTCGAGGGCGTGGAGCGAGCGATCGTCCCGCGCGGGCTGCGTCGATCCTCGGGATGATCGGCGATCGTCAGGAACGCTCGTCCTCGGCGGCGGCCGCCACGGCTGCGGCAACCTGCCGATGCATCGCGTCGTCGAACATGTCGGGTAGCAGATCGTCGCCCTCGGCACACGCGGCGAGCGTCCGCGCCGCCGCGATCTTCATGCTTGCCGTGATCTTCTTCGCGCGGGCGTCGAGAGCACCGCGGAAGATCCCGGGATAGGCGAGGGCATTGTTCATGCCGCGACCGTCGACGGCGATCACCGCGCCGGCGTCGAGCGCTTCCTGCGTCGGGATCTCGCTCGTCGGATTGGCCAGCGCGAACACGATCGGTTCCTCCATCGACGCGATCATCTCCTTCGTCACGAGCCCGGGCCGTGAGACGCCGACGAAGAGGTTCTTGCCGCGCATCACGTCGGCGAGCGAGCCTTTCTCGTTCTCACGGTTCGTCACGCGCGCGAGCTCTTCCTTCCAGCGGTTCATCCCCTCCGGGCGTCCCTCGTAGATCGCGCCGCGGGAGTCGCAAAGGATGACGTCGCCGACACCGAAGTCGACGAGGAAGCGCGCGATGGCGAGGCCCGCCGCGCCGGCTCCGAGCACGACGGCGCGGCAGTCTTCCGCCTCGCGGCCGGTGCGCTCGAGCGCCCGGATCAGGCCCGCGACGCACACCGTGGCCGTGCCGTGCTGGTCGTCGTGGAAGACCGGGATGCCGAGGCGAGCGTCGAGCTTCTCCTCGATCTCGAAACAGGCGGGCGCCGCGATGTCTTCGAGCTGGATGGCTCCGTAATTCGACGCGGTCTTCGCCACGATCTCGACGATCTCGTCCGGATCCTTGCTGTCGATCAGGAACGGATCGGCCGACACGCCGACCCATCGCGCGAGGATCGCGGCCTTGCCCTCCATCACCGGGAGCGAGGCGAGAGGGCCGATGTCGCCGAGTCCGAGTACGGCCGTCCCGTTCGTCACGATCGAGATGCGATTGCCGATGCCGGTGAAGTCCCACGCCGATTCCGGATACTCGGCGATGTGGTTGCACACCGAGGCGACCCCCGGGGTGTAGACCATGCGCAGATCCATGACCGTCTCGAGCGGAACGCGCTCGTGCGTCTCGATCGCACCGCCCCGATGGATCTCGAGCACGTCGTCGGTGACGCTGGTCACCTCGACGCCCTCGGTCTCGGCGAGCCGATCGAGCGTCCGGCGGATGTGATCGCGATCCGTGAAGAACACCTGCACGTCGTGGATCTTGCAGGAGCTGTCGGCGCCGACGATATGGATGTCGCCGATGCGCGCGCCCTCGGCACCGATGGCCGAGAGCGTCTCGGCGAGGCTTCCCGGCTGATCCTCGTTGCGAAGGCGCAGTGTCATGATGAACGCCGCGTCGTAGCGTTCCTGCCAGTTGATCGATGGGTCGAGCATGGCTCCCTCCTCCGTATTGGGCTTCGGGATTCTACATGTTCGGCAAGCCCGAGCTCGGTTCGGCGAGTCCAGCGATGCCGACGGCGCTTCGATTCGATAGAATCCTCCGCGATCCCGGCCGCCCGAGCGAGGTGTGCGGGACCGCACGCCGACATGGAGAGGATGCGAGGCGATCATGATTCGCGATGTCACGGTGTACGAGGTCGTCTCGGAGGCGGCGAGGCTGTGGCCGGATGGACTGGCCCTGACCTCGGGAGACCGCTCCTGGACCTTTACCGAGCTGCTCGCCGAGGCACATGCCATGGCCGGGAAGATGCACTCCCTCGGCGTGGGCAAGGGCGATCACGTGGCGGTCTGGGCGGCGAATCTTCCGGAGTGGATCTTCCTCGAGTTCGGCCTGGCGCGGATCGGTGCGGTGCTCGTCACCGTGAACACCGCATTCGGCAGCGAGGATCTGGCGTACCTGCTGGATCACTCCGACGCGAAGGTCCTCCTCGCCGGACGCGAGGCGCGCGGACACGACTTCATGGCGGTGCTCGGCGCCGTCGACCGGTCCGCGCTGCCGCGGCTCGAGCACGTGGTGCTCCTCGAGGGCGGCGAGGCGGACGATGCGGTGGCGCTCGATGCGCTTTCGAACGACTACGATTCGGTACCGCCCCTCGACGTTGCCCTCGACGATTGCATCAACATGCAGTACACGTCGGGAACCACGGGCTTCCCGAAGGGCGTGATGCTGTCGTCGCGAAACATCGTCAACAACGGCTACCGGACGGGCAAGTCGTTCGGCGTCACGCCCGACGATCGCGTTCTGTGCCAGGTCCCGCTCTTTCACTGCTTCGGATGCGTGGTCGTGGTGCTCGGGGCGTATACGCACGGCGCGTCGATCCACCTGACTCGCGCTTTCGATCCCGCCGATTCCATCGATACGATCCTCCGCCACGAGATCACGGCCGTCCACGGCGTGCCGACGATGTTCCATGCGCTGTGCGTCCACGCCAAGGAGCGGGGCGTGCGCGTCGAGACCGTTCGTTCGGGCATCATGGCCGGGGCGTCGTGCCCGCCTTCGCTCGTGCGCCAGGTGGCGACCGACCTCGCCATCCCGGGCATCGCTCCTGGCTTCGGCCTCACCGAATCGAGCCCCGCGGTGACGTTCGCCGATCCGCACATGGATCTCGATCGCCGCTGCCACACGATCGGCGATCCCGTCGAAGAGACCGAGGTCCGTCTGGTCGACCCGGTCACAGGAGCGGTCGGCGATCACGGCGAGGTGCACGTCCGCGGCGAGCAGGTCATGCTCGGCTACTACAAGAATCCCGAGGCCACCGCCGCGACCGTCGACGACGACGGGTGGCTCCACACGGGCGACCTCGCGGTGCGGAACGACCAGGGCGATCTCGACATCAACGGCCGCATCAAGGAGATGATCATCCGCGGCGGCGAGAACGTGTATCCGGCGGAGGTCGAAGAGGCCATGCGGGGGCTCCCCGGCATTGTCGACGTGGCTGCCTTCGGGATTCCCGATCCGGTACTCGGCGAGACGGTCGCGGTGGCGATCGTGCCGGCGGAAGGCGCCGCGTTCGATACGGCGACGGTGAAAGAGAAGCTCGCGGGCCGCATCGGCAAGTCGAAGATCCCGGCCGCGGTCTTCTCGGTCGAGTCGCTTCCCATGACGGCGTCCGGGAAGATCAAGCGATACCAGCTCACCGAACGGTTCGGCGAGACGAGCTGACCCGCGGACTTCGTCAGGGGGCGCTCCTCAGGGACCGCCGAGCGCCGATTCGAGCGCATCCACCCGCTTCGTGAGCGCCTCGATCAGCTCGCGGAGCTCGCGCACCTCGTCGGAACTCGCCGCGGGCGCCGGCGCCGAGGCGGAGGAGACCGGGGCCGAGGGTGCCGACGCCGTCTCGGACGGATCCTGATCGGCCGGCGCTTCGTTCGCGGGGTAGAGTGTGTGCGCGTACTTCACGCCGCGCTTGCGTCCACCGGGAGCGAGGCATCGCACGAAGCCCTTCTCGATCAACCCGTCGATCAGCTCCTGCGCGAGGTTCAGCGACTCGATCGAGACCATGCGATGGGCGCGCTGGCGGAGTTCGCCGTCGGTCTGCGGGCCGCGCAGCAACAGCTCGGCGAGGATCGCCGCTTCCCGAGCCTGGATCTCGAGCATCTCGGGCACGCAGTGGCGGTAGCGATCGACCCGGCCGCCGGTGTGGGCCACGATCGCGAGGCCGTGTCCGCGCAAGCTGTCGATCGCGTCGAACACGTGGACTTCGTCCAGGTTCATCTGAGGATCGCGGCAGCTCTTCTGGTTGCACGCGTTGACGATCGCGTTCATCGATAGCGGGTACTGATCCGGCGTGGTGTAGCCCTTCTCGACCAGTACGCCGAGCACCCGCCGTTCCACCGCGTCGAGCTCGTAGCCCATCGGTGTTCCCTCCTGTCATGCCCCGGGATGCCCGCCCGGTCCGCGGCCTCAGGGGGTGCGGATGCGGATATCCCCGTTGATCGCGTTCAGCTTGATGCTCGTCGAGCCATTCCCGAAGATCCCCTCGAGCTTGCTCACGATGGAGCCGCCGGGGAGCGCATTGCGTAGCGGGATTCCGAGCGACGTGTCGATCGATCCGTTGCGCGCCGTCGCGTCCAGCCGGATGTCGGGGTTGCGCGGAAGCGTGAGATCGATGTCGCCGCCCTGGGTTTCGAATACGAGCACGCGATTGCGAGCGATTTTCGTGAATCGAGCGCGCAGCGTCCCTTGTCGGACCGTGGCGCGAATGTTGCCCCGCACGTCCTCGATCGAGAGGGTGTTGTTCTCGACGGCGATGCGGTCGAGCGAGGCGTTGCGCGGTACGGTCAGATCGTAGTGGACGGCAGCACGGTTCTGCGCGAGCGGCAGGTTGGGGCGGTTCGATCCCGACTCGGGCTCGAGATACTCGGTCCACAGCCGGATCGAGCTCGGGCTGGTGTCGAACCGGACCTCCGCCTCCTGGAGGAGCGTCCCGTTGCGAGCCTTGGCCACCGCGTCGACCTTGATCTCCTCGTAGTCCCAGGCCCGGATGACGGCTCCGCCGGTGGCCTGGTCGAGCACGACGCGGCCATCCCCGGCGAGGGGGAAGGTTCGGTGGATCTCCTTCGTCACGCCGCAGCTCGTGAGAAGGAGGCAGCCCGCGGTGATCAGACCGCTTCGCATCGCGTTTCGGATGACCATCAGGCGCTATTCCTCCGGGCGTCCGTCGCCCCTGAAAACGGCACTAACATACGGTGCCGACGGGGTTTTGGCAAGCCGACGCGCGGAGTGGGTGTCCGCGGGCCCGTCAGTCGAAGATCGACGACGCCTGGGGCTCGGCAGGGGCGGTGTCCCCGAGGAGAGCGCGATTGAGGTCGGCGAGGGGCGCGGCCGAATCGGCGGCGAGGGCGGCGAGGCTCGGTCGATCCTCGGCTTCGTCGCGGCCCACCAGCCGTGTGGGCGAGGCCGCGGGGCACCCGGGGAGCCCGAGGACGCGATACGCCGAGGCGCACACGATTCGCGGCTCGATGGCGACTTCTTCCGGCAGATCGGCGGCGATCAGGCCGACGACCTTCTTGTGTACGGAGACCAGCCGAGCGATCGGGGGCCTCGGCAGCTCCGCGAGCACGTAGGCGATCTGGAGCTCGTCCCCGTTGCGGAGGCCGACGATCTCATCGAGGGGAGCGAAGATTCCCCGGTTCGGGAGCGTCGTCTGGGGGAGTCCGTCCGGCTCGTCGCTCGTGAGCCCGTCGAGGAGGGCGGTCGGCGTCGGGAGGAGCGGTCGGAAGTCGAACTCGAGGCCGCGCTCGGCGATCGCGTGGACCTCCCCGAGATACGTGCGGAACAGGTGCTCGATATACGAGAGCGCCGAGTGCACGAACTTCGGGCGATCCGCATCCGTCATGCGATCGTCGACAACGAGGCGAATGCGTCGAAACAGTCCGTGGATACGCGAGTCGCGCGGGGTTCGGAGCGCCGCGGCGACGATCTCGTCGGGGTCACGCCTCAGAGGCTCGTTCCACAGAAGGCTGCGCAGCAGGTTCGAGATGTCGATCGTCGCTTCGGCGAGAACGCGTGCGAGTCGTTCGAGCATCCCACGGTCGGGTGAGCCGTCGCGCAGATAGAGAAGCGTCAGGATCTCGCAGATCTCTTCGTGCCAGTGAAGGACCTCTGCGAAGCGAATCGACCGTTCGCTCGGAAGCGGCGGGGCGGATCGTCCGCGGCGGCCCCGGGTCCGACCGAGGCGGCTCCAGCCGACCCGTGTCTCGGGGGAACCGGTGGCCTGGCGCGACAGCGAAGGCCGTTCGCGATCGGGGTCCGCCGTGGCGTCGAGGAGCAGCGGCCTGGGCTCGAGCGACGGGTATCGTCGGACGAGACGCGCCCACGCCTTGCGGACGGCCTCGCGGTCGGTCTCCGGATCGCACGTGACGGCGATGCGCATCGTGCCGAGGTGCGGACTTCCGTCCTCACGCCGGGATCCGCGTCGTGCGTAGACGGCGCGGACGCCCTCGACGCGCGAGAGTCGACGCGTCACCGCGCGTCGGGCGAAGCGAGCGGCCAAGCCCGAGAGCTGGCGCCCGCCGCCGGTCCGGATGTGGTTCGATGCGTTGCATGCCATGGCGATTCATCCCGGGGGAAGCCTCGACGTGGGGGCTTCTCCCAGTCGGGGTTTCGGAAAGATTGTCGCCGGGACTTGATCGGTCGGGTGGGCGCAGGCGGGGATGTCGCGCGCAAGTCCTTGGGGTGAAGCCGGCTCGGGGATCAGGGCGCGAAGGCGATCTCTTCCGCGCGGTAGAGGTGGAAGTGATCGTGGAAGAGCGCGTGACGCGCGAGCGTGAGGGGGGTGTAGACCTTGTACTCGGGATGGTCGGCCTCGCGCTCCCAATCCTCTTCGACGAGCGACCGCAGGGTGTGGACGAAGCGGGCGCGGTTCTCGGCCATCTTCGCCACCGCGTCCTCGAGCACGAGGTCGGCGAGCCGGTTTCCTGGCGTCGCCTCGTCGGGATCGTACGGCGTGAAGCTCGGCCGCTCCTCATCGATGAACTGCTGGGCGCGGCCCACGAACATCGGTTCGACCTCGCCGAGGTGGCAGACGTGCTCGTGGATCGACCAGCGATCCGGCGAGGGCCGGGTCGCGATGACGTCGGCCGGCACGTGGGCGAGGAAGTCGTCGAGGATCAGAGGGATCCCCTCGAGGCTGCGAAGGATCTCTTCGACGACGGGCAGCGGCTCACGATACGTGCTCATCGAGCGCTCCCCGCACCGGCGTCGGCCTGGTCGGTGGCGCCCGGCGTGCGCGTGGTGCCGGGTGCGGTCTGCGCGGCCGGGTCGAAGCCGATCAGGTCGCGAGCGATCTCGGTCAGAGCTTCGCCGAGGTCCATCGACAGGTAGTACCGCTTCCAGTCCTCTTCGAACTGCTCGATGCGGATGCCGCGGAAGGCCATGTCGGTCGCCTTGTCCATGTTGTGCTTGTCCTTGAAGATCCGGATCAGCTTCTCGGGGATCTTCTCGTACTTCTTGTTACCGCCGTGCCAGCAGAAGTAGACCATCGACCAGCCCTGCGCGTAGTGCAGCGACTTGTTCGCGTAGTACTCGTTGCGGCGGTAGCGAAGCATCTCCTTGATCGGCGTGTAGCTCTCGGTCTTGATTGCGGCGTAGATCGTCGGCAGGCGCATCGGGTTGAGCGTGCCCGTCGTGACCTTCCTCCGGTCCTCGGAGACGAGCGCCGTGTAGAAGTAGTCGGCGATGCCTTCGTCGAGCCAGGCCGGGAAGTCGACCTTCGACCCGATCCAGAAGTGGAAGTACTGGTGCCAGCTCTCGTGCCCGAGGACTCCGAGCAGCATGGGCGTGGACAGGTGCGGCAGGACGGCCTTCACCACCGGATCCTCGAGCTCTTCGGCGAGCCCTCGGGACTTCAGCGCGATGTTCACGCGCTTGACGTCGTCCTCGTTGATCCCGCCTTCGCGACCCGTGAGCTTTCCGGTGTCGAAACAGACGAGCTCTCGGTGCGTCGGGTGGTAGTGCGCGAGCGCGCCGGCGCTTCCTCCGTAGCCGCGGTAGCCGTCGCGATTCTCGAAGATCTTCATGACGAACTCGTCGATCGGCTTGCGGATGTAGAAGCGCCGATGGTACTCGCTCATGAGGGCTTCGACGTGGTCGACGACGAGCCGCGCGCGTTCTTGCGGTATTTGCGTCTGAACCTGGTAGGTGCGCGTCTTCATGATCTTGAAGCCGTCGGCGGCGTTGCCGGCCCGCCATTTTCCGGGGCGGACGCGACCCTGCGCGAAGGCGTCGTGGCTCACGGCGCCCATGAGGACGACGGCAAGAGCGAAGGCGGCGAAGCGCGCCCACCGGCGGGGCGCGACGGTTCGGTCGAGGATGCTGGAAGGCTTCATGCGCCTATTGTAGCCCCGTCGAACCCGCTCCACCATGGCCCGGCGTATCGATTGGGCTCAACGTTCGGGCGAGATGCCCGAGCTCCTGGCTCTCCGTGGGCGCTAGCGGGCGATTGCCGTAGCGCGCGTCGCAGAAGGCGCGGGTCAGGCGGTCGACGATCTCGGCCGGGAAGTACGCCCGCGCTCGCGCCGCCAGCTCGAGCGGGGTCTCGTCGGGGCGCCGCCGGACGCCCGCGATCGCCATCCGGCGGATCATCTCCTCGTAGAATCCGAGCTCGCCGTGGGTGCGGATCACGTTCGCGACGGCGCCGTCCCTCGGCCCGCGCTGCCGGCGCCGGAGCACGAAGGCCGTCGCGACGACGAAGCCGAAGAGCACCACCGGCAAGATCCAGCGCGCCGCACCGCCGAGTGCGTTCAGGATCGCGCGACGCTCCGCATCGCCGAATCGGCTCAGGTAGTCGAGCGCGGCCTCGATCCACGAAGGCTCGGAGTCGAGCGCGGCGTCTCGGCCCGCGCCCGTCGGATCGAACGCGATCCAGCCGTAGCGCCCGAAGTCGACCTCGACCCACGCGTGCGAGTCGCGTCGCCGGAGGATCACCTCGCCCGGCTCCTGCCCGCGCTCGTCGCTCGAGAATCCGCAGGCCACGCGGGCCGGGATGCCGAGTGTCCGTAGCATGACGACCATCGACGAGGCGAAGTGGACACAGTAGCCCGATTGCGTCTCGAAGAGGAAGTGCTCGACGAGATCGCTGTCGGTCGCGGCATCGAACGCGAGCGTGTACTCGTAGCTCCGCTGGAGATGCGTTTCGATCGCGCGGCAGACCTCGTAACGGCTCCCGAGCCCGGCGACGATCCTGGCGGCGAGCCGTCGCACACGAGGAAACGGACGCGGCAGTTGCAGGAAGCGGGGGTCGCCCAGCGGAAAGCGCGTGGCGCTTCCGAGAGCGGCGGGAGACGAAGTCGGGATGCGCGACTCGACGTCGTAGACGACCGTCCGATCGGGATTGTCGGCAAAGTAGACGCTGCCGTGCGTATCGACGCGGGCCTCGGGCAGGCGCAGACGCACCGGCTCGGCGAGTGCGAACACCGCCGCCGATCCCACGGGACGCAGCTCGACCCGGGCGTGCACGGTCGTGGTCTCGGCCGAGGGAGGCGTGTAGAGGTCGGTCCATCCGTCCTCGCGGCGATCCTCACGATCGGTGACGATCGCTCGCTCGAGGCTCGCGTTGTACCAGTGGCCTCCGCGCTCGTAGCGATCGAGCACGATGCCGCGCATGCGCACCGGCCAGCTCGGCGGCTCGGTCGCGCCGCCCTGGCGGTCCTCGAAGCGAGCGCGCAGCACGATCTCGTCGTCCTCCTCGATTCGTCCGAGATTGGAGAGGAAGGCGTCCTCGCGGAATCCGAGGCGCGGATCGAACTCCTGGGATGCGGCGCGGCGCCCCGGAGTGGTCGTGCGGGAAGGACCGAAGTCGACGCGGCTCGGCGAGACGCCGCTGCGAGTCTGTTCCGGCAGCAGATCGCGGAACGCGAAACGCGGGAGGGAGAGGAACAGCACCACGCCGATCCAGGACGCGACCAGGGAGAAGCGAGCGAGGCCGACGCGTGGTGGCAGGGCGGCAGGCCGGGTCGTTCGCCCCGCGCTGCGACGTCGTCGACGGAGCCGTTCGGGAAAGCGCCGGGCCTGCATCCCGATCCAGAAGCGAGCGGAGAGCAGGCCGACGGCGCTCGCGACGATCACGAAGGGACCGGTCGCGAGAAGAAACGACAGCGGGAGCAGCATCCCGGCCGCGCACATCGCTTCGAGCCGCACGACGGGCAGCGAGGGACGCATCGCCACCAGGAGGATCTCGAACCCGATCAGGAGAAGCGCGAGGATCCGGGCGCCGTCGCCTTCGAGGGGCGGTGCGGTCCAGGGGACGAGGACGAGCAAGATGGCGAACGGTGCCACGGCTCGCGGGTCGAGTCGTTCGGGAATCCGGCCGGTCGCGCGCTCGACCCACGAGCCGAGCGCTCCCCACGCCATCGAGGCGAAGACCCAGGCGAGCGGCCAGATCGAATCGAAGCCCGCCGCGGCTGCTGCCGTGACGGTGAGGACGAGCGCGTGCGCCGAGAGGAGGAGGCGGCGATCGAGGGTCTTCATCGCGGTCGCCTCTCGAATCGGATGATCTCTTCGAGCGGGCGGTCGAGCGCGCAGTCTTCTGCTCGGAGCACCAGGGCGAGCTCCGCGTGCGGGAAGCTCGGTTGCGACGTGTCGAGAGGCGGATCGATCGGAGACTCGGGCTCGACCAGCGCGAGCGCTTCGAGGGCGGCCGCCAGATCGCGATGCCCGGTCCGAGCGTCGAACGTTCGAGACTCGGCGCCGCGGATCGTGAAGCGGACTTCGTGTCCGTGGCGCACCAGCTCGCGCAGGAGCGACGCGGCGATTTGCACCGCGCGCTCGAACCGGCCGCGCAGCCGTGGCGACGGCTCGTCGAGGCGCGTGTCGAGCTCCAGCTGCACGGTCGTCGAGGGCGTGTGCTCGTATTGCTTCACGAGCAGCCGGTCGGCGACGCGCGCGGACGTCCTCCAGTGGATGTGGCGCGCCGAATCTCCCGGACGCAGCTCGCGCACGCCCGCGAACTCCTCGGTGCCGCGTCCCGAGGGACGGACGAACGAGAAGCCGCGCGCCTCTTCGGAGCGAGGCAGGACGCCGGGCGGGATCGCGACGGGCTCGGGGTGCACGAGGACGTCGCCGTCGCACGGGACCGCGGTCGAGACGCGGAAGAGCCCGAACGGGAAGCCGCTCGAGACGGCGACATGAGTGAACCGTTTTCGCCCCCGGCGGAAGAAGAGGCTCTCCTGATGCACGACCGTGCTCGAGCGTCCGGGTACGGTCGCGACGATCGAGAAGAAGCTCGGGGGCACGCGCGGCACGCCGTGACCCTCCGCGCGATCGTGGAGCTCGAGGAAGGCGCGCGTCGAACGTCGCGGATTGCCGATCGTGAGCTTGGACCGAAACCGCAGGCGCGCGAAGAGCGGCCCGCGAATCCGGCGGCGAACCGTCAGCCCGCGGACATTGGCGCGCGCCGCGAACAGGGCGGCGCCCGCGCATCCGAGGATCACGCATCCGGTGAGGAGCAGCCCGTTGTTGCCGTAGTCCATCGCGAGCAGGATCACGAGCACGGCGACGATCGGAAGCAGGATGCCCGTCCGCGTGGGACGAAGCGCGACCGGCTGCGGTTCCGTCACAGCGGGACCGGGACCGCGCCGAGCACCTCCTCCATCACGTCGATCGGACTCGTGGCGACTCCGGCGACGGGCCCCGCTTGCCGCGGCAGGAGGCGGTGCGCGAGGACCGGGATGGCGAGCGTCTTCACGTCGTCGGGCAGGACGTGATCGCGTCCCCGGACCCGGGCGTACGCCTGCGCGGCGCGGTAGAGACCCAGGCTGGCGCGGGGGCTCGCTCCCGCGGCGAGCTGCTCGTGCTCGCGCGTCGCGGCGGCGATCCGCGTGATGTAGTCGACGATCGGCTCTTCGACCCGGATGTCGCGCACGCCTTCTCGCAGGACGAGGACGTCCTCGGTGCGGAGCACGGGCTCGAGCGAGTCGAGCGGGTCGGCACTGCGGCGGCTCTCGAGGATGCGCTTTTCTTCTTCGAGCGTCGGGTAGTCGAGCCCGATGCGCAAGAGGAAGCGGTCGAGCTGAGATTCCGGAAGCGGGTACGTTCCGGTGTACTCGAGCGGATTCTGCGTCGCGATGACGAAGAACGGCTCCGGAAGAGCGTGCGTGACCCCGTCGGCCGAGACCTCGGCCTCGTTCATGGCTTCGAGGAGCGCGCTCTGCGTGCGCGGGGTCGTGCGGTTGATCTCGTCCGCGAGCACGATGTGCGTGAAGATCGGCCCCGGCTGGAACACGAACTCTCCGCGCGACTGGTCGAAGATCGAAACCCCCGTGATGTCGGCGGGCAGCAGGTCGGGCGTGAACTGCAGCCGTCGGAAGCCGGCGTCGATCGATCGGGCGAGGGCGCGCGCGAGCGTGGTCTTGCCGACGCCGGGAATGTCCTCGATGAGCACGTGCCCGCCCGCAAGGAGTCCGACCACGAGACGCTCGATGCGTCCGCGCTTGCCGACGATGACGCGCTCCATGTTTTCGATCAGCCGGGCCACGTGGCCGGCGGGGTCGGAACGGACGGCGGATTGCTGCATGAAACCCTTCCTTCTGTCGTCCAACGGATAGCCGATCCAACGTACGGAGTCAACAGCGATTGCCCTTTCTGTGAGGCCCTTGCTAGGATGGCGCGGAGGATCTGAACGAGGAAAAAAGGATGGACCCTGCGACTCAGCTCGATCCCGTGCCGATCATTGCGCGGGAGACCGGGCTTCCGGAACGTGGCGTGCGCGCCGTGGTGACCCTCTTCGGTGAGGGCAACACGGTTCCCTTCATCGCACGGTATCGCAAGGAAGCGACCCAAGGTCTGGACGAGGTCCAGATCCGTGCGATCGAGGAGCGGCACCGCTACCTCGGTGAGCTCTCGGAGCGTCGCGCGGCGATCCTCGCCTCGATCGAAGAGCAGGGCAAGCTCACGCCGGAGCTTCGTGAGCGGATCCTCGCGGCCACGACGAAGGCGGCGATCGAAGACCTCTACCTCCCGTTCAAACCGAAGCGCCGTACCCGAGGGACGATCGCGCGGGAGAAGGGCCTCGAGCCGCTCGCCGGCATCATCCTGAACCAGCTGACCGACAAGGACCCCTTCGAGGAGGCGGTCCACTTCGTCGATACCGCGGACAGCCAGCGGGGCGTGGAGAGCGTCGAGGACGCACTCCAGGGCGCGAAGGATATCGTCGCGGAGATCATGTCCGAGGACGCCGAGATCCGCGCGATGGTGCGCGACGAGTTCGCGACGGGCGGAATCCTCGAGGCGAAGGTGGTCTCCGGGAAGGACGCCGAGCCGACGAAGTTCGAGCCCTACTACGACTATCGCGAGCCGGTCGCGTCCGTGCCGTCGCATCGGTACCTCGCGATTCGCCGAGGCGAGCGCGAGGGCGTTCTCCGGGTGCACGTCGTGGTGAAGCACGAGCCGCTGATCGGCCGCATCCAGCAGCGCATGAACCTCGAGCGACGATCCCCGTCGGCGGGGCTTCTGTCCGAGGCGATCGAGGACGGGCTGCGGCGGCTGCTCGCACCCGCCGTCGAGAACGACATCCGCGCCGAGCTCAAAGGGCGGTCCGACGGGTCGGCCGTCGGCGTCTTTGCCGAGAACCTGCGCAATCTGCTGCTGGCGGCGCCGCTCGGGGAACGCCGGGTCCTCGGGATCGATCCGGGGTTCCGCACGGGATGCAAGTGCGCGGTGGTCGACGCGACGGGGCGCCTCGTGGCGCACCGCACGATCTATCCGACGCAGCGCGCGGAAGAGGCGGCGAAGCATCTGCTCGAGCTCCTGCGCGAGCATGATCCGTTCGCCATCGCGATCGGTAACGGCACCGGCGGGCGCGAGACCGAAGCGTTCGCGCGGGCGACCCTGCGCGATGCCGGCATCGAAGGCGTGGTCGTCGTCCAGGTGAACGAAGCGGGTGCGAGCGTCTACAGCGCCTCCGACATCGCGAGGGACGAGTTCCCCGAGCTCGACGTGACGGTGCGGGGAGCGATCTCGATCGGGCGACGTCTCCAGGACCCGCTCGCGGAGCTCGTGAAGATCGATCCGAAGTCGATCGGCGTGGGCCAGTATCAGCACGACGTCCATCAGCCTCTTCTGAAGCGCAAGCTCGACGAGGTCGTGGAGAGCTGCGTGAACCACGTGGGCGTCGAGCTCGCCACCGCGAGCGTGCCGCTGCTCTCGCGCGTGGCGGGAATCGGACCGAAGGTCGCGAAGAACATCGTTCGCCACCGCGAAGAGAGCGGCGGCTTCCGGTCGCGCGCGGACCTGCTCGCGGTGTCCGGGCTCGGTCCGAAGGCGTTCGAGCAGGCGGGGGGCTTCCTGCGGCTGCGCTCCGGCGAGCATCCCCTCGACGCCTCGGCCGTCCACCCCGAGCGCTACGACTTGGTGTCGCGCATGGCGGAGGATCGCAACGTGTCCCTGAGGGATCTGATCGGCAACGAGCAGCTGGTCGGATCGATCAAGGTCGATGCGTACGTGGACGAGAGCGTCGGCGAGCCCACGCTGCGGGATATCCTCGACGAGCTTCGAAAGCCGGGACGGGATCCGCGTGAGACGTTCGAGCCGCCGCAGTTTCGCGAGGACGTGACGTCCCTCGAAGACGTCGAGCCGGGAATGGTCCTCGAGGGCATTGTCACGAACGTGACCGATTTCGGCGCCTTCGTCGACGTCGGCGTCCATCAGGACGGTCTGGTGCACGTCTCGCAGCTCTCCGACCAGTTCGTGAAGAGCCCGGCCGACGTCGTGAAGGCCGGCGACCGGCTGCGGGTGCGGGTGCTCGAGGTCGATGTCGCGCGCAGTCGCATTTCGCTGTCGGCGCGTTCCGACGGTGATCGCAAGAAGAAGGCGGACGGCGGGCGGAGCAAGGGCGCGACCGGGGCCAAGAAGGGCAAGGGCGGTCGAGACGCGCGGCCCGGCAAGGCGCGATCGGGGAAGGACGCGGCGGGCTCGAAGAAGGGCTCGCCCTCGTCGGGCGGCTCCCGGAAGTCGCGTCCCGCGACATCCGGCGGGGGCGCCTCCAAGAAGGGGAAGTCCGGGGCGCGTCCGGGCGGAGACGCCGGACGATCGAGCCGGAAGTCCGGCGAAGGGCAGTCCTACCAGGACAAGCTCGACGCCTTGAAGCGCAAGTTCAACCGCTGACGGCGAGCTCTCCTCGCCGTCGCCCCTTCGCCTCTCTCAACCTAGCGCCTGTCAGATCGAGACCCCGATCAATCTGATTGCGCATCGGCGTCGATCCCACTCCGATTCGGAGGGCCTCTCCGCGTTTTTCTTCTCAGTCGGGAACCTTTTTGTCTCGGCGTTTCGACCCGGAGAGTGCCGTTCTCGAGGGGCTCTGCCGATTCGGGGCAGGAGGAGAGCGGTTCGAAGGGGGGCATCCCACGGTTCCCGGTACGCGGTTTGTGAAAGACCTCTCATGCCGCGCTGACGCGAGTCGACTGGCTCGCTCGCAAGATGGGAACCGGAGGCCTGGGCGCGGGGCCGCGAAGAAGAAGGGGAAACGACATGCTTACGGACAACCTCGCCCACGCCACGAGCACCCTCGCGACGGAGAACGACGACCGCACCCTGACGCCGGACGAGCTCTTCGAGGAGATGACGCTCCCGCACATGGATCGCCTGGTCGGCGTCGCCCGCCGCATCCTGGGCTGCGAGCACCTCGCCTGGGACGCGGTGCAGGAGGGCCTGACCGCGCTGTGGAAAGAGGGGATCGAGCCCATCGACACGCGTGGATGGCTCGTCCGCACGGTTGTCCACCGCAGCCTCCACGCCTCGCGAACCCGCCAGCGCCGCCGCCGCCACGAAGAAACGGCCGGCGAGCGCGAGTGCCGCCGCCACCAGGGCTCGGATCACGAAGATCCGGCGAGCCATCTGGAGCGGTCCGAGATCCGGGATGCGGTCACCGAGGCGGTTTCCGAGCTCTCGCCGGAATTCCGTGAGGTGTTCGAGCTTCGCGAATTCCGCGGGATGGATTATGATTCGATTTCCAAAATGACCGGGGCGCCCGTCGGAACGGTCCGATCGCGCTTGAATCGCGCTCGAGCCGCCCTGAGGCGGATTCTCGGCCCCAAGGTCGATGAGTTCCACACTGATTCGGAGGAAAACGGACGATGACACCCTCAACACGCAGGACGGTCCCCACCCGTCGCGGTCGCGCGGCCCTCGGGACCTTGCTGCTCGCCGTGGCGCTACTGGTCGGGGGGCCGGTCGCGGCACAGGAATCGGGGGCGGTACGGTCGCTCTACAAGTCGACCCACCAGCGCTTGACCTTCGACCGAGACGTTGCGCGCGTCGCGGTCGGCGACGTGGAAGTCCTGGACTTCGAGACCCTCTCGGACCGCGAGCTGCTTTTCCTCGGCAAGGGCGTGGGCCGGACGAGCGTCATCATCTGGTTCTCGGACGACACGATCGAAGAGTTCACGATGCTCGTTCGACGTGACCTGTCGATGCTCGAGCGGCTCCTCGAGGACATCCACCCCGGAATTCGGGCCGAAGTGGCGCCGGACCGGGATGCGGTCGTGCTTCGCGGGCTCGTGCCCGAGGTCAGCTATTCGATCGCGGCCGAGAACGCCGCGCGAAGCTACCTCGCGGCCGGGAGCGGCAAGGCGGGAACGGCGCCGCTCATCCGCGGGACCGCCGACGATCCGCGTGAGCTCGAGGGCGAGCGAACGGTCCAGGTCGACGACGAGGACCGTTCGACGCAGTCGGCCGCCAACGCCAACGCCGTCATCAACCTGATCCAGCTCGAGGTCCTGCCGGCGTCGATCGAAGAGAAGCTCCGAAGCGAGATCGACTCGGTCGGCGGCGTCGATGTGACGATTCGCCGCGTTCTGCGCGGTGACGTCCGCAACGACGAGGAAGACGCGTTCATCCTCGGCGGAACGGTCAAGGATCAGGTCGCCCTGACGCGCGTCCTGATGATGGCCAATCAGATCGTGACCGGCGAGAGCGGCAACGAGGACAACATCGAGGTGATCGCCGACGAGGCCGGTGCGCTGGTCTCCGAGGGCGATACCACGGCTTCGTCGAACCTCCAGACCCCGACGCAGGGTGGCGGTGGTGGCGGCGGCGCCGGGGGTGCCGGCGGCGGGCTCGCGGGCGCCAACCTGCTGAACCAGGTCGAGGCGAACATCGGCCGCGCGAAGGCGCTCGACGTCGGAAACGGCCGGATCCTCTCGTTCATCACCGTCGAAGATCTGCCGCAGATCCGCGTCGACGTGCGCCTCTACGAGATCAACCGGACGAAGCTCTTCGACTTCAACGCGAACACGATCGCGGCGGTCTCGGACTTCGACCAGCCGACTCTCGAGCCGGCGACCGGTTCGACCATCATCCAGGGCGAGGAGGCGGTCCGCGTCGGCTCGTTCAGCGAAACGGATGTTCAGAACGTCATCGGGGCGCTCTCGGGTGGGCTGGCCAACCAGTTCCAGCTGAGCGGCGAGCACTTCGCGATCGACAGCGTGTTCAACCTGCTCGAGACGAAGGGAATCGCGCGATCGCTGTCGCGACCGTCGCTGACGGTGCTCAACGGCGAGGTGGCGGTGTTCTCCTCGGGTGGTGAAGTGCCGATCTCCCAGAACTTCTTCACGGATGTGGGCGGGGCAGGGGCCAACGGTGTCCTCGACCAGACCGTCTTCCGACGGTTCGGTATCGAGCTCGGCGTCCGGCCGCTGGTCGGCGACGACAACATGGTCACCATGGACGTCGTGCCTTCGTTCTCGATCCCGGATCCGGCGCTCACGGCGTCGGTGCGGGCCACGACGGGCTCGGAGCTCGACACGACCGCCTTCCAGACGCGCTACCTCCGAACGAGCGCGCGCCTGCAGGACGGGCAGTCGCTCCTGATCGGTGGTCTGCGATCGATCACCGCCAGCGAGGACAGCCGGTATACGCCGTGGATCAGCCGCATTCCGCTGATCGGATGGCTGTTTCGAACGCGCAACACCAATGACGATCAGCGTGACCTGGTGATCGTCCTGCACCCGGTGATCATGCGCGATCCGCTCCCGGAGTCGAGAATTTGGGAGTATCCGGCGGCGTCGGAACTGCTCGATCTGGTGCGCGAATAACCGATCGATCCGACTGATATCAAACGAGTAAGAACCAAGAGCCTCGGGGGCGACCCCGGGGCTTTTGGCGTTTGAAAACCCCAAGGTGAGAATTGATTTCCGTCTTCGGATAGGTTATGGTCGGCAATCGCAGACCAGGGGATCTTTTGATCGGGGGTGTTCCGAAGGAGCGAGCGAGACGGCATCGGGATAGGTGTCGGTCCTATTGGCTCGTGCTTACGGAGGCACCCACGGGCTCGTGGAGCGGCTGCAATGGTCGGAACCGCGGGCCTCGGGTTTTTCAGCGAGGTTGTTTCTTCTCGAACGACTTTCGGGAACCCTACACGCCGGAAGGGCACTCTACGGTTGAGGCCGCTGAGGTACTACGCTCGGCGGGCCTCGAGAGCAGTAGAGCCGCGAAGGCGACGATCAAAGGAACTCAGATTCGCTCACCTCGATCACCAGAGTGTTCGAGCGCCGCGAGTCACAGATTCACCAAATTTCATTCATTGAATCGGATCCCGGACCCCACATTCAGTCGTGCGGGTAACCGGATTAATGGACGCTCAGGAGTTCGACAACTTTGTTTGGCTACGTGAAAAGGAGAGATGTGATGCTTCAGAGGATTCTTCGCAGCAAGAAGGGTGCGGCGCTCGTTGAGTATGGTCTGCTGATCGCTGGTGTGGCGCTGGTTTCGGCCGCGGCCGTTGCGGTCTTCGGACACAAGACCAACGAGCTGATCGCGGGCATCGCGTCGGTGCTGCCGGGCGCCCACGAGGACGACAACGCGCCGATCGCGGCCGGTCAGCTCCTCGAGACCACCGATCCGTCGACGGACCCGGATGGCAAGATTCGCCTCGACATCCAGGACATCCAGACGAACGGCACCGGTACGAAGCGCCTCCGCAACAACCTCGACATCCCGGTCGATCTGCTCATCCTCGAGCCGACCCCGTAAGTTCGGCCTTCTCGGCTGAACCGAGATCTGGTGATTCTTTTCACTGGATTCGGCCCGATGTTGCACTAAGCTATACGTGACAAGCACCTACGGAGCCCCCCACGTCACCCGACGTGGGGGGCGCCGTCATCTCGAAACCCGGCGAAAAAGAAGGCACGATGGCCGTCCTCGTCCCCCTGGCTCTCCTCGCGATCGCGACCGCATTCGACCTCTTCAACGAGAGGCAGATTCCGGACACGATCTCGGTGCTGATGCTCGTGTGGGCGATCGCCGCCAAAGCCCTGGGCTGGATCGAGGTCTCCTGGCTCTCCATGGGGGTCGGATTCCTGGTAGGATTTGCCTTGGGCGCCTTGCTCTTCCAGCTCGGAGGGCTGGGTGGGGCGGACGTGAAGCTGGTCGCCACCCTCGGGTCGGCCATCGGCATCGGAGCCCTGCTGACGACCCTCTTCTGGATGGCGATTGCCGGCGGAGTCCTCGCGATCGTCACCGCGCTGCGAGGCAAGGAAGAGCTCGCGTACGTACCGGCCATCGCGGCCGGATTTCTGATGACTCTCATCATGCAAGGTGAGGTGAGCCGTGTCCTGCAGCTCTGATCTCGTCCACAACCGTCGCGATCGCCGCCCGTCGAGGCAGCGGGGTGCGGTACTCGTCGAGTTCGCCCTGCTGTCGCTCGTGCTCTACATCGTCCTTGCGGGGGGCATCGAGATGGGCCGCGCGGTCTTCTCGGCCCAGCTCATCCAGGACGTCGCTCGCACCGCGGCGCGCGAGCTCGCGCTCACCAAGCTCCCGGCGACGATGACGTTCGACGAGGCGATGACGGACTGCCGGGTCCGCACGAAGATCTTCGACGAGAAGTGGCTGGTGGTCGATCTCGACCAGTACAGCGGCGAGGATCTCGACCAGCTCTTCGCGAACATGCCGATCGTGAACCAGATGCTCCGACCGCTGATGATCGTCGATCACGTGCAGGTCCGCGGGCAGATGCGACGGCTGCTTCGCTACCCGGGCGCGCTCCTGTTCGAGCCCGATCCCGACCCGTGCGTCTTCCGCCCGCGGGAGTTCACGGTCGGCGTTCCCATCGTCGTCAGGCGGCGCGGGAACCAGGGATACGAAACCATTCGTTGGGTCCCGGTGCTCGAGGAAGTGCGCTCGGACCCCGACAACCGTTTCACCGGTCCATTCAGTGTCATCCCCAGGGGACGGGGAACTTCCCCGGCGGATAACATCAAGCGTGGAGTCGTGGCGCTGCGGGTCAACTACCCGTTCCAGTCGGCTGCGCTGAGCGGATACCGCTCGCCGCAGGGGCTGTTCGGGACGAACGGCAAGAGAGTCATCTCGGCCAACGACACGCAGGTCGTCATGGAGAACGAGCCTCCGGGCCGCTTCGTCGTACCTCCCGTCACGGGCGGGACGACCTTGCGGGACAGTACGGCGTCGCCGTACGGGGGTACCTACGGGCTCGGCCTCCAGTACGCGCTCGGTAAGACCGTCCGGCCTTACCGAAACCTCATCTCGGCGCAAGCGGTGTTCCGCAGGGAGCAGTTCGCGACAAACTAAAGGAGTAGAGAGATGACTGCTGCACAGGGGTACCGAAGAAGACGATCCAACCTGGGCCCGCTCATGATCGTTCTGGTGATCGTCGTGGCGGCGGGCGGCGTGTTCGCGACGCTCTACGCGATGGGCGAGATCCAGCTCTCGTTCCTCTCGGCCAAGCCGGCCGACGACGGCAACCAGCTGCCGGATACCCGCGGCCTGATCGCGGTTCCGGTGAGCGCCGTGAAGATCCCGGCGTACACGAAGGTCGACGTGATGCACCTCTGGGACAAGACCCTGGGCGGCATCAAGACGCAGCTGGTTCCGCCCAGCAAGATGCGCGATGACATCATCACCGACCTGAAGCTCATTCAGGGGCGCGTGCTCGCCACCGACATGCCCCCGGGCCGAATCTTCACCGAGGCGGCCTTCCTGCCGGAAGGAACGCGCGACGGTCTGACCGGTGGTATCCCGCCGGGCAAGCGCGCGCTCACCCTCGAAGTGACCGGCATCCGCGGCTTCCACGGCCTCAAGATCGGCGACCGCTTCGATCTCAGCTCGGCCTCGAAGATCGATGCCGACGCCGAGGACCTCGTCGACAAGCTCGACTTCGAAGGGCCGATGAAGGGCCAGATCGAGATGCAGGCCGCGACGGCGCCGAAGCGCGCTCGCGTCCGCTTCCTCGTCCAGAACGGCGCCGTGGTCATGCCGATCCACAAGCGCCAGGAACAGTACACCGACTCGGGTGCGCTCTACAGCTCGCGCACCAAGGAAAAGGACATCGAGGAGATCGTCATCGCGGTGAACCCGGAAGAGGTCGCGCCGCTCCTCGAGGCCCAGGCCGTCGGGGCGCAGATCACCTGTATCCCGCGCTCGGGCCACCCGGATGACGACATCGACAGCGTCACCCCGGACCTCCACCCGGACGTGCTCGGCTACGGCCAGGACGGCACGGCGGCAGCGGACGGGGGCGCCTCGAAGGCCGCAGGAGCGAACGGAGGCCGCGGCAGCGTCCTGGATGCGCTGCGGACGGTCGAGGTGATCCGCGGCGAGAAGGGCAACTCGACGCGAAAGAACCTGGCCGTTCAGGCCGCCGACGACAAGAAGTAAGGCAACAAACCAGTTAGGGCTCCGCACGGGGCCCGATTGGCGAGTACAATAGTACGGATTTCCAGGCTGGGCCGGGGCTCGAGCGAGCCCTGGCCCGTGCCGATCGCCCGCCGAGGCGGGAGGATCGCGCCGAATGGGGGTCGATCGATCCGCTTCCAGCCGGCCCTCCGGGGCCAGGCCGGGGCCTTCGGTCGAGCTCGGGGCAGCAAGAAGGGCTCATACCGGGGATCTCGATCCCCCGTGCCTGCGGTGCCGCATCCGAGTGGGCCCTTCCTACCGTGCTCCTCCTTCCCGCCGAATTCGGGCCCAGAGCGGAAAGCCAGCCCATGAGCCGAGAGCCAGACAGAACGATCCGCATCGCCGCGTCGCACACGCAGCCCACGCGAGGGGAGTCCACGCGAGGGACCGCCATGATTCTGTTCATCATGGCGATGTTCGGCATCATGGGCGTGATGGCGATCGCCGTCGACATGGGTCTCGTGGTCATGACGCGCACCCAGATGCAGTCCGCGGTCGACACGGCCGCGATCGAGGGGCTGCGGATGCGCGACTTCCGGCGCGAGCAGGGCTACGGCGAGCGCGACTTCAACCGCCGGGTCTCGGCGAGCCGGATGGCTTCGCTGGTCTTCGATGCTGACGGCGAGCTGACCGGTGCGCTCGGCGCCGCGACCGACGACGGGCTCGGCGCCGGCCCGATCTTCGAAATGAGCGGGGGAGTGGGCGAGGCCAAGGCCGGCCAGCTCTTCGAGAATGCGACGGTCTACAAGCCGAGCCTCCAGCTCAACGTGCAGAACGAGCGTCACGGCGATCTCGTCCAGGGGACGTACGTTGGCGATGCCGAGCCGTTCCTCAAGGCGAAGGAAGGGAAGCGATACATCCGCTCGGACTTCGAGCCGGCGCGCTCCATTCCGGGCTCGCCGACCGAGCCGACGACCGACGCGTTCCTCGCCCGCATGCGGCGCACGAACGACTTCCTCGGCCTCGACAACATCCGAGGCGTGAGCTCGGCCGGCCCGCCGATCTCGATGCTGTTCGGAACGGGCGGTACGCTGCCCGCCGGCGACGTGTCCCGCGATCGACAGACGCACTCGGCCGGACGGACGCGCGCTCGCGACGCCTACAACTACCGCCAGCACGGCTACACCGTCCGCGCCACCGCGATCTCGCAATCGCGTCCGGTGCTTTCGGTGGGAGTGCCGGTGCAGGTGGACACCTTCATGGGAGACAAGACGCTGCTCGGTCGGGCGCCTTTCGTGCTCAAGGGGAAGTACGTCAAGCAGCTCGGCGGAGGCGGCAAGGTCTGGGTCGGCAACAGCAAGATCAAGACCGATCGCAACGGCCGCAAGATCGGATGGTTCGTGCCGCACGGCCTCGAGGTCGGAGCGAAAGTGCGCGAGCGGGATCTCGCGCCCATCCAAGCCGGTGACTTCGACGCGATCGGGTACGTCCCGATCATCGAGAAGTTTATGGGGGAACCCGGCTTTCCCGTCACCGAGAGCGACACGGATTACCGCGTCATCGGTTTCGGGCTGTTCAAGTTGACAGGGGATCTCGAAGTGGTGGAGAGCGGACAGGTCGGTGGAAAACGCCTGAAGATCCGCCAGTTCACGGGCCCGATCATCATGCCCGAGAACACCAGCGCCGTGGCACCGCCGACGTTCTACGACCCGACGATGAGTCGCGGAACGCTCGGGGCCAAGGCGGTCGAGCTATTGCTAAGGAGAAACGAGAAGCTCGCGCGCGCCGGACTCGCAATCTGGGCGCCGGCACTCGTGCAATGACCAAGGAAACGAGATGGAACTCACGCCTCAGATCTTGATCGTCGGGTCCGACCCGACGCTCCAAACGGAATTCGAATCGGCACTCAGCCAGATCACCGGTGTTCGCGCCGTCACGCACTTCGCCAGTGACGGACGAACGGGTATCGAGCTCGCGCGTAGCCGTACGCCGGACCTGGTGTGCGTCGAGATGGACCGCAACCTGCGTCAGCTGAAGTCGTTCACCGAAGAGCTCTCGGTCGCCGCGCCGGAAGCGAGCATCACGGCCATCTTCCGGCAGGACATCTTCGGTCCGGAAGACTCGGAAGGCACGGTGATCATCGAGGCGCTGCGGTCGCGCGTGCAGGACTTCCTGCGCCGACCGATCTCGAGCAACGAGCTTCGCCAGATCATCGAGCGGACGCACCAGGATCGCGAGAAGCCGCGTCGCCGGACGCTGGGACGAGTCTTCTCGTTCATCAGCAACAAGGGCGGCGTCGGCAAGTCGACGATCTCGGTCAACACGGCCTGCGCGCTGGCCCGCCGGCATCCGGATCGCGTCCTTCTGATCGACGGTTCGCTGCAGATGGGTGTGTGCGCGCACATGCTCGACCTGCACCCCGAGACGACGATCATCGATGCGGTGCGTGAGCGCGACCGTCTCGACGAGACGCTCATCCGGCAGCTGTCGGTCCGGCATCCGTCGGGGCTGCGGCTCCTGGCCGCGCCGCGTGACGCCGTCGAGGCCGCCGAGGTGGACGAGGAGGCGATGTCGCTCATCCTCAGCATGGCGCGCCGCGCGTACGATTACGTGATCGTGGATACGTTCCCGATGCTCGACGGCGTGGTCATGGCCATCCTCGACCTCTCCGATCGAACCCACTTCGTCCTGCAGGCGACGGTGCCGAACGTCATCGGTGCCGCCCGTCACATGGACGTCATGGAAGGTCTCGGCTTCAAGGGCGAGCGCCTCAAGCTCATCCTGAGCCGCAACCACGCCAGCTTCTCGGGCAACCTGCATCCTCGGGACATCGAGGATCGGCTCGGGCGGGACGTCGACTACGTCTTCCCGTACAGCAAGAAGATCCTGGTCGGTACCAACACGGGCCGGCCTCATATCCTGCACACCTCGCACTGGTACGGCTTCGGTCGAGCGATTCGACTTCTTTTGAAGGACCTCGACGCCCCCGGGCGGCACTCCGAGGTGGAAGAAGACGATCATCCGAAGCTCATCCGGCCCGCGGAAGCGGCGGCCCATCGGGTCGACGACGCCGAGCAGCCGGAGCAAGAGGTTGAAGCATGGCGGAGCTGAACGAGGACCAAGAGCCGCAGTCCGACAGCATTCGAGGACACTTCAAGTCCACGATCCGGCTGAATCCGGGCTCGCGCCTGAAGAAGAAAGAGGCTTCCTACCGGGCCGTCGGCGAAGACAGCCGGGCCAAGCCGGAAGCCCGACGTGGCCGGGCCGACTACTCGTCGATCAAGGGCCGCCTTCAGGAGCGGCTTCTCGACGAGATCGGTGAGCGCAACCTGCTCGGCGGCGGCGAAGAGACCGTCGCCGCGGCGGTGCGCGAGTTCGTCGACTACGTCCTCGACACCGAAGACCTGCCGCTGAACGAGACCGAGCGCGAGAAGCTCGCCGACGAGCTGACCGACGAGACGCTCGGTGTCGGACCTCTCGCGCCGCTGATGGCCGACCCGGCCGTCACGGATATCCTCGTCAACGGTCCGACGAACATCTACGTGGAACGGTTCGGTCGCCTCGAGCCGGCCGACGTCCGCTTCCGAGACGACGAGCACGTCGTCCGGGTCATCGAACGAATCGCGGCGCGCGTCGGACGACGCATCGACGTCTCGTCGCCGATGGTGGATGTCCGCCTCCCGGACGGTAGTCGTGTCAACGCGACGATCCCGCCCGTGTCCCTCGACGGTCCGACGCTTTCCATTCGTCGTTTCGGGCGCAGTCGACTGCGACGCGACGACCTCATCCGTGTCGGCGAGTTCTCGGCCGCGATGCGAACGTTCCTCGACTACGCCGTTCGCGCTCGCAAGAACGTCCTGATCTCGGGCGGTACGGGTGCCGGTAAGTCGACGCTTCTCGGCGCGCTCGCCGAGGCGATTCCGTTCGACGAGCGAATCGTCACGATCGAAGACACGGCGGAGCTCATCCTCGACCAGGAGCACGTGGTGCGCATGGAAACGCGCCCGCCCAACGTCGAAGGTCGCGGTGAGATCGTCACGCGAGACATCCTGATCAACAGCCTGCGAATGCGACCCGATCGCATCATCGTGGGTGAGGTCCGCGGTCGTGAGGCGCTGGACATGCTCCAGGCCATGAACACCGGTCACGACGGCAGTATGAGTACGGTTCACGCCAACTCGCCGCGCGACGCGCTGTCGCGTATCGAAACGATGGTGCTGATGGCGGGAATCGATCTCCCGTCGCGTGCCATCCGCGAGCAGATCGTGTCCGCGATCGACTACCTCGTGCATGTCCGCCGCTACGAAGACGGCGTTCGTCGCGTCGAGTCCGTCGCCGAGATCGTCGGTCTCGAAGGGCAGGTCGCGCTCCTCCAGGACATCTTCAAGTTCCAGCGCCGCGGTCGCGCCGGTCGCCAGGTCGCGGGCGAGTTCGTCCCGACGGGCATCGTGCCGCGCCTCGTCGAGGATCTTCAGGAGCGAGACGTCCAGGTCCCGCTGAGCTTGTTCCAGACAGGTCGAGGGCCGGCCGATGCTTGAACTGGGCATCCTGCTCGTCCTTTTGTCGGCGGCGGGGATCGTCTTCTACTTCCACCAGCGCAAGCGACTGCGACGGGTCTCCGTCGAGCGCATGCACGATTCGGTGCTCGAAGACGAACCGTTCGAAGAGAACGAGGAACGCGGATTCATCGGCGGGTCGGCGATTACCCGTTACTGGTGGGCGCCCTGGGTCGCCACGCTGATCGTCGCGGTGGTCCTGCGATTCGTCTTCGGGCTGAACCTGCTGTTCACGGGGCTGTTCGCCCTCGTGGTCGGAGTCGTGGGATCGATGCTCGAAGCGATGCTCGCTTCGAAGCGTCTCATGCGGCTCGAGATGCAGCTCGCCGATGCGATCGACCTGATCGTCGGATCGCTGCGTTCGGGTGCGGGCCTCGTCGAGTCGCTCGAGAGCGCGGTCCTCGAAGCCCAGAAACCGATCAAGGGAATCTTCGCCGAGATGAGCAGTCGTCTGCGGCTCGGCGACAACCCGCTGGACGTCTTTTCGGAGCTCGCGTACCGGGTTCCGCTCGAGACGTTCCGGCTCTTCTCGTTCACGCTCTCGGTGCACTGGGAGATCGGTGGAAGTCTCGCGCCGACTCTGGCCACCGTCGGAAGAACCATTCGCGACCGGATCGATCTCTCGCGTCGCGTGAAGTCCCAGACGATGCAGGCGCGTGCTTCGGTGATCGCCATCCTGCTCATCACGTACGCCGTCGCGTTCATCGTCTGGCGAACCAATCCCGAGCGTCTCGAAGCGTTCATCTCATCGCAGATCGGCCAGGGGCTCATGGCGGGGACGATGTTCCTCCAGCTCGTCGGCCTGGTCTGGATGTGGAAGATGAGCGATATCAGCTTCTAGGTGAGTCATGAGGATTCTCTGGGTCTTGGGTGCATGGACGGCCGCCGCGCTTCTGGCGTGGCTGTTTGGTCGTCGCTTCATGAACCGGTCGCGGAGCCGCGAGAGGCTCGGCGAGCGGGACGAGGACCAGGCTCTCCTCGACGAGCAGGAGGAAGCCGAAGCCGAGAGTGACCCTCTGGGGCTCCGGCTGTGGCTCGTCCGCGCGGGCCTCAGGGCGCGCGGGGCTCCTCAGATTTTCATGGCGACGGCCGTCATCTGCCTGATCACGGGCGTCCTGACGGCTTACGTCCTCATCGCCACGGGAGGGATCGAGCAGGGGTACGCGCTGGTCCAGGCGATCCCGGGCGCGACCGGTGATCTGCTCTACTTCATCCTCGTGTCGACGCCGTGGCTCGCGCTGATCGTGATCACGAGCGTGCCGTGGGTATACGTGCGGGCGAAGCGCCGCTCGCGTGTCGACACGGTCGAGAAGGACATGCCCATCACGCTCGAGCTACTGTCGACGCTCTCGCAGGCCGGACTCGGTCTCGATGCATCGATCGTGAAGCTTCTCGAGTCGCAGGATCCGTCGCGTCCGCTCGCGCAGGAGCTCCGGCTCTACCAGCTCGAGACGCTGACGGGTGTGCCGCGCATCCAGTGTTTGCGCCGTCTTTCGCAGCGTCTCGGCGTCGGCTCCGTGTCGACGTTCATCTCGGCCATCGTGCAGGCCGAGCAGGTCGGTGCGGGCATGGCGGACGTGCTCCAGCGCCAGGCTGACGATCTGCGAAACCGTCGCCGCGAACAGGCGATGGCGCTGGCTCAGTCCGTCCCGGTCAAGCTGACATTTCCCTTGGTGATCTGCTTCTTGCCCGGTATCTTCGTGACCACTCTCGGCCCGACGTTCCACCAGTTCTTCCAGCTGGCGGAGAACGTGATCCGGGACATCAATTAGGGAAGAACGACGCCGGCTGAGTCGCTGTCGGTCGTCAAGAAACCATGTTGAACTTTGGGGGAAACCCATGATTCGCTCTGCCTTGATTGCGGCGACGTTGCTGTCGCTCATCCTGGGATGTGTGTCGTGTGCGCTCTTCGATACGGAGTATCCGGATCGAGAGATCAACCCGGACGTCGAGGTCCCGCAGCTCATCAATTCGTGGCAGAAGGCCCGGGAGTCGGAGCTCAATCGTGGGGACCGCATGCTGGCCTCCAACGAGATTCGTCGGCAGCTCGAGCGTATCGCGTTCGAG
>CAZQZX010000061.1:0-29102 GCA_964597885.1 uncultured Planctomycetota bacterium
AAAGCCGGAGCCGGGACGCCGCAGCCGGCGGGCGCGAAGCCCGCGGGCGGACGCGGCGGAGCCCGCAAGTCCTAGGCTTCGGGTCCCTTGCCGGAGTCGCGGCCGAATCGCCGCGGCGCCGGAATCGGGGTGGATCAATGCCGGCAGTGGGCCGATCGGCGGCCCGGGTCATTGCATCCGGCGGACGGTTTGACACGATCCGTCCGAAATGGATACAATCGCCGGCTTTGGATCAGTATTCTCGCTCGATTTTCCGACGACGCGCAGCGGCCCGGACGGCAGCATGCGGGTCGAGCGGGAACGAGTCGCCTTCATACGAGAGCAAGGTCATGGCACTTCCAAAGAGAAAGCAGTCCAACTCGCGGTCGGGCAAGCGTCGTTCGCACGACTTCCTGACGCCACCGAACCTGGCGAAATGCCCCAAGTGCGGTACCGCCAGAATGCCGCACCGGGTCTGCGGGAACTGCGGCTTCTACAAAGGGCGCACGGTCATCGACATGGAGTCCTGATCCCGTGCCCGTGGCGGTCGATGCCATGGGTGGCGATCGAGGGCCGACCGTCATCGTCGAAGGCACCGTTCAGGCCGCACGGGAACCGGGATGTCCGGAGCTCGTTCTCGTCGGGGATCGCACGGTCCTCGAGAAGCATCTCCTGACGGCTCTCGGCTCACTCGAGCCTGATGAAGCCGCGCGCACGCGAGAACGCATCGACGTTCATCACGCTCCCGAGACGATCGGGATGGATGAGTCGCCGGTCGCGGCCATGCGCCGCAAGCGTGACTCGTCGATTGCAGGGTGCGTCGAGCTCGCGAAGTCGGGGCGCGTCGATGCCCTGGTAACGGCCGGCAATACCGGCGCCGCCGTCGCCGCCACCACTCGATCGCTGCGGCTCGAGTCCGTCCATCGCCCCGGCATCGCGGTGACGCTCCCGAGCAAGACCAAGGTCAGCACGGTCATCGACGTGGGAGCCAACGTCCACTGCAAGCCGATCCACCTGTTCGACTACGGCATCATGGCGACCGAGTTCTGTCGGAGCATGATGGGGATCGACAATCCCACGATCGGCTTGATGAACGTCGGTGAAGAGGAAGACAAAGGCAACGAGCTTGTCCGCCAGACCAAGGAGCTCTTCCACGACTCCGATCTGAACTTCATCGGAAACATCGAAGGGCAAGACGCATTCAGTGGTAAGTGCGACATCATCGTGTGCGAGGGATTCGTCGGGAACGTCGTCCTCAAGGTCAGCGAGGGCTTCGCGGAGATGACGACCTCGTGGTTGCGCGAAACGATGGAGAAGCAACATACCGGTGACGACAGGGGAGTCTGGGAGAAGGCTCTCGAGGTTTTCAAGGAACACACGGACTACTCGAGTTACGGGGGAGCGCTGCTTCTCGGCGTGGACACGACGTGCGTCATCTGCCACGGGCGGTCGACTTCGTCGGCCATCGCCAACGCCATCCGCGCCGCCAGCCGGTTTCTCGAGAAGCGAGTGAAGGAGCATATCGTCGAGGGCTTGCGTCGGCATGCCGTCAGCAAGCCCCGCAACTCGAGCCCCGAGGACCCCGGCCTCGCCGATCCTCGGAGCGATCACGAGCCTCGAAACGATCACGAGCCTCGGAACAAGCACGAGCCGCGGAACAAGCGCAATGGGCATGGCGGGAGCACCCCTGGCGAGGGATCCCCGAGCTCGACGGGCGAGATCCTCGGTCAGAAGCCCTGAGTATCGGGCCTGACCGAACGCCCCGCGCGATCCGGCCAGCCATCATCCAGACATCGAGGGAATCGAATGAAACGCGCCGTCATGTTTCCCGGGCAGGGTGCCCAGCACGTCGGAATGGGCAAGGAGTTCTTCGAGTCGAACGCCCGCGCGAAGGAGATCTTCGAACGCGCGAACGACGCACTCGGGATCGATCTCGCCCAGATCTGCTTCGAGGGCCCGGACACCGAGCTGAACCGCACGGACGTCTGCCAGCCGGCGATCCTGACGACCGGTATCGCCATCCTTTCGGCAATGTGCGACGACCTCGATCAGCTCGCGTCGCAGTTCCAGGCGACAGCCGGGCTCTCGCTCGGCGAGTACACGGCCCTGGTCTTCGCGGGCTCGCTGTCCTTTGACGACGCGGTGCGCCTCGTGCGCAAGCGTGGTCAGTACATGCAGGAATGCTCCGACGCGAAGCCGAGCGGCATGGTGAGCCTGATCGGCGCCGATGAAGCCAAGGCGGCCGAGCTGTGCGATCAGATTCGCGGCGACGACATCGCGTCCGTGGCGAATCTCAACGGTGGCGGGCAGGTCGTCATCTCCGGAGACATTCCGGCGATGGAGCGCGCGGTCGAAGCCGCGTCCGGTCTCGGCATCCGCCGGGCGGTCAGCCTGAAGGTCGCCGGGGCGTTCCATTCGGAGCTGATGCGCGGCGCGGCCGATCGTCTGGTGGCCGATCTCGCGGACGTCACGATCGAACGCCCGAAGATTCCGTTCCTGTCGAACGTGACCGGCGATTTCGTCACCGAGCCAGAGGACATCCGTCGATATCTCGGCGAGCAGGTCTGCAGCCCCGTCCGCTGGGAACCGTCCATGCAGAAGATGCTCGCGGACGGGATCGATCACTTCGTGGAGCCGGGCCCGGGCAAGGTTCTGTGCGCGCTCGCTCGCAAGATCGATCGAGAGGCCACGACGGTCTCGGTTACCGTTCCCGAAGAAGGACCGGCGCTCCTCGAGCACCTGAGCGCGACGGGAGACGCGACATCATGAGCGTGGCCGTTGAGCTCACGGGGCAGGTCGCCGTCGTCACCGGCGCAACGCGCGGAATCGGACGTGGGGTGGCGACAGCCCTCGCGGCGGCCGGTGCCCGGGTCGCCATGCTCGGGCGCAACGAGGCGCTCCTCGACGAAGGCGCAGCCGCGATCCGCGAAAAGGGCGGGGAGGCGCGCGTCTACACCGTGGACGTGGCCGACGCGGAAGCGGTCCAGACCGTCTTCAAGGCCATCGTCGCGGACTTCGGTGCGCTCGACATCCTCGTGAACAACGCCGGTATCACGCGGGACAACATCCTCCTGCGGATGAAGCCGGACGAGTGGAAGGACGTCCTCGACACCAACCTGAACGGCGTCTTCCACTGCATGCAGGCCGCCGCGCGCACGATGCTCAAGGCGCGCTCCGGCAAGATCATCAACTTGACCTCGGTCTCGGCCCTTCGCGGCAACGTCGGCCAGGCGAATTACACCGCCTCCAAGGCCGGAATCATCGCGCTGACGAAGTCCTCGGCCAAGGAGTTCGCGGCGCGAGGAGTCACGGTGAACGCCGTGGCGCCGGGCCTGATCGAGACCGAGATGACGGCCGACATGACCGACGAAGTGCGCGAGTATCTGCTCGCCAACCTGCCGATGGGCCGTCTCGGCACCGTCGACGAGGTCGCGAACGTCGTGCTATTTCTCGCAAGTCCGTTTTCCAACTACATTACGGGACATGTCCTGCTTGTAGACGGTGGCTTGGCCATGTAATAAACTGTGGCAACTTCGCGCCTCGACCCGCCCGGAAGGGGACGGCCACCGAGTGTGGTCGCTCCAAGGACAAGAGGCTCGGGCCTGATGCCCGACGGCGTTCGAAGCGCCGGGGTGCGAGGATCGATAAGAGAGATTCGGGAGGTTTCGGTGGCTGTAGACGAGAAGAAGCGGGAAGAGATCAAAGAGAAGGTCATCAAGATCGTGTGCGAGCAGATGGGCACCACGCCCGACAAGGTCACGGCCGAAACGTCGTTCATCAACGACCTCGGCGCCGACTCGCTCGACACCGTTGAGCTGGTCATGGAGTTCGAGGATCAGTTCGACCTGAACATCCCGGACGAGGAAGCCGAGAAGATCCAGACGGTCGGCGACGCGATCTCGTACATCGACGAGAAGTCCTGAGCCATGTCTAGACGACGAGTCGTCATCACCGGTCTCGGTGTCGTCTCGTCCCTCGGTAACCGGATCGACGAAGTGTGGGAGAAGCTCGTCGCGGGACAGAGTGGTGTCTCGACGATCGAAAACTTCGACACCTCCGAGTTCGCCGTCCATATCGGCGCCGAAATCAAGGGATTCGAGCCGACGGAATGGATGTCGCCCAAGGAGGCGAAGGGCTACGACCGGTTCACGCAATTCGGCGTGGCCGCGGCCGCTGAGTGCGTAAAGGACTCCGGCCTCGACCTCTCGAATGAAGATCCGTATCGGGCGGGCGTGATCGTGGGCTCCGGCATCGGGGGAATCTCCGAGATCGAGACCCAGCACCAGAAGCTCCTCAATCGTGGACCGTCGCGGGTCTCCCCGTTTCTGGTCCCGAAGATGATGGGCAACGCGGTTTCGGGTGTGATCTCGATCCGGCACGGTTTCCAGGGCATCAACTTTGTCCCGGTCTCCGCGTGCGCCTCGGGTTCGAACGCCGTCGGATCCGCGCTGCGTGCGATCCAGTACGGCGATGCCGACATCATCCTGACGGGTGGTTCCGAAGCGGCGATGACACCGATCGGCCTGGCCGGGTTCTGCTCGGCCCGTGCACTCTCCAAGCGCAATGAGGATCCGACGCGTGCCAGTCGACCGTTCGACAAGGACCGCGACGGTTTCGTCATGAGCGAGGGCGCCGGCATGCTCATGTTCGAGGAATACGAGCACGCCAAGGCACGCAACGCGAACATCTACGCCGAGGTTCTCGGCTGCGGCATGACGGGAGACGCTCATCACATCACCGCTCCGCATCCGGCCGGTGCCGGTGCGACGCGCGCGATGCAGATGACGCTCGAGGACGCCAAGATCGACGCGGAGCAGGTCGACTACGTCAACGCACACGGAACCTCGACCGAGCTGAACGACAAGATCGAGACGGCGGCCATCAAGGCGGTCTTCGGGGATCACGCCAGGAAGCTCGCGATCAGCTCCACCAAGTCGATGCTCGGGCACATGCTCGGGGCGTCGGGAGGGCTCGAGCTGGTCGTGGCGGCCATGTCCGTGCAGAAGGGCGTGATGCACCCGACGATCAACTACGAGACGCCGGATCCGGACTGCGACCTGGACTACGTGCCGAACGAGGCGCGGGAACAGACCATTCGCGCGGCGATCTCGAACTCGTTCGGATTCGGCGGCCACAACGCCTGCGTGGCGATCGGCAAGGTCTGATCGCGGAGGTCCGATGACGGCGGCCGACGGCAAGGGATCGCACGAAGACCGCGCACGGTCCGTGATCGACCTGGCGGAATCGCGGGGCCAGGGCCACGTGTTCCGCTTCTACGACGAGCTCGCGCCCGATCAGCAGGCGCGTCTCGTCGCGCAGGTCGCCGGCCTCGACTTCGATCGACTGGATCAGCTGATCGCGTCGCGTGCGAGCCAGGCCCACGGGGGGCCCGGATCCGTCGAGCCCGCGCCGCTGATCACGTTGCCCGAATCGGATGACGATCGCGCGAGAGCAGACGAAGCTCGCGCGGCCGGCGAGCAGATGCTTCGCGAGGGTCGCGTCGCCGTCCTGACCGTGGCCGGCGGGCAGGGCACGCGTCTCGGCTTCCCGAAGCCGAAGGGGCTGTACCCGGTCGGACCGATCACGGACCGAACGCTCTTCGAGCTCTACGCCCAGAAGATCCTTGCCGCCTCGCGTCGCTACGGGAAACCGATCCTCTGGATGGTGCTCACGAGCCCCGCGACACACGCTGAGACCGTCGAGTACTTCGAGCGGCATGATTTCCTCGGCGTTCCGCGAGACGACGTGAGGTTCCTGATGCAGGGGACCATGCCGGCCATCGACGCCGACGGGAAGCTCCTCCTGGCGAGCCGGGATTCCCTCGCGCTGAGTCCGAACGGGCACGGCGGGTCGCTACTCGCCCTGAGGGAAGAGGGCGGTCTCGACGCGATGCGCGAGCGCGGGGCCGACTGCATCTACTACTTCCAGGTCGACAATCCGATGGTCCCGGTCCCCGATCCCGCGTTCCTCGGGTATCACCGAGCCGCCGGCGCCGAGATGTCGACGAAGGTCGTTCCGAAGACCGACCCGCTCGAGAAGGTCGGCGTCGTCTGCCGCGCGGACGGCAAGACCTGCGTCATCGAGTACAGCGATCTCGACGAAGAGCGCATGCACGCCCGCGAAGACGATGGCAAGCTCCTCTACCGTGCCGGAAACATCGCGGTGCACGCGCTGGATCGGGCGTTCGTCGAACGCCTGACGGAAGGCGGCCAGTTCCGTTTGCCGTACCACTTCGCGAGCAAGAAGGTGCCGCACATCGATTCCGACGGCAACCTCGTCAAACCGACGGAGCCGAACGGCACCAAGTTCGAGACGTTCGTGTTCGACGCGTTGCCCGAAGCCACGAAGAGCGTGACGCAGGAAGTCGAGCGAGCCGATGAGTTCGCGCCGGTGAAGAACGCCGAGGGCAGCGACTCGCCCGCCACGTCACGTCGCGCGCTGATCGAACAGTACGGAGGCTGGCTCGAGGCTGCGGGCGTCGAAGTCCCTCGCGACGCCGAGGGGCAGGTCGCGGGCGCGGTGGAGATCTCCCCGAGATTCGCCGCGGATGCCTCCGAGTGCGCCGAGCGCATCGCCTCGATGAAGGACGCCGTCGTGTTCCGGGACGGCCTCATCCTCGACGAGGAGTCGATCCCCTGAGCGGGAGCGCCGAAAGGCAAGCCTCCCGTCCCTCCGAGTGGCCCGACGTATGCGCCGTCACCGACGGATCCCGACCGGCCGACGTGATGCTCGCGACCCTGGCCGACGCCATCGAGGGCGGGATTCGCATGGTGCTCCTTCGCGAGAAGCAGCTCGACTCCCGGGATCTCCACGAGGTCGCACGACGCGCGACGGACCTCACGGCGCGAGCGGAGGCTACGCTCATCGTCCATGATCGAGCGGACATCGCGCTCGCGGTCGGCGCGGCGGGCGTTCATCTCGGATGGCGCTCGGCACCCCTGAAAGCGGTTCGGCGAGTCGTCGGACCCGACCGTCTGATTGGCGTCTCCACCCACAGTCTCGAGGAAGTGCAGCAAGCGTCTCGGTCGGGCGCCGACTACGTCTTCTTCGGACCGATCTTCGATACGCCTTCGAAGCGCGGCCTCCTGGAGCCGCGCGGACTGTCCGCGCTCGCCGACGTGTGCGAAGCGGTGGACACCCCTGTCTACGCCATCGGAGGATTCGACGCCGAACGCGCCCGACTCGCCCGCGATCAGGGAGCCGCCGGAGTCGCCGTGCTATCTTTCCTGATGCAAAGCACGGACGTACGCCAGTGTGCGGCTCGTCTCACAGGAAGGCTCGACTAGCCATGCTCGACGCGAAGAGCGTCTATCGATTCGTCCGCATCGGATTGACGGTGGCCATCGTCGTGATGGTGCTCTTTCTGTACTACCGATTCCGGTTCGTCTCGATCACGCCCGGTTGCGACAGCGTCGCTCCCGACTTCACGAACGTGACGCGTGTCATCGTGGATCGGTTTCCGCTGTGGAGAGGGCACCTCGAGCGCGGAGACATCGTCGTCTACGAGGCGCTCGTCGGGGAGAAGCGCGTGCGCCACTTCGCGGCCGTCGCCGCGATGCCCGGCGAAGTCGTCGACAATCGCGGCGGAAAGCTGCACGTCGAAGAAGAGCCCACGAACTTCCCCGCGGTCAAGGCCGCAGACGAGAGCGATCGCGTCCCGGAAGGGATGTACTTGCTGTTCAACACGAATCCCCGCTCCTCGATTCCGGACAGTCGTGCGTTCGGCTTCGTGAACGGGCGGGCCATCCACGGCCGAGTCGGGGCCGTCGTTCCGTTCTGATTCTGACAAGGGTCCGACCATGACGGCGAGGCACGAAGGCGAGAACGACTGGCTTGCGTGGGTCCGCGAGCTGCTCGCCGGGGACGAGCCTGCGCGCGGTGACCTCTTCGTGGGACCGGGTGACGACGCGGCGGTGATCGCGCCATCGCAAGGCGGCCCGACGGTCATCACGACCGATGCCATCGTCGAGGGCGTACACTTCGAGTCCTCGGCGGCGCCGCGAGCCGTCGGCTGGAAGGCGATCGCCGTCAACCTCTCGGACGTGGCGGCCATGGCGGCACGCCCCACAGCGACCGTCATCGCCATCACGGCACCGCCTCGCTTCGGTCGGCCGGACCTCGAGGAGCTGATGCGAGGGGCCAAGGATTGCGCCGCCGCCCATGAGGTCCGAATCGTCGGAGGCGACTTCAGCACCACCGAGGGTCCGCTCACCGTCACCGTGACGGCGCTCGGCGACTGCGAGGGGCGGCGTCCCGTCCTTCGATCAGGGGCCGTGGTCGGCGATGCCATTCTCGTCACCGGCAGCCTCGGGGGATCGATTCTGGGGCGTCACCTGTCGTTTCAGCCGCGAGTCGCGGAAGCTCTCGCCCTCGTCGAGCGGTACGCGTTGCACGCGATGATGGACGTGTCGGATGGTCTCGCGCTCGACCTCGCGCGCATGGCTGAAGCGAGCGGGGTGGGCGCGGCGCTCGACGAAGCCCAGATCCCCGTGTCCGAGGACGCAAGAACGCGATCGGAGCAAACGGGCCGGCCCGCTCTCGAGCATGCGCTCGGCGACGGCGAGGATTTCGAGCTCCTGATGGCCGTGGCGCCGGCCGACGCGGATCGTATGATCGTGGAAGAGAACCCGGCTATTCCGATCACGCGGATCGGTGAGATCACGGCGTCGCCCGGCCTCGTCCTGCGGGACCGAGCCGGAACCGCCCGACCACTCGAGCACCTGGGTCATGAACACCGGATCGAAACAGACACGAGCGACGAGTGACTCGATCGACGAGACGATCGCGATCGGTCAGCACATCGGACGAGCCCTGCGGGGCGGCGATGTCGTGTTCCTGGACGGAGATCTCGGCGCCGGAAAGACCACGCTGACCAAGGGAATCGCGCTCGGGCTCGGCCATCCGGAAGTCCGAAATGTCACGAGCCCGACCTTCGTGCTCGTCCAGTCGTACGCGTGTGCCGACGGACTCGTCCTCAATCACGTCGACGCGTATCGCCTCGAGGACGGCTACGACCTGGTCGAAATCGGGGGAGACGACCTTCTCGGCCCCGGCTCGGTCACCGTCATCGAGTGGCCCGAGCGAATCGAGGGCATGGTCACGGCTCCCTGGCTGACCATCCGACTCGCGAATGCGCCGACGGGCCCTCCCGACCGGCGGACCTTCGACCTCGAAGTGCATAAGGAACATTCCGAAAACGACTTGAGCCGGATTGAGCAGCTCTTCGAGGCCCTTTCCGAGGACTCCCCGCGTTGAGATCCCGCCGCCCCCTAGCCACGCTGCCTCGGGGCCTACGAATTTTTGCCGAACCGTCGGCCCCTCCGAGCGTTGGTTCAGGCTCATGCCCGTGACCGACATCGAGCTCATGCTGCGGGTGCAGGCAGGGGATGAAGCCGCATTCCGCGAGCTGTGGGAGCGGCACGCACCAGGTCTCCTGAACTATTTCTACTGGTACAGCCTGGGAATGGACGAGGCGGAGGATGCGACGCAGGAAGTCTTCCAGCGGCTGTGGCTCGCCCGGGACAAGTACGTCCCGAAGGGGCGCTTCCTGTCGTACGTGTACCGCATCGCGACGAACTATCTCATCGACCGGAGCCGGGCCGTGAAGCGGCGTCCGGCCTCGGTCTCCCTGGACGCTTCCTTCGGTGGAGCCGACGAGTCGCGGCCGCGGACGCTGAAGGATCAGCTCCCGGGGCAATCGCCGCAGCCGGATGAGTCCCTCGACAGCCGGGAGACGCGTGAGCGGATCCGTGAGGCGGTCGAGAGGCTTCCGGAATCGCAGCGAGTCGTGTTCGTCCTGGGCGTGCAGGAAGGGGTGAAGTATTCCGAGATCGGACGGATTCTCGGCATCCCGGAGGGAACCGTGAAATCGAGAATGCATACGGCCGTGCACAGTCTGCGCGAGTCGCTCAGCAAGAAGAAGGGCTTCCGATGATGAACGAACCGGATCTCGTCGCCTACGCGCTCGGCGAAACCGGATGGCTCGAGCGTCGTCGCATCGAAAAGCGGCTGCGCGCGAGCGAGTCCCTTCGCAACGAGCTCGATCAGGTCCGGGCGACCCTCGATCTCGTCCAGGAAGTTCCGCCTCTCGCGGTCTCGGAGGAGCTGACCGCGCGCGCCCTCGCCGACTTCCGAGCCTGGCGCGACGACCGTCCCGACCTCGCCCCCCGCGAATCCCATCGGCTCCGCCTCGCCGAGGTTCCCGGCTACCTCTTCGACTACGTCCGCTTCCGCTCTCGAACGTCTCCCGGATTCCGCGCCCTCACCGTGTCCACGGCCCTCGCGATCTACCTGCTCGCGTTCGTATGGATCGCGGGCGCGACGGCCTTCTCGACGCAGCGTCGTCAGGTCACGCAGATCAGCGTGGTCACGGAGGCCGGCCCCGAGACGGGTCTCGCGACCGTCCCCGTCGATCGGTATCTGCCGAAGCCCGAGGAAGAGATCGCGCTTCCCGATATCCGACCGCGACTCGAAGAAACCACCCCGCTCGAGGATCGCACGCTCGAGAACTCGGAGCGAGGGCCCGAGCCGATCGACCGGCTCGACGATCCCGCGCGGATGTGGCAGGACGTGCGCGGACGCGAGAATCGGATCCGCGTCGGCCGATGGATCCTCTTCGCACGTCGGTCCGGCGAACGGCGCCAGGCCCTGCTCGAGCGCCACGGCGGTGGAGCCGACACCGAGCAGGTCGTGGCGACGTCGCTCGAGTGGCTGACCGATCAGCAGCTGGCGGACGGGGGATGGTCGACCGACGCGATCGGCGATACGCGAATCACGGCTCTCGCCCTGTTGGCGTTCCTGGGCGATGGGCAGGGGCTCGGCGCCGGGATGCACCGCCAGACCGTCGCTCGCGCCATCGAGGCCCTCCTTCGAACGCAGGATGCAGCCGGTCGCTTCGGCGCCCGGGTCGCGGAGAACGCGGCGGCCTCGGAATCCTTCGACGTGACCACGCAGGCTCTGGCCACCCAAGCTCTCGCGGAGTGCTATCTGTTGAGCCTGCGCGCCGAACGGCTACGCGATCCGATCGAGCGTGCCATGGGCGCGATCCGCGCTGTCCAGAACGCCGATGGGGGATTCGGCAGGACCGCCACCCAATCCCCGAGCGACATCGCCGCGACATGCCGGACGCTCTCCTCCTGCTGGTGGGTGCGCAATGCGGGCCTGATGTCGGGGGACGAGCGCTTCCTCGATCGAGCCGGCGATTGGCTGGCCGGCGCCCTGGAAGAGAACCCGCCGGGCCTCGCCTTGCGGGCCGCGGCCTTCTCGGCGCTCGATGCCCTCGCACCGAGTCGGGCTCTCGACCGCCCGACGCTCGGCGAGAGCCTCGCGCGCGCCGATCTACCGGAGGATCCCTCCGAAGTGTTCCTTCTGACGCAGGCCGCCTTCCGGATCGGTGGTCCGGCCTGGGAGGCGTGGAACGCGACCCTCCTCGGCGCGCTTCCGAAACGCGAGGGGGCGGGGAACGAGACGGACCCCGGAGCATTCCCGGCGCCGCGTACGCCGTCGCCGGGCTCGCTCGCCACGGACCCGGTATCCGCCACGGCATTGTCGGTGCTCTCGCTCGAGAGCTACTACCGGATCCCTCAGGGAACCGACTAAGGCAAAGAGACTAAGGTCGATTTTCGGCTCGCGGGGTGAAGGAAAACCTGCAACGATCGGCCTTCCGTCGCGTATAAGGGACACGGATGCCGGGTCCGAGGGGAAGGGCGCGGTGTCGAGGCATGCCGGATTCCGGAAGCTGCCACCGGCCCGGCAGTAATGCAACCCAATGTCCGTAAGCAACTTGTAGAGCGTCACCGTCGGGATCGGACATCCCGCCAAGGCCGGACCGACAAGGTCAGGCCGATGCTCGGGAATCGTGTTGGACGGGGATGCCCCGTGAAAGCCCGTGTGGGTGCGATCGTCGTGAGGGGTCCGGATCGTACGCTGCCCGCCGGGTCAACGCCGCCCAGAGTCCGAGGGTCTCGACCCGCGGAGCGGCCTGGATCGGGGGACCGCAAGATCGAGAAGGTGGTCGATGGAGCTCAAGTATCACTCGAGTCTGAGAGGCAAGAAGTTCTACCAGGTGGAGAAGGGGCACGGGAATTTCATCTTCCTCGGGACCCTCGGTGAGTGCCGACGTTTCATGAAGGTTCACCGGGAGAAGGTTCGAAAGCACTTCTCCAAGAGTCGCTCGATCCCCTCCGGGCTGGTCGAGTTGCTCGGCGCCGACTTCTGAGACAAGCACCTCCGGGAACGGGCTCGCCCTCGCATGGGCCCGCAAGCCGGACCGCCGGTTTGCTATACCCTTCCGCCTACAGGCGATAGGATCTCCACGTTTCGTTCTCGGAGGCGGTCCCACTCCATGCGATCCATCCCCGAAGTCATCGGGCTCGGCCCGGCGGTCGTCACGTTGGTCTGGCTCCTTGCGGTCGTGCCCGCGTCGGGTCAGGAACAGGGCGGCGAGGAGGCACCGGCATCCCCGGAGGTTCCGGCCGTGGCGCCCGAAGAAGCCGTCCCTGGTGAAGCCGAGCCCGCGGATCCCCAGGTGCTCGAGCAGCAGGCCCTCGCCGACGGCGTCCCGCTCCTCGACGTGTCGCTTCGCTCGGCGATCGACATGGCGATCTCGAACAACCTCACTCTCAAATCCGAGCGGATCCGAACGGAGCTCTCGGCGCTCGACGTGATGGCTTCGTTCGGCATCTTCGATCCCGTCGTGACCTCCAACCTGACGCACACCGACTTCGAAGAGCCGACCTCGAGTGCACTCGATACCGGCGGCACCGAGATCGACGTCGTCACCGGGAAGCGCACCGCCTTCGACGCCGCGCTGCGACAGCGGTTCTTCACGGGCACGATCGCCGAGCTCACGTACGACCAGACTCGAAGCTTCGACGGCCGAGCGTTCCAGCTCCTCAATCCGTCGTACCGCGCCAACCTCGGCGTGACCGTTACGCAGCCGGTCCTCAAGGGAATCGGGCCGGCCTTCGTCCTCAGCGATATCCGAACGGCAAAGACGACCCTCCTCATCGCGAACGAGGTGTATCGTCAGACCATCGAAGACATCGTCTTCCAGGTCATCGAAGCCTACTGGAACCTGGCCTTCGCGGAGCAGGACGTCCGCGTAAAGCGAGAATCGCTCGACCTCGCGGAGAACGAGGTGCGCATCACGGAGAGCAAGGTCCGTCTCGGACTCTGGGCACAGCTCGAGCTCGACCAGGCGTTGACCGAGCAATACTCCCGGCGCGCCGAGCTCGTTCAGTCCCAGAAGACCATGCAGGACGCCCTCGACGTGCTGCGGCGCCTGCTGTTCCGGCTCGACGAGAACAGCGAGTGGGCGATCGTGCTGAATCCGACGGATACGCTCAAGGAGATCGAGCTCGGCGAGGACGAATCCTGGCTGGACGATCGCGTCGCGCCGAACTGGGAAGACAGCATCGCCGACGCCTTCGAGCATCGCCCCGAGATCCGCCAGGCTCGGCTCGACCTGCGCAACAAGGACATCGAGATCGCTCGCCTTCGCAACGAGCTGCTGCCGACCCTCGACCTCACGGGTACGTACACGTGGTCCGCGCTCAGCGAAGAGTTCAACGACAACGTCGAGGACGTCTGGGACCCCGATCCTCAGACCTGGGTCGCCGGCTTCTCCTTCGAGTTCCCGCTGGGGAACCGTGCCGCGACTTCGGCCCTTCGCAAGGCCAGGCTCGATCGGCGCCGCCTCACGCTCGTCCTGCGCGATGAGGAGAACCGCATCGTCGGCGAGGTCCGCGAATCGATCCGCGCCATCGACAGCGCGCTGGAGCGAATCCGATTCACCCATCGCGCGGTGGTCAGCGCCGAGAAGCAGCTGAACGCCGCCGAGAGCCGACGCGACCGCGGCTTCCTCACCAACTTCGAAGTCCTCGAGTTCCAGCGAGACCTCGAGCAGGCCGATCAGAATCGCAACGACGCGTGGCGCGAGTATCGCCTCGCGGTGGCCCGCCTCGCCAGAGCGCAGGGGACCCTCACGATGCGCCTCGGGATCGAGCTGCTATCGGCCAAGGATGGGGCGCTTCTTCCGCCGCGTCCCGCCGCCGAGGAAGCACCCGAGGTCCAGGAAGGGTCCTGATCGGAGGGCGCACGCTGTTCGTTGCAGGACCGCACGCGACGGCCGCCGTGAGGCCGCGTTCCGTGCGCTGCCGCTTGCGACGCCCGGGGCGCGCCGTTTGCAGATCATCAGCTCTCGACCCGATCTTCACCAACGAGGCCGAACGATGACCGCACTCCAGAGAATCCGGACGACCGGCTCTCACCGGGGCACCTCGGGGCGCCGTACGCTCACGGCGAGCGTGCTCCTCGCGCTCCTTCTTGCAACCGCCGTCGGATGCAGTCGGGCTCCCGCGATTCCCGACATACCGCCGATGACGCCCGAGCAGGAGGAGCTGTTCTTCGGGCCGGTCGCGCTCGAGCGCATCACGCCCTCGGAACGCGCGCAGGAGCTCCTGGCGCGGCTCGAGGGAGGGCTCCCGCACGAAGAGTTCCGCAACGTCATGCGCGGACTCGTGAACCTCGGCGAGGATGCCGTTCCGGTGCTCGGAGCTCGCCTCGAAGAGATCCTCGAGGCTTCGGACGGCAGCATCTCCAATGCCTACCGCGCCGACAATATCTGCGACGTCCTCGGGCAGATCGAGTCCCCGTCGGCCGAGCCGTATCTCATCGCGGCCCTCGGGCACAAGGTCGACTTCGTTCGCTCGAAGGCCATCCAGAGCCTCGGCGTGGTCGCGACCGACGCTTGCGTCACCGCCGTCATTCCCTTCCTTCGATCCGACAAGACCATCTTCCGCGATCACGCGGTACGCATCCTTCTCGAGGTTCGAAGCGAAGCGGCGCAGGCAGCCATCCTCGAGGTCATCCGCGACCTGCCGTCGATCCAGATGACGGATTCGATGGAGATTCTCGCCGCCGAGGGGAATCGCGGGGTCGAGCCGCTCGCACGCGAGCTGGTCAAGTCCGAGGGCCCCCTCATCCGCATCGCCGCTGCCAAGGCGCTCCTCGACCTCGGAGACGCGGGCGCCATGGCCGTCCTCGAGGAAGGGCTGCGACACGAGCGGCCGGATGTACGCCTCCGGGTGGTCGAGGTCCTGGCGCTTCGCGGGGACGAGCGCGCGGTCGGCGTGCTCGAGCAGATCTACGACGAGGATCCCGGATTCGAGGCACGGCGCATCGCCGTGATCGGCATGCGCCGATCCGATGCGGCTTCCTGGGAGACCCTCGAGCGCATCCTGCGCGAAGACGAATCCGCGATGATCCGGGTGGAAGCCGCACGTGGCCTGTTCGCCCTCGATCCGGGTCGCGCGCTCGCGCTGCTGGTCGCGGACCTCGATTCGGAGGACACCGAACGGCGCAAGGACGCCATCCGAACCCTGCGTTTCGTTCGCGACCCGGGCAGCATCGAGCCGATACTGGAGCGCTTCGACCGCTTCGATGTGGAAGAGTCCAAGTATGCGCTCACGACGCTGACCAAGCGCCGAGCCGAAGCGGCCATACCGAGGATACTGAGGGTGATCGCCGAGGATACCCGGCCGGTCGATGAGCGCCGAACGCTCGCGGACGTCGCCGCCGACTATGCCCCGATCTTCCTCGACTCGATCCTCGATCCGCTCGTCGCAGCCTACCGCCGCACCAAGGACCGCGATGCCAAGCTTCGCTTCATCCACGTGGTGGAGCGGACGCTGCACCGCGACTCGCTTCGCTCCGCGGGCAAGATGTTTCAGTCCGAGCCCGAGCCGGGATTGAGGCTGCGGTTGCGGCAGGCGGCTATGCGCTTGCGCGAAAGCGAGGACTTCTTCCGGGAAGCCCCGATCGATCCGCCGATGGAAGAGAGCTGAGACCCCGGACCGGGCGTCAGTCGCGCTTGGCTCCGGCCGTGGCTTTGTCGGAGGTGCCGCGCTCCTTCGCCCGCTTCTTCTGGCGCTCTTCTTTCCGCGGCCCGCCGACACGCTCCCAGATCTTCGTATCGGTCCCGTGCGAGCGATCGCCGACCGGCGGACCGCCCATGCCGAGCGTGCGATCGCGGAGACCGGCATCCCAGGAGGGGATCGACTTCCCGCCGTCGTAGGGGATGCCGAGGTTCTCGGTGTGGAAGAGCTCGCCGTCGTGATGGATGTAGATCGTCCGCTTGCCGGTCACACCGAACTCGCGCGGCCACGCGATGGCGCTCCACAGCTCGCGGCTCTCCTCGTCGTCAAAGGGCTGTGCGCCCCCCGGCACGACACCGTACCCGCGCGCCGACGGGAGGAACACCTGGAACAGGTATCCCGATCCACCCAGCTCGTAGATGCCCTCGCCGGCCGTGGCATCCGGGACCTTCCCGTCGTATCGCTCGGCGGGAAGCGCGAGAAGGGGGGCAAGAGACGAAGATGGCTTCTGGGTGCCGAGCAGCTCGGTCAGGAACGCGTACCGCCCCGAACGTTCCCGGTGCTTCTTCTGTGCCGCCGCGATCTCCTTCAGGCACTCGATCGCACGCGCTTCCCCGTCGCCCATGCGCTGGTTCCCCGGTCTCGATTCGAGGACGAGCAGGACGATCACGAGAAGCGCCAGAAGAGTCAGAACCTCGAACAGCCAGATCCTCGGCACCGCCACCTCCGAGATCTATTCGACAGGGGCCGTCGCGAACGCGGGCCGGCCCGGGAGCCGATTCGCGGTCATGGTATACTCCACCGCGTTCGCCATCAAATCACCCCGGCGGGCCGCCTTCATCATGGAAGACTCCTCCAACCTTCGCGAGAAGGCGCGCGAGGTCGCTTCGGTTCTCGAGCGCGCCGGCCATCGAGCCCTCTTTGCCGGCGGATGCGTTCGCGACGCGCTGCGCGGCGTCCCCCCGAAGGACTACGACATCGCGACGTCCGCGACTCCCGAAGTCGTGCAGACGCTCTTCCCGAAGACGATCGCGGTCGGCGCCGCGTTCGGCGTCATCGTCGTCCTCCACGAGGGGAACCCCTTCGAGGTCGCGACGTTCCGCAGCGACGGCGCCTACGTCGACGGCCGCCGTCCCGAGTCGGTTCACTTCGGGAGCGAGGAAGAAGACGCCGAGCGTCGCGACTTCACGATGAACGGGCTCTTCATGGAGCCCGAAACCGGCGAGATCATCGACCACGTGGGCGGCATCGAAGACCTCGAGGCGGGGCGGATTCGAACGATCGGATCGGCGGCCGACCGATTCGGCGAGGACCGCCTGCGCATGCTCCGCGCGGTCCGCTTCCACGCGAATCTCGGCTTCGAGATCGAGAGCGACACGCTCGACGCGATCCGCGAGCTCGCCCCCACGATTCGTTCCGTGGCGGCCGAACGCGTGCGAGACGAAATCCTCTCGATCCTCACCGGCCCGGCACCGCACACGGGACTCGAATGCCTGCGCGAAACCGGACTCCTCGAGCAGATCCTGCCCGAGCTATTGCCCATGAAGGGGACCGAGCAGCCGGCGGAGTTCCACCCTGAAGGCGACGTCTGGACGCATACGCTGCTGATGCTCGAACAGCTCGACCGGCGCTCGGGCGTGCTCGCCCTCGGCGTCTTGCTCCACGACGTCGGGAAGCCATCGACGATGACCCACGAGCCCGGCGACCGGATCCGATTCAACGGCCACGATCGCGTGGGCGCGAAGATGGCGGTCGAGATCTGCGACCGGCTCCGGATGTCCCGCGATGAAGCGCAGCGCGTCGAACGCCTCGTCGCCGAGCACATGCACTTCATGAACGTGACGCAGATGAAGAAGTCGAGCCTGCGGCGTTTCCTCGCCAAGGACCACTTCGACGACCATCTCGAGCTTCACCGGGTCGATTGCCTGTCGAGCCATCGGAAGCTCGACAACTACGACTTCTGCCGCGAGAAGCTCGCCGAGCTCGGAGAAGAGCCCGCACTCCCTCCGCCGCTGATCGGCGGCGACGATCTCATCGCGATGGGGCGGAAGCCCGGCCCGGAGTTCTCACGAATCCTCGGCGAAGTGCAGGACGCCCAGCTCGAAGGAACGATCCGAACTCGACAGGAAGCGCTTGACTGGGTTCGCCGTTCACTCGAGAAAGACTGACACGTCGCCCGGGGCGCCGGCCAAGCTTCAGGAAGGCGAAAACCGACGCCCGAGCCGCATGGCCGCCGGAAGCCAGGCACAGACAAGCGCACCGATCCACCAGGCTCCCGCCCCCACGAGCAATCCGCCGTTCCACAGGAGAATGCCGAGGACGCCCGTGCGCACCCAAGCACGCGCCGCCTGGGGAAGATCGTCGGTCGTCGAAAGGTCCCGGGAACGCGCCGCGAGCTTCGAGGTCAGCCAGCCGAGCGGCACCGCGGCAAGGAAGGCGAAACCGAGCGCGCCGGGGCCGAGCGGCAGGAGCACGAAGAGCGCTGCCAGCGGCATCGCCGCCCCGATTCGCGCGGCGATCCGCAGCGCCGCCGCGCCGGCGGGCCGGGCCTCGTAGCGACCGACCACCGTCAGCGCGCCGATGTAGCTCGCGTACAGAAGCGCGAGTCCGATGACGAGCGGGGGCACGGCGAACGTGCCCGTCGCGACGACGGCGCCGAGGACGAGGTTCAAGCCGCGGCACGCCGCCATCCCGAGGGCCGCCGTCGCATCGCTCCGCTTCAGTACGAGATCGTAGGCGACGATCGCGCCGGCGACCACCAGCGTCCAGATCCCCGCCGCATGCCCGGCGGAGAACCCGAGCGCGACCGCGGCCGCCGTCAGCAGCATGAAGACGACGACCGCAGCCACCGGCGAGATCACGCCGGAAGCGATCGGACGGCGCGGGCGGTCGCGGCGGTCGGCCCGGAGATCGACCAGGTCGTTCCCGACGAGCCCCGCCCAGTAGAGGAACATGGACGCGACCGCCACCCCCGCGATCCCCGGAAGCTGCTCCGAGGACATCGAGACGCCAGCTGCGCTGACCGTCAGGAAGAACCCGGCCAGCACGTCCGACGGCGCTGTTGGAAAGCTCGAGATACGTACGAGCCGCAACCACGCATCGATCATTGCCAGCGAATCAGCCGTGCGATGTCGTTGTAGGTGACGTAGAGAACCAGGAAGAGCACCAGCGCGACACCGGCGAGTGCGGCGTACTGCTGGACGCGCTCACTGACGGGCGATCCCTTGATCTTCTCGACGATCAGGAAGACGAGCTGCCCTCCGTCGAGAACCGGGATCGGGAGCAGGTTCAGGATGGCGAGGTTGACGCTCAGCAATGCCAGGAAGTAGAGCAGCTTGCCGATGCCGACCTCGGCGAACCGGTAGGACACGACGGCGATCATCACGATGCCGCCCATGTTCTTCGTCGAGACCGTCCCGCGGTAGAACATCCGCTCCAGGATCACGAAGACCTTCTTCGTGGTGTAGATCGTTCGCGAGAACCCGTCCGCGCAGGCCTCCGGAATGGACTCGGAACGTACGACCTCGAGCTTCTCGCGAATCCCGAAGTCATACTTCGCCAAGCGCACGGTGGCGGGCGTCACGTTCGCGGCGGATTCCTCGCCGTCTCGTCGGTAGCGGACCTCGATCGATCCGGTTCCGTCGTAGCCCTTCATCGCCTTGATGACGTCGACGAACTCTTCGGTCTCCCGACCGTTCACCGAGAGAAGACGGTCGCCGGTCCGGAGGCCGGCTTGAGCCGCCGGCATTCCCGGCTCGACCCGCACCGTCACCAGCGGCGTGGCTCCGAGCGCGATCGAGCTGGTGAGCCACTCGCGCCCGACCGCGTCGAGATCCCAGCTGACGGCGGGTAGGCGCTTGCCGTTGCGGGTGTACACCGCTTCGATCGGCTGGCCGTCCGGGACGGCGCCGACGGCGTCCACGAGATCGCGGGCGCCGCCGATGTCTCGTCCCCCGACGCGAAGCAACACGTCGTCCGTCTCGAGGCCAATCGCCGCGGGGCGATTCGACGCGTCACGGAAGGCGAGGATTCGATTCGAAGCGTGCGAGATCCCGATCCGATGCGTCCCGACTTCCTCCCACTGGAGGGTGTAGGGGACGTCGACGATCTCGTCACCTCGTCGAACACGCATGTCGATGACTTGCGACTCCGGCGCGGGTTCGTCGAACGGCGCCGTGAAGGCCTGCAAGGCTCGGCTCAGATCAACGGTCGACGCGGTCGGTTCACCGTCGATGGAAACGATCACGTCCCGGTCCTGCAGACTCTGCTCGGCCGCGTAGCTGTCCGCATCGACCGCGAGGCCGCCGTTCGACGGCGTGATTCCGATCTCGAAGAAGCCGTTGCCGCCGGAGCGCGGCGTCACGAGCACTTCGTACGGATCCCTGCCGTCTTCCTCGAGCTCGAGGCGAACGGGCTCGTCTTTCTTGGCGACCGCGATCTCCGTGCTGACGTCGCTGAAGTCGTACACGCGGTTCCCATTCACCGAAAGGATGCGCGGCCCCGGCTCGAGGCCCACGCTCCAGGCGGGACTGCCCGGGACGACCCCACCGATCTCGGGGGCCTGGAAGGGCACTCCGATCGAGAAGGCAATCACGAAGAGGACGAACGCGAAGATCGCGTTCATGATCACGCCAGCGCTGATGACGGCCGCACGCTGACCGACCGTCTTCGAGCGGAAATCTCCGTCGTCGATGATCGCGCCGTCGTCGGGCGATTCACCCGCCATCTTCACGTAACCGCCGATCGGGAAGAGCGAGATCCGGTAGTCGGTCTCGCCGCGCCGGAATCCGAGGATTCGCGGTCCGAACCCGATCGAGAATCCGAGGACACGAATGCCGACGAGCTTCGCCACGACGAAGTGGCCCAGCTCGTGGATGAAGATCAAGAATCCGACTCCCAGCACGACCGCCAGGACGACCATCAGGTTGGGCATGGGTTTCCTATTTCCTTCGTCGCCGTGGGGGGCGGGGTGCGACTGGTCCCGGCGCGATCCCGGGTAACGTCTTTTCGACTTCCGTACGGCCGGTCTTGAACATCATGCCGTCTCGAACACCATGGTGACCTTGCGCCTGACCCGACCCTCGCCGGGGCGGGCCCCCGAGACGGGAGGTCGAGCGCGCACGGGGAGCGCCGAGCGGGCGGGGCTCCTCCCGGCTTCCGAGACGTGGTCGGGCCGAGCTGGACTCCCGCTTAACCGTTTCCAGAAAAAGACTTCCACGAAAGCCGTGTCTGTGGATGATAGCAAACACCTCGGGCGATTCCAATCAGCTGAGGGGACCGTCCAAGGCCCGTCCGCGGCGGCGCTCGCAGGGTTGAAATCGCCGGAAGCGGTTGGTACATTAACCCTTGAGAGAAAGAAACCTAACTGTATTTCTTTGCAGCCGGTTACCCACCATTCGGCCTTCCGCCCGATCGGCGCCTGCAGGAGAGCATCCAAGACAATGAACCGACTGACGGCATGGATTCTCGTTCTGGCGTGTGCCGCGGCGACCGCCCACGGGCAGGACGCTGCGAGCAACGCCCGTAAGCTCCTGGAAGACAAGAAGTACGAAGAGGCTGCCAAGGCGTACGATGCGCTCGTCGACGCCGAGCCGAACAACCGCGAGTACGTCATCGGGCTCGCGACGGCACAGCTCTGGGTCGGAGACTTCCGAGCCTCCGAGTCGACGGTCGGCGCCGTCCTCGAGACCTCGCCGGACGACCTCGACGCTCTCTGGCTCCAGGCGCAGGCTCTCTTCTATCAGGCGGACGAGCTTCGCGGGGCGGAAGTACCCTCCAACCTCGCGATCCGCGGACGGTTCAACGATGCCGAGTCGATCTCGACGCGCATCCTCGAGCTCGACTCGTCCCGCGACGACGTCGTTCTCTTCCGAGGCAACACGCGCTTCTGGCTCGAGAATCTCGATGGGGCCGCCGAGGACTACCTCGCGGTTCTCTCGCGCGATCCCCAGAACGCCGACCTGCTCTTCACGATGGGCGATCTCGACGCCCGCTATCGCAAGCGCTACCCCGAAGCGATCGACTACTTGAAGCAGGCCCTCGCGCAGCGTGCGGACTTCTTCGAGGCACACCGGAGCCTCGGGCTCGCCTACACCGGCTCGGGCGACATGGACGCCGCCATACGCTCGTATACCGAAGCCCTGCGCCTTCAGCCGAACGATCCCGAGATCTTCGCCGCTCTCTGGGGCCTGTTCGGGAAGCAGCAGCAGCACGAAGAAGCGCTGAAGGTGTACGAAGCGATTCTTCAGGCAAGCCCCGAGAACTTCACGGCGCACTGGCATCGCGCCTACATCTTCAAGGAGCAGAGCCGCGTTCGGGAGGCGGCCGACGAGGTCCGCGCCGTGATCGCGATCCGGCCGGAATGGACCGACGCCCACAATTTCCTGGCCTCGCTGCACGTCCTTCAGGGCGACAACGAAGCCGCGATCCAGGAATGGAAGATCGTCCTCGAAAGCGACCCGCAGAACCAGGAAGCCACGGAGGGCTTGCTCGGACTGGCGCGCAGCGCGGGAGAAGCGAAGGACTACGAGAAGGCGTTGGCCGCCTTCGACGAGCTCGTGAAGCTCTTCCCGGAAGACTCGACCGTTCGCGCGGACCGCGCGCTGACGCTCTACAACATGAACCGCATCAACGATGCCATCAAAGGCTACGAAGACGCGATTCGACTCGACCCGTTCGATTCGCAGCTCCTCAACGACTTCGGGCTCCTGTATCAGGGAACGAAGGATTTCCCGAAGGCCATCGAGATGTTCATGAAGGCGATCGATCTCGACAAGAACATCGACGCCCTCGAGAACTACGCGGTTCTGCAGTTCAAGCTGAACGAAATCGCGAAGGCCACGAACAAGTTCCAGGAGATCCTGTGGCTCGACGGCACGCGCGAGCGCTCCCTGAAGTACTATCTCGAATGCCGACGGATCCTCGACCACGAGCGGGTCCGTTCGACGAGCAAGCGTAAGCAGTAATCGCTGACAGACACCTAGGACCGTCGCGCCCGCGATGGCCCTTAGTCCGGTTTGACGAAACAGTCCGGTTTGACGAAACGAGGCCATGGAGCTCAACATGCACCGACTCCTTTTCACCATCCTCCTCTCCGGAAGCCTCGCGCTGCCGATGACGGCAGTCGCTTCCGAGCAAGACAAACCCCTCTCCGAAGTCCTGAGCGCTTCCGAAGGTAAGAGCCTGACCTCCAAGCTCGAGAAATACCTCGGCGCGGGAGTCGACTCCAAGGACCTCGTCGGGATGCGGGACAAGTTCGAGAAAGAGGTCAACAAGCTCGAGTCGAAGCACAAGGTCGGCTTGCTGCGTGACATCGAGTATCTCGGCGGCCTGTTCACGCTGGCCAGCACGCACAGCCATGAACGCCCGAAGAGCAAGGGGCGTGCGAAGGAGTACACCAAGACCGAGCTGATCGCCGGGAACAAGCTCGAGGCTTCGTACACGCTTTTCGTCCCGAAGGGTTACCGGGGTGACAAGCCCTGGCCGATCATCATCGGGCTGCACCCGGCCGGCAAGGACGGCAACTGGTACATGGAGGAAGTCCTCGACGACCCGGCCCTCCGCGAGTCGTACATCATCCTTTGCCCGACGATCGCCGAAGGCGAGAGCTGGACGGAACGAGCCGGCATCATCAAGATGATCGGGCTCTCGCTCAACGAAGTCGCCACGAAGCACTTCGTGGACAAGGACCGAATGTTCCTTGACGGCTTCGCCGACAGCGGCAACGCGGCGCTGAAGCTCGCGTCGTCCTTCGAGGACCTTTTCGCCGGAGTCGTCAGCCGCTCGGGTGGACTCGACGGCGTCCCGGTCGAGACGAACATGAGCTACGTCGGCGCGTTCTGCGCGGTCGGTACCGACGATCAGGCGCTGAAGCTCGACGACCTTCGCAAGCAGGTCGACGGCCTCGCGCAGAAGAAGATCCCGATCACGCTCAAGGAGATGGCCGGAGCGGGGCAGTCGACCTTCACCGAGCTGAACGGTGAGATCGCGGCGTGGCTCGCCGAGCGCAAGCGCCAGCTCTTCCCGCAGACGGTGAGCATCTCCACCGAGCACCCGATGTTCGGTCGAGCGTTCTGGGTCGCCGTCCTGCGAACCGAGACGGGGATCGATCCCGAGACGAAGGCGCCGTTCGTCGCGACGCTCCAGGCGAGCTACGATCGGGGCGAGAACCGCATCGACATCACGAGCAAGAACGTCTACAAGATCGAAGTCTTCCTGAACGACACGATCGTCGACATGGACCGCCCGATCACAATTCGGGTCAACGGCGAAGAGAAGTGGCAGGGGATCAAGGAGCGCGACTGGCGCTACCTCATCGATCGCTATCGCAGCAGCGGCGATCCGACGCGCCTCTTCACGGCCTCGATCGACATCGACATCCGCTAGACCCAAGACCGATTTCTACGAACGCCCGGTTGCGCGACCCACGCGCAGCCGGGCGTTTTTTCATGGCTGACACCTCGGGTGCGCACTTCGATGATGGAGTCCCCGGGCGACTCGCGCTCCTCCTGGTGAAACTCGACCTTGCCACCCCTGGAGGAGAGCCATGCTGCTGCACTCGACCCGTCGGCCATCACGCGCTTTCACGCTTCGTTGCGTAGCGTCGATCCTCGCCGCCGCCGCCATTCTCGGAGCGATCTGTGGTTCCGCGGAGGCTCAACGGCCACCGACGCCCAAGCCCACCGGACCCGTCGGCCGCCCCCCGCTGAAGACGCCCAAGATCGATCCTGCCGTGACCCGAGCGATCACGCTGCGCCGGAATCGGTACAGCGCCACTCGTACCGCCGCCGATATCCAGCGACGCTATCGAAAGTCGTCGACCCAAACCACGGAGGTCCTCAAGCAGGCGGGGTATCGGGCCCACGAGACCGCTTCGTGGCTGATGACCTCGGTCCGCACGAGTAACCGAACCCGGACCTACTCGAGCCTCCTTCTGCGAGCCGGCTACGGAACCCGCGACATCGCTTCGGCACTCGCCCGCACTCTGCGACCGACCGAGCGAGAGATCGCGCAGGGCCTCCGACTGGCCGGGGCCTCCGAGCTGTCGGCACTTCGGGCGATGCAGACTCCGCAAGAGATGGCGCAGGAGATGATGGACGACGACATCGACCCGTTCGATATCGCCGCCGTGCTCGCCAAGGTCTACTCCATGGAGATCCCGTCGATCACGGACGTGCTCACCGCCGTCGGAGTCGGATTCTCACGTGCATTCTATTGCTCCGCACGGGCGGTCACGGCGTCGGTCGAGGAAGCCTTCGAGGATCTCGGCCTCTACATCGAAGAGTACACGATGGCGGAGCTGTTCCGCGCCGGCGTCTTCGTGGTCGAACGTACGGAGGTATGCGCATCGAAGATGCTGTACCGATACGGGGCCGGACACGCCATCGAGATCCTGAAGGCGTACCGCAGCCAGGCGCAAGCCAACACCGAGGCTCTCGCACGGGCTTGCTTCGAAGCCCAGATGACGGCTCGCGAAGCGATCGTCGCCGTGCTGGCGTCCATCACCAACCGAGATGTCGGGAAGCTGACCGGTGCATTCCTCCAGGAGGTGAGGGGACAGGTGATCGCCGTATCGAGGGCGCTTCTTTCCGTGGGGTACAACACCGAGCAGCTCGCCAACGCGCTGTGCAACGGCCTCGACGCCAGCGGGGAGATCGCAGCGGAGCTCTTGCGCGCGCTCGGCTGGAAGGCGAGCGATGTCGCCCGGGCTCTACGACAGCACTACGACGCCGTCGGGCTCGGCATCGATCTGGTCGCCACCTGGATGCGAGACGCGGGTTTCAACGCAGTGGGAGTCCTCGGGGCCCTGAAGGCGGTCTACGGCGCGTCGACGGAGACGCTCGCGAGGGCGCTCGAAGCGGCAGGGTTCACTGCAAACGCGGTCGGCGACGCGTTGCGCCAGGTCGTCGGCGGGGCCGCCAGCCAGCTTTCGGCCGTGATGATCCAGGCGGGCTACGGGGCCGAGGACGTGCTTCGGTGGCTCCAGAACGCATTCGGCCTGTCGGCTGAAGCGATGGTTCGGATGCTCCTCGATGCGGGCGCTTCGATCGCCGAGCTCATCGAAGCCGTGCAAGCCGTGATGGCGGTATCGATCAACCGCGCCACCGAGATCGTGGCCTCCGTCCTGTTCGGCTGATCTCATCGGGTACAAAAAAAGGCGGCCCTCGCTTTCGCGAGAGCCGCCTTGGTGCATCATTTCAAAGCGTAGCCGGTTCGAGAACCGACCCGAGAAGACCGTGGATCGATCAGGTGATCGTCACGAGCTCCTGCATCGCTTCGACCAGCGCGCGATAGTTGTTGTCGATCGAGATGATGCTGAGGACGGGCAGAAGCTCGTCTTCGGCAACAACACCGAGGGCCACCGTCGCCTGGGCTCGCGAGAGCTCGGGCACGCCCTTCTTGTCCTCGATCAGCTTCGCGAGAACTTCGACAGCCGTGTAGTCACCGATTCGACCGAGCGCGAGCGCAGCCGAGCTCATGACGTACTCGACCTTGGCCTTGTCGATCACCTCCGACAGGAGCGCCACGACGTCCTTGTCACCCATCAGGCCGAGGGCCGTCGCCGCCGAGCGCTGCAGATCCGGATCCTTCACGCGCTCCTGGACAACCGACTTGATCTGCGGGATCGCGGCCTTCGCCTGCATCATGCCGAGCGAGACGCACGCGAACCCACGCAGGTTCTCCTCTTCCTTCGGGTTCATCAGCTTGACGATGTCGGCTTCCGACTGGCGGTCGCCGATGATGCCGAGCGAGATGCAGAACGCACCCTTCACGCTCTTGTCCTTGGCCTTCTTGAGGCCGTCACGCAGGTACTGAACGACACCAGCAGCCTTGCCGGAGTTCTTGCCGTGGATGGCGAGCCCCAGCGCGGCGAACGCCTGGTGCGAACCGCTCTTCGACGTCACGATCTGCTTGAGCGTCTTCTCGGAGTCCGGGCCACCGATCTTGCCGAGCGAGATGCACGCCCAGTTTCGCGTCTGCGGCTCGCTACCCTTAAGGGCCTCGTTCTGCAGGTGCTTGATGGTCGGCGTATCTTCCGACGTGCCGAGGAGACCGAGCGCGATCGCCGCCGAGCGACGAACGTGGAGGCTCTTGTCGCGCAGCATGCGACGAACAATCGAGGTCGCCTGCGGGTCGCCGATCTTGCCGAGCGACGTGACCGCGTAGCTGCGGGTGAAGTCGTTGACCTTCGTGTTGTTCACGATGTCGATCAGGTTCGGAACGGTCTCCGCCGCCTCGGCGCCCATGATGCCGAGACCCACGATCGCGCAGATGGGGATGTCCATGTTGGACTCCTTGCGCTTCGGGTCGCAGGCCCAGAGCAGATCCGGGATGCCGGACTTGTCGCCGATCAGACCGATGCCGACGGCAGCGAACGCACGCGTACGGAACGGAACGCCCTGCGGGCGCTTGACGAGCTGCTTGCCTTCCTTGTTGTCGCGAAGGAGCGCGCGGAGGACGTCGAGTCCATCCGGCTCGCCGAGGATACCGATCGCGAGAGCGGCCGACTCACTCACCTGACGGTGCGAGTCGCCGAGCACCTCGATGATCGACGGGAGCTGCTCCTTGTCGCCGGCCTTGCCGAGAGCGATGACCGCCGCGGCACGGACGTCGAAGAAGCTGTCCTTGAGGGCATTGGTCAAGGTCGGGATGACTCGATCCTTGATGGCCTTCATCGTCGGTCGCTGGGCTTCCGACGCGTCTTCCTTCTTGTTGCTACCGAGCAGCCAGTCGGCCGAACCCGAGATCTGCTCGCGCTTGGCGAGGCTCTCTCGAAGGTTCAGGAACGGCTCACGGTTGTAACCCCACCAGAACTCCCAGCGCTCGAAACCCTCGGACTTCGCGTTCTTTCGACCGCGCATACCCGGAGTCGTCGCGCCCGGGCGGGCACCTGCACCCGCCGTGGCTCCCGGGCCCGTTCGGGGACCGATCGCCGGACCACCACCTGCCACGCCACCGCCAGCACCCGGAGTCGAACCGCCGGGGAAGGCTCCACCGCCGGTTCCACCACCACCGGTCGTCGGCGGGGGCGTCGGGTCACTCGGCGTTCGGTTGGTCGGCGGAACCTGACCCGCGGGGCCGCGGTAGTTTCCACCATGACCGAAGGCGACGTTCTGGATCCCGTCGAGGACGAGCATGCAGATGGCAATCATGGCCAGGCTGCACAACGCCTTCTTCATTGTTTCCTCCCTTCAACAGAACAATAAAACCGCTCCAAACGGGTCTCGGCCGAGGACCCGTTCCTACGCGAATGATGACCAACTACACGATGGCCATGAACTCCCATTGAGCAAAGGTCGTACCCTTACGGACCCTTGAATCCCGGGGAATTTAATTCGGCGCGACCATCCGTAGGTGATAACATAACCGCGAGTTATGAGCAGCGCCCCCGATTCGGGGCCGGCGCGTCGTGCTGGAGCACCCCGAGCGGGCGTTACCCATCCGTAGCGCCGATACCCAAGGGTGACGAGCCCTGGGTGCCAACGCGGGCTGCCGGGAAGTCCCGAGCGGCCATCATCCTAACGAGCACCGAGGTGGATCCTTGAAGCGCGAACCGCTAATCGATGTGAGCACGCTGGACTCGGGGGCCGCGCCGTTCCTCGACATCGAGGGGATCGAGGGCCTGATCCCGCACCGCCACGAGATGCGCATGCTCGACCACGTGCTCTCGTTCTCCGCCGAAGACAAGCTGATCGTGGGGCGCAAGATTCTGCGGGACGATGAGTTCTGGGTACGGGGGCACATCCCGGGACGTCCGCTGTTCCCGGGGGTCCTCATGATCGAGTGTGCGGCCCAGCTCTGCACGCTCTACTACCACCTCGCGCAGCCCGACGAGCGGCACCGTTTCATCGGGATGGCCGCCGTCGATGATGTCCGCTTCCGAGCCGCCGTGGTACCGGGGCAGGAAATCCTCTTCGTCGCGAGGAATCGGGGAATTCGGTCGCGAGCCGCCTACTTCGACACGCAGGCCTTCGTCGACGGGCGAATCATCTTCGAAGGATCGGTCACCGGCGTCGAGGTCTGAGGAATCCGGCGGGAGATCGGGCGAGAAGCCGGCGGGGGAGCGAAGCGGCGCCTCTCGAGGAGTGAACGCGCCCACCCGGTAAGGAGCGAGTCCCAAAAGGAAACGGGGCCGGATCCGATGGATCCGACCCCGTAGGGATACTCGTGATCAAATACTGCGTCAGGCTCGCTTAGTTTCCGTCACCGGCGAGGAGCTCGAGGCCGTCAATGCTTCCCGTGTAGTGG
>CAZQZX010000062.1:0-29009 GCA_964597885.1 uncultured Planctomycetota bacterium
ACCATGCAGCCGCGGACCGGCGAATGCTCGGCGAGCTCCGCGCCCTTGATGACCTGCTGGTACCACTCCGGATAGTCTTCCTCACGCGTCGGCGTGATCGCGGTCTTCGGCTTGCCCATCGCTGTCCTCGTTCGCGGGGGAATCGGCGTTCGGATCGTGCGGAAAGAGGGGGTTATAGCTCTTTCGTTGACGCCATCAAGCCGAGGGAGCCGGACCGGGAGGAAGATGAAGCGCGGGGTGAGGAGGTGGGAAACAAGGGCGCCCCGCCCGAGCGCAGACTCGGACGGGGCGTTATTCGGTCCCTTGCACGGAACGCGCGGCCAGCTCCCTGCTTGCTGCAACAGAGCCAGTCAGTCCTCTGGCCGCTTACGAGCGATCAAGCCGCCCGTGGATTCCATCCATCAAGCGGTCGGCGTGAATCAGCCGCCCAGCTTGTTGTTGTTCTTCTTCGCGAGGAGCGCGACGGCTTCCGAGTAGAGCTCCTTGTTGGCGCGACGCAGCTTCTCGAGGAGAGCCTGCTTGTCCGAGAGGAGCTTCTTGAGGTCCTGGTTCGCGGCCTTCGCCTTCTTCATGTACGCGCTCAGCGCCTGCTGCAGCTCGGAGCTCATCTGAGCCTTGAGACCGGCCTGCATCGGGAGAACCATCTGCTGACCCGGGCCGAACTGCTGACCGGCAGCGGTCAGGTTCTGGAGGGCCGTCTTGTACGACTCGGTGATCTCATCGAAGAACGCGGCGCGAGCGGCCTTCAGGTAGATGTCCGACGACGCGTCGAGGTACGCCTTGCGCAGGAACGCGTTCAGCAGGTCGTTGACGTTGTAGGTGAAGCCCGAAGCCGAGAGGCTCGAGAGGAAGTTCTTGAACGCCGCGCGGGACGCTTCGTACTGCTCCTTGCGAAGCATGGTGACGATCTGCGTCGCGAGGTTCTTCTGCGCCTTCGACATCTTGGTGAACCAATCCGGCTTGCCGATGGAGGCGACGTCCTTGGCGAGGGCGTCATCCGGATAGGCATCCGTCTTCTGCGGGATGCCGAAGATCTGCAGGTTCTTGTGCTTGTCGACCACCTGCATCGGGTTGTCCGCGAACGCGATACCCGCAAAGAACGACAACGCCAGCGACAAAAGGATGAAACGTTTCATGATCTCTCCTCCTAAGTTCGGATGGCCCTACAAGCAATCGAATTGGCCAGTAAACCCTGGATCCGAGCGTCTTGTCCCGGATGGACCGTTCCGGAACGCCCGCCACACCGCAAGAAGCAGCGTCCAACGGCTCCTCTTTACGCCTCTCCCCAAGAAAAAGACGCACCCTGTCCGAGACGGACGCAAGTGGTTATCCTGAGGGGCCGGCGAGCGCTCCATCGCTCGCGCCCCAAGGACACCACAAAACACGCGCCGATGCTACTCCGAACTACCCTTCCGAACACGATCCTCGCCGTTTTCCTCGCCTCCGCGACGCTTCTGAGCGTCGGCGGCTGCGGCGGTGACTCCGAGGAGGCCAACGAAAGTCCCTCCGCGGCCGTAAGCCCCTCGGGAGGATCGACTTCAGACTCGAATCCCCCGTCGGCATCCGAGCCGCCGGCCGAGCCGCTCGATCCCGCGATTGCGGCGGAGCTGCCGCACTTCGCGGCCCTCGGCAAGGCGGTCACACGAACGCGATCCCTGAGGGACCGCCTCGGGAGCCGCCGCGCGCTTCGCGAATTCCAGGGCGAGCGGGCCGTGGTGCTGGTGTTCCTCGGCATCGAGTGCCCGGTGGCGAATCGCGAGGTGCCGAAGTACGTCGCCCTCGAGAAGGAGATGCGCGGCCGGGGCGCGCAGTTCGTCGCGATCTACCCGCACTCGCATGAGACGCGCGATCTCGTCGCGGCTCACGCGTTCGATCGCGATATCGCGTTCCCGGTGTTCCAGGACATCGACCAGAAGCTGTCCGACGCGCTCGGCGTGACGCGGACGCCCCACACGGTCGTCCTCGATTCGGAGCTGGCCGTTCGCTACTCGGGTCGATTCTCCGACCAATTCGGCGTCGGGCATCGCAAGAAGGCGCCGTCCCGCGAAGATCTGCGCGCCGCGATCGAGGACGTCCTCGCCGGACGCGACGTGCGCGTGCCGATCACCGAGACCGAAGGCTGTCTCCTCGACCGGACTCCCGAGCCCTCGCCGCTCGAGGGGATCACGTTCTCCGAGCACGTCGCTCCCCTGCTGCAGAAGCGATGCGAGAGCTGCCACCGCCCCGGTCAGGCCGCACCGTTCTCGCTCCTCACCTATGACGACGCGAAGCGATGGTCCCGCACGATTCGCGAGGTCGTGGTCGAGAAGCGGATGCCTCCGTGGCAGGCCGACGCTCGTTACGGTCACTTCCAGAACGATCGTTCCCTCGACCCCGAAGAGATCGAGACGCTCGTCTCGTGGATCGACTCGGGCATGGAGCGCGGCGATCCGTCCAAGCTGCCTCCGCCCGTCCAGTACAACCAGGGGTGGACGCTCGGCGAGCCCGACGCGGTCATCGAGTCCCCCATCGCGTTCGACATCCCGGCCGAAGGCGACGAGGTCTTCGAGTTCGTGCTCGTTCCGAACTCGGTGACCGACGCCGTCTTCACCGAGGACAAGTGGATCCAGTGGGGAGAGATCGTGCCGTCGGAAACGACGGTGACGCACCACGTGCTGGCGTACATCTGCCACCCCGGCGACGAGATCAAGTCGGACAACGTCGAGGCCGTCACCGTCGGCGTGTTCGGCTGGGTTCCGGGCGAGCCCGTCTGGGCGTTCCCCGAGGGCTCCGCCATGTACGTTCCGAAGGGCGCGCAGCTCTTCCTCGAAGTGCACTACGTGCCCACCGGCATCGCCGAGACGGATCGCCCCAAGATCGGCTTCAAGTTCGCCGACGAGCCCGAGAACCTGCTCGAGCTCTCGAGCCGCTCGATCGGAGAGATCGCGATTCCCCCGCACGATCCCGACCATCGCCGGGGCGGTTTCGTCGATCTGCCCCGGAAGACCCGCATCCTGGGTCTGATGGGACACATGCACGCTCGGGGCAAATCCTTCGCCTTCGACGCCCTGTACCCGGACGGACGCGAGGAACGTCTCCTGTCCGTCCCGCGCTACGACTTCAACTGGCAGAACTTCCACTGGCTCGAAGAGCCGCTCGAGGTCGAGGCCGGCACACGCATCCAGATCTCGGCGCGCTTCGACAACTCGAAGTACAACCTGCTGAACCCCGATCCCGACGCCGAAGTGCACTACGGGTGGGAGTACACCGCCGAGATGCTCATCGGCTGGGTGTACCACGAGAGCGAGCGCACGCCCGCCACCCTGGCTGCGCGCGAGTATCGGCGCGGGATCGCGCTCGCCATGCAGAGCCGTTTCGACGAGGCGGTCGATCAGTACAAGAAGGCCCTCGCGATCGATTCCTCGCACGCCGGCACGCACAACTCGCTCGGCGTCGCGTACCGACAGCTCAACCGGATCGCCGAGGCCGAGTCGGCTTTCCGCGCCGCGGTGCGCGCCGAACCGAACTTCCCCGAGGCGTGGAAGAATCTCGCCGGCATGCAGCTGCGGCAGGAGAAGTGGAACGAGGCGCTCCCGACGATCCGCGCGATCCTGCGCGCTCAGCCCGAGGATCCGGTCGCGCACCGCAACCTCGTGCAGGTGCTGCTGCGCGCCGGCAAGCCGAACGAGGCCGCCGTCGCCCTTCGTGCCGCCGCGAAGAAGTTCCCGAACGATCCGGCGCTACAGAACATGCTCGCCCAGATGCAGCGCGCGGGGGTCCGTCAGTGAGCGACCGCCCAAGGACGATCGTCCTCACCGGCGCGACGCGAGGCCTCGGACGCGCGCTCGTCGACGGTTTCATCCGCGCCGGTCACGTGGTCGCGGGATGCGGACGCAGCGAGACGGCCGTCGCCGAGCTCCGCGAAGCCCACGCCTCGCCACACGACTTCGCGGCGGTCGACGTCGCGGACGACGCCGCGGTGGAGCGATGGGCGCGCCACGTCCTCGACGAGGTCGGCGTGCCCGATCTGCTCCTCAACAATGCCGCGCTCATGAACCGGCTCGCGCCGCTGTGGGAAATCACCGCCGACGAGATGCGCGCGATGAACGCCGTCAACATCGAGGGCGTGCTGAACGTCGTCCGCGCGTTCACCCCGGCGATGATCGAACGCGGAAGCGGGGTCATCGTCAACATGAGCTCGGGCTGGGGTCAGTCGACCTCCCCCGAGGTCGGCCCCTACTGCACGACGAAATGGGCCATCGAGGGGTTCTCACGGGCGCTCGCCGACGACCTTCCCGACACGATCGCCTCGATCCCGCTGAGCCCCGGCGTGATCGACACCGACATGCTGCGCCAGGCGTGGTCCGACGGCGCGGCGGCTCACCCCGACCCGGCGGAATGGGTCGAGACGGCGGTTCCGTTCATCCTCGGGCTCGGCACCGAGCACAGCGGGAAGTCGCTGCGCATTCCCCAGTAGGCGCATTCCCCAGTAGGCGCATTCCCCGATAGGCGCATTCCCCAGTAGGCGCGAGCCGTAAGGAGAACGTCCCTTACCAGGCGTACGCCTCGGGCGCCTCACCGCCCGGCCCCGGCCAGATTTCGTCGAGCTTCTTGCGCGCCTCTTCCGGGAGCTCACGGCCGACGACCGCCACGCTCTTCTCGAGCTGCTCGATCGTGCGCGGCCCGATGATGGGCGAATGCACGTCCGGGTTCGCGAGCACCCACGCGAGCGCCACGTCGGCCGGATCCCACCCGAGGTCCCGGCAGAGCGCCTCGTAGGCCTCGAGCTGCGGCCGGATGCGCTCGGCCGCCTCGAGGAGCGCCTCGCGCGTGCGACGTCCCTCGGAGCGTTTCTCGAGGATGCCGCACAGGAGACCACCACCCAGCGGGCTCCAGGGAATCAGCCCGATGCCGAAGCGTCGGCACGCGGGGATCACCTCGAGCTCGATGTTGCGATTGCGAAGCGAATAGATGCTCTGCTCCGAGACGAGGCCGAGGAAGTTGCGATGCTCGGCGCGGCAGCTCATCTCCGCGATCGCCCACCCCGGGAAGTTGCTGCTTCCGACGTAGAGCACCTTGCCCTCGCGCACGAGCTGCTCCATCGCCTGGAAGATCTCTTCGAACGGCGTCGCCCGATCGATGTGGTGCATCTGGTAGAGGTCGATACGGTCCGTCTGCAATCGCCGCAGCGAGTCCTCGCAGGCTTTGCGGATGTGGTACGCCGAGAGCTTCGCCTGGTTGGGCTCGTGCCCCATCGATCCATAGACTTTCGTCGCCAGAACGATCCGATCGCGTCGCTCTCCCTGGGCCAGCCAGCGCCCGACGATCTGCTCCGTCACGCCTTCGCCGTGGACCTTCCCGTACACGTTCGCCGTATCGAAGAACTGGACGCCGAGATCGAGCGCTCGGTCCATGATCGCGTGGCTGTCCGACTCGCTCGTGTACGGTCCGAAGTTCATCGTGCCGAGGCACAGTCGGCTGACGACGAGGCCGGTGCGGCCGAGGTGGGTGGTCTCCATCCTGCTCTCCAATCGCGATCGGGGAAGAGTTCGCGCGGGTCCGGTCGCGCGTCGTTCGGAGCATAGCACCCGGGTTGGCTCGCTTCCGAGGCGAGTGGTATAATCCACGCCCCACGGCAGGAGCGGGAGCCTCCTGCCTCTTTTTTTTGGTCCCCGGTCGTGCAGAGAGACCGGTCGCATACCAGAAGGATTCCGACCATGAAGCCTCCCGAGTCGATCACCCTCACTCCGGGAAAGCGCATCCTGTTCCTCACGAAGGATCCCGACCTCATCCGCAAGCAGCTCGCCGGCGAGCTCGACCTGCGCATGGAAGATCTCACGGTCGACGATCTCCTCGACGACATCAACACCGACGCGATGACGCCGGCCTGGGTGTGCTTCCGACACAAGCCCGAGGATATCGCGCGCGACGCCTACGCGGGACTGATCGTCGACGGCAAGCGCCTCTTCGAGACCGACGCGCTGCGCAACGGCAACTTCGAGGTGATCGTGTCCGGCCTTCGCAAGGGAGTCGGAAGCTCGCGAGAAACGGCCGTCCAGTGCGAGAAGTGGTCCGGCATCCGGATCGCCATCGCCGCCTCCTTCGCGCCGATCCACGCCCAGAACAACATCAACCAGGGCGTGCTGATGGGTAACCACGAAATGCTCCAGCGCCTGCAGAACGGCGACGCCGTTCCGCTCGAGGAGTTCCTCGAAGGGCGCGATCCGATCTCGCAGCTCGTCATGCGCGAAGGCGGTCTCTTCCCCTTCGCCAAGGCGCTCGCGGCGGGCGGCGTCCAGCTCCCGGCTACCGACACGACCGAACGGCCGATGACGATGGGCGAGAAGATCCTCGCTCGCAACCTGCGAAGTGACGGTGACGGTCCGCGCTACGTGAAGCCGGGCGATGCCGTCGTGGTGAACGTCGACGGCGGTTACTCGCACGAGTTCACGACGGCGCAGGTCCATCACTTCCTCGCGCAGGAGTACGGCAGCGACTACGGCGTTTCGAACCCCGACAAGTTCGCGGTGTTCGAGGATCACCTGATCTACGCCGACGAAGTCGAGCGTATGAAGCCGTTCATCGATCAGATCGAAACGCTTCGAAAACTGCAGCGCGAATTCCAGTCGCACACGAATGTCCGCGACTTCTCGGCGCGCGATGGAATCTCGCCGGGAATCTGCCACGAGGTGGCGCGCGAGGTGCTCGTCGATCCGGGCGACTTCATCCAGGCGACCGACAGCCACACCTGCATGGGCGGCGGCAACAACTCGCTGGCCTGGGGCGTCGGCGCGACCGAGTACGCGAACCTGATCTCGGCCGGTTTCACGATGGTCGAGGTGCCGGAGTCCATTCGGTTCGAGCTCGTGGGCGAGCTGCCGGCCACGTGCACGGCGAAGGACATCATGCTGTACATCCTGCTGCATCACGCCAAGCCCGAGCACACGCTCAAGCGCGTGATGGAGTTCACGGGGCCCGGTCTTCGGGCGCTCTCGATGGACGAACGGGCCACGCTCGCGAACATGGCGACCGAGTGCTCGGCGCGCGCCGGCGTGGTCGAGGCCGACGAGGAGACGTTCCGCTGGATCGCCGAGCGTCGTCCCGACGTCAGCGCGGAGCAGCTCCGCGAGAAGGCCGTGTCGCCGGATCCGGGCGCCGAGTACGCGGGCGGCGTGCACACGATCGATCTGTCGACGCTCGCGCCGATGGTGGCCCACCCCGGCGATCCGGATCAGGGCATCCCCTCCGATCCAACGAACGGAGCGCTGATCTCCGAGATCGGCGAGGTGAAGATCGACATCGCGTACGGTGGATCCTGCACCGCGGGGAAGATCGACGATCTCGTCTTCTACCACCGTGTCGTGAAGGAAGCCGTCGACAGCGGTCTTCGGGTCCCCCCCGACGTGAACTTCTTCATCCAGTTCGGCTCGGTGGCCGTCGAGAAGTTCTGCCGCGAGAACGGGTTCCTCGAGACGTTCAAGCAGGCCGGCGTGACGCTCATCCACCCGGGATGCGGCGCGTGCATCGGTTGCGGCCCGGGCGTCTCCGAGAACGCCGAGCAGGTCTCCGTGAGCGCGATCAACCGCAACTACAAGGGTCGATCAGGTCCCGGTCGCCTGTACCTCGCGTCGCCGCTCACGGTCGCCGCCTCGGCGTTCCGCGGGCATATCTGCGAGTACACGCCGGGCATGTTCGCGAACCAGACGATGAACGTCTGAGCGGATCCCGCGCGAAGCACCACGTGAGGACGCCCTGATGAGGAAGCACCCCATGGCCACTCTTCGACGATGGGTCGGCGCTGCGCTGCTCACGGTGGCATCGGCCGCTACGCTGGCGGCCTGCGGCGAGTCCTTCGAAGTCAACGCGTCCCGACAGGTGACGGCCGAGCTTGCCGTCGCCGGGGAAGGATCCATCCGGATCGACCTGCCCGCCGGTGAGGTCACGATTCGCGACGATGCCGAAGGCCGAATCCTCGTGACTGGGGAACTGATCGGCAGAGGCGCCACGAAGGAGAGAGCCGAGGCACGTGTCGGGAAGATGCAGCTCGCTCTCGAGTCGGGGGAGAACGGAGCGGCGTCGCTCCGGCTGCTTCACGACGGGCACAATCCCGCCGTCGATCTCGAGATCCGGATCCCTCGAGGCTTCGAGCTCCGGGCCTATCTGGCCGCCGGGCGGCTCGTCGCCGCGGTCGAGCCTTCGTCCAGCACTCAGCTCGATCTCGAGGCCGGCGAGGTCATCGCGCTCCTGCCGGACACCGCTGCGGTCACCGTCGACGCGCGAACGACGGTCGGAGAAGTGACGGTCAACGGTTTCTCCACCCGGCAGGGCAAGGCCAAACGCGTGGACATCGTCGGCGCCGTCTTCGAGGGCACGATCGGTGACCCGAACGAGGCCGCTTCCCGACAGTTGCGCCTGCGCAACCAAGCCGGGGCGATCCGCCTGCGCCCGCAGGGCTGAAACGAAAAGAGCCGCGTACCGAGCGAGTCGGCACGCGGCTCTTGAATGTTGCAGCTGGACCCCGCCCTAGGGCAGGATCGTCAGGTCGACTCGATCGCGGCCGAGGTTCAGCTCGGTACCCACGCCCGGACCGTTGCCGTCGAACACGCCTTCGGCGTAGAGCGGCTGGCCGATCAGACCGGGATCATCGGGAATCGTGTAGCGCGCGCTGCCCTGACCGCTTCCGGTCAATGGCGCATCGCTCGTACGGAACGAATCCTTGATGATGTCGAAGTCCGACGAGAAGTCGATACGGAAGTTCATGCCCTTCTTCACGCGGTTCCCCGCCACGTAGTCGATCACGACACCCCAGTCGCCATTCGGCACACCGAGACCCGAGTAGGTAATCTCTTCACCCACCGAGGGCGAGCCAAAGCTGTTCAGGATGCCGACGTACGAGTAGCCGTCGACGATGTTGTCGCTTCCGAACGGCGTCGTCACGTCCACGTCGACCGATTCCATGATCGTACCGACCGGCGCGCCCGCGATGATCGTCGTGTCGTTGACGAGCGTCACGAAGGTCGCCGCGGTGCCGCCGAAGTTGACCTGCGGCGAGCCGATGAAGTTCTGGCCCGAGATCGTCACCGCCGTGCCCACGTTGACCGCCCCGGAATCGGGCGTCAGCGAGTTCATGATCGGCGGATCCGTGGAACCGACCGAAAGCAGCGCCGTCTCGGCGTCGATACGGCCGAACCCGAAATCGTTGTCACGGCCCGGCGCACCGAGATCGACACACGTGTCCTGGATGACCTCGCGCACGAAATCGTTGGTGATGCCCGGCGCCGCCGAGTAGATCAGTCCCGCGAGTCCCGCGACGAACGGCGACGAGAACGACGTGCCGTCGGACGAGGCGTAGGAGTTGCCGCTCTGGGTCGAGAGGATATCGACGCCGGGAGCCGCGACTTCCACCTCGGGTCCCGTGCTCGAGAATCCCGCGCGGTTGTCGTTGTCATCCGTGGCGCCCACGGCGACGACGTACTCGTTGCGCGCCGGGTAGCCGACGCCCGGGCCTCCACCGTTTCCGGCCGAGCAGTCCACGAAAACGTTCTGGTTCTCGTAGACGTCCTGCAGCGCGGCGTCGATGGCACTCGACGTACCGACCGAGAGGCTCATCGTGATGACGAGCGCTCCCTCGTCCGCCGAGTACAGAATGGCATCGTCGAGGATCGAGCCGTCCGGACCGAAGTCGCCGACGCCGCCGATCAGCATGCGCACGCCGTCTCCGCCATTGAAACCGCCGGCCAGACCCGCGATGCCGGTCCCGTTGTTCGTCTCCGCGGCGCACACACCCGCGACGTGCGTCCCGTGCCAGAACGGGCCGGCGACGTTGTTGTTGTTGTTGACGAAGTCCCAGCCGTTGATGTCATCGACGCGGCCGTTGTTGTCGTCGTCCTGGCCGTTGCCCGGGATCTCACCCGGGTTCACCCAGATGTTGTCGTTCAGGTCGACGTGCGAGACCTCGGTACCGCTGTCGAGGATGGCCACGATGACGTTCGGATCGCCGACGTTGATGTCCCACGCCTCGGGTCCGTTCACGTCGGCGTTCGGCGTACCGCCCGTCTGTCCCTGGTTGTCGAGTCCCCAGCACTGGTTGAACAGGCTGTCGTTCGGGGTGGCTTCGTAGTAGCCGAAGGTGTTCTCCTCAGCGAATTCGACGAGCCCCGTCTTGCGGATCGCCGCAAGCACGTCGAAGACGTCCGAGCCGTCCGTGATCCGGAGATCATGGATGCCGAGTCGGTTGGATCGAACGGTCTCGAGGCCGTTGATCATCGCGCGCTCGCCTGCCTTGAGGTTCGACGCACGAAGCGTGAAGCCCGCCAGATCGTCGATCGGGGCCAGGAAGCGGACGGAAATCACCTCGGGATTGACGAGGAACTCCCTTCCGGTTTCGAGGCGGTACCAATCCGATCCGCGCTTCACATACTCGACGGCGCTTTCTCCCGGCGACGCCGTCGTGAACGGCGTGAAGGGGATGAGCATCGCGAGACCCAGCAGCAGCAGTCCCAGATTCTTCCTCATGTTCAGAGACCTTCCGTTGGAGAGAGAGATGGACATGGAGACGCAAATTCCCGAGGTCTGCCCTTTGGGAGTGGAGGGACGCCCATTGTACGGCAACCTTCGGTTTTGCACAACCCCACACCCAGGCGAGGGGTTGCGTCGATTCTCCTTGGTGGGACACCCTCCTTGCCCTATAATCGTCGTTTGGTCACTTCAGGGCAGGAAACCCTTAGGCAAGGATCGAGAAAAGGAGCAAAGGTCCCATGAAGAGGATCCCCTCTGTCCGCACCGCGCTCGGCGTAGCTCTGCTCGCCGCTGCGGTGGTCGTTCCGCTCACGCTGTCCCAGCGACTCGAAGCCGAAACGTCGGCGACGAGCAAGCTCCGGGGCGAGCTCGCCAGCGTGATCGATAGCGCCGCCAGCCGAACGCTCATCCCCATCAGCATCGTGCTCCAGGCGCAGGTCGACACGGCCGAGCTCCGCGCGATCAGCGACTCGTCCGAGCTCGACGAGCGACACGAGCGCGTCAGCGAGCCGCTCAAGGCGCTCGCCGCGGAGACGCAGGCTGATCTCCTCGCCTACCTCCGCTCGCAGCAGGCGAACGGCGAAGTCGGCGGGAACATCCGCACGCTCTGGCTCTCGAACGTCGTCGCCGTCGACGCGACGCCCGCCGTCGTTCGAACCGTCGCCGAGCGCGATGATGTCGCGTGGGTCAACCACAACCCGAAGCGCGACGTGTTCGTCCGCATGCCGGAACCGCGACCGGCCCCGGCCGGCGTCCCCACGACGTGCGGCCTCGATCAGATCCGCGCGCCGGAGGTCTGGAGCACCTACGGCATCACCGGTACGGGTAAGGTCGTCGCGGTCATCGACACCGGCGTCTGCTACTCGCACAGCGACCTCGCCAACCAGATGTGGGTCAACCCGGGCGAGGATCTCGACAACGACGGCGTCCTGTTCGATCCGGATGACATGAACGGCATCGACGACGACGGCAACGGCTTCGTCGACGACTTCATCGGCTGGGACTTCGACAGCGGCGACAACGACCCGATGGACACGCACGGACACGGCACGCACGTGGCCGGCACCGTCGCGGGTGACGGCTCGGGCGGAACGCAGACCGGCGTCGCGCCGGGCGCCGACATCATGGCGCTTCGCGTCGGCGTCTCGTTCGCGGACGAGATGGACGTCTGGAACGCGATGCAGTACGCGGCGGACAACAACGCCGACGTCATCAGCATGAGCCTCGGCTGGCCGCACTCGGTCGGCCCGGACCGCACGACCTGGCGAACGAACTGCGAGAACGTCGTCGCCATGGGAACGATCATGAGCATCGCGGCCGGAAACGAAGGCAACTGCTGCAACCCGGTCGACAACGTCCGAACCCCGGGCGACGTCCCGATCGTCATCACCAACGGCGCCACCGACTGCAGCGACGGCGTCGCGGGCTTCAGCAGCCGCGGCCCGGTCACGTGGGAAAGCGTGTCGCCCTGGTTCGATCACCCGTACCCGCCGGGCCTCATCAAGCCGACCGTCTCGGCGCCGGGCGTCGATACGATCTCGGCGGCCCTGTGCTCGGGCTATGTGGCCTTCAACGGCACCTCGATGGCGACGCCGCACGTCTCGGGCGTCATCGCGATGATGCTCGAAGCCTCGCCGTCGCTCTCGCCGGATATCGTCAAGCTCATCCTGACCCAGTCGGTCGTCGACATCGCCGACCCGGGACAGGACGTCGATTCGGGCTTCGGCCGCGTCGATGCGTTCCTCGCCGTCACCAACGCGACGTCGCAGAGCGGTCCCGAGATCTTCTCGGTCTCGCCGAACATGGGCGCGAACACCCTGCCGACGGTCGTCACCATCACCGGTGAGAACTTCATCGGCGACATGAACGTCGCCTTCGGCAGCGAGCCGGCCACCTTCGTCACCCGGGTCGACGGCTCGACGCTGCTCGTCGGAGCCCCATCGTCCGACACGCTCGGCACGAAGGACATCTCGATCGGCAACTTCTTCGGCAACGACATCCTCGAGGACGCCTTCACCTATCACCCGACCCTGACCGTCATCAGCACGGATATCCAGGCGGGCGAGGAAGTGCGCCTCTTCGCGGGTGGACCTCCCGGCGGCGACTGGGGTGCTCTGCGCGCCAGCCTTCCGGGCGGCCACATCTTCAAGGGCTTCGCGCTGTGCCTGTCCTCGGACGGACTGCGCATCATCGATCATTCGCGGCGCTCGCCGTCGATGGTCCTGAACGGTGCGGGCCAGTCGATCCTGCGATGGGAAGTGCCGAACGGCGCTCAACCGGGCGACAAGTTCTACGTCCAGGCCCTGTTCGACGGCAACGGACCGGAGCCCGGTGTCGAGATCCATGGCACCGAGTGCCTCGAGCTGACCGTCACCAACTGATTCACACCGACGAAACGCTCACGAGCGCCCCGCGCGACATCGCGCGGGGCGCTTTTTTCGTATCCCGGCCTCCCGCCCCACATTTCTTGACCCTCCCGGGAGTCGGGGTATACTTCCGGCGACGAATCTGGGGGAAAGACCCTCCATCCGGGTTCGTCCCCGCCCGCATGCTCGGTTCACACCCCGATCCACCCCCTCTCGCAGGACTCCACGGAAGGAATGTCATGAAAGCTTCCACCAGCGGCTTCACGCTGATCGAGATGATCGTGACCGTCGCCATCATCGCGTCGCTCGCGGCCATCCTCGTTCCCATCGTCTCCGGCGAGCTGGCCGACACGGGGACCGCGACCGCGCAGGGTGAGACGCGACGCATCGGGACCGCGCTCAACCAGTTCTTCAAGGACGTGAGCTTCGCCCCGACGGGCCCGGGCGGAAACAACACCATCGAGTTCCTCGTCGGGAGCGGCACCGTTCCCGACCCGAACGGCTTCAACGATGATGGTGGGGCCGGCGCCGACGCGGACACCTACCTCACGAACGGCTCGGCGAACGGCGGCTCCCAGTGGAAGGGCCCCTACCTCGCCGAGATCGAGCCCGATCCGTGGGGCAACGCGTACATGATCAACGTCCACGGCTACTACGATGCCGCCGAGTTCGTCTGGGTCATCTCCGCCGGCCCGAACGGCACGATGGACACCGCGCCTTCGGACACACTGCTGCAGGGCGACGACCTGGGCATCCTCGTCGACTAAAGAGCGTCCCTCGGAGACGGGAGCGGGGCTACGAGCCCTGGCGCACCGACGTGGAGGCCGATGCCGCTTCCCGACCGATCCCGTCCCGCATCTCCTCGCGCAGCACTCCGCGCACCGACAGAAGGCCCTCGATGACGTGGGCGACCGTGTCGGCCCTCACGTCGAAGTCGAGCAATCCCTCCCGGAAGGCGCCATGCGCGCTCGCCGGCGTCGCGAGGAGCATCGCCCACTCGGGCCCGATCCGCGTCCGCATCAGGTACAGCGCCCCGAGGCAGGCCGACTCCAGCATCCGATCGGCGCGCAGGCCCAGTCCGTAGTCCCGCAGGAACCGATACGCCTCGATGAGGAGCTCGACGCGGACCGCCGTCGAGAGCGTGCGCCCCTTGGCGCCGAACGATCCGACAAGATCCGGCCACACCGGCAAACGATCCTGCGAACGCACCGCGGACTCGGCGACGTTCAGCGCGACCTCCAGGTACACGTCACGAGGTCGCTCTCGATGGACGGCCTCGAGCGCGCGGATGAGCCATGGACTCGGGCCGTGATCACCGTGAGAGTCTTCCCAACCGAGGATCGACGCGAGCCCTCGCTCGGCGGCGTCGATCCAGCGGGAGTCGTCGTCCCATTCGGACAGCCGCATGAGGGCGAGGACGGCCTGCGGCGGGTACGATCGCGACACCCGATCGCTGCCGCCGCGCTCGCCGTGCGTCCAGGTGGCCCGGAAGCGCCCCTCCTCGTTCTGCGCGGAGAGGATCGTGTGGCCGAGCTGTCGCTGGATCTCGTCGTTGTCCGTCACCCCCGTGACGCGGCGACGCTCCGTGAGCGCGATCAGCGTGAGCGCGACGGCTCCGAGCTTCACCTCGCCGGTGGGTTCGACGACCGCCGCCCCGCCTTCGGTTCCGACGCGCAGGTCTCGCTCGAGGATGCGACGGCACAACGACTCGGCCGACGCGAGGAGCTCGTCGTCTCCGTTGATCCCGTAGAGCCGATACATCGCGGCGAGAGCGACAGCGGCCCGGATCGGACGGGCTTCCCCGCTCGGGTGCACGTCCGCTACCGCATCGTAGGCGGCGGGTAGCCCCGACTCGCCGACGCTTCGCGACAGGTACTCGCCCGCCTCCGAAGCGGCATCGAGCAGATCTCGGCGCATCACGATCCCCGGCGCCCGCGAACCTCGCTCGAGCTTCGCCGTGCCGCCGGCGCTTCTCACGAACGATGCGCATGTGAAGCGACTCGCCGTGGTCCCGGGTGAGAAGCCTCGCCAGTCGGGTGCGTAGCGGCCGTCGGCGTCCAGGATGCCCCGTGCGATACGCTCGCCGGGCAGGTAGACGGCGGGCGACGACGCTCCCGGTGCGTACAGCGCGAGACCCGCGTCGCCCGGGGAGGGCTCGCGGTCGTCCTTCGCGATCTCCGCGGCCGACTCGGCGCTCTCGACGACGTCGAGGCGGAGCCACGACCGACCGTCGGGGGACGCTTCGCGATCGCGCGGAAGCGCGGCGAGGGCTCGAGACAGCGCGACTTCGACACCGAAGCCTGCGCCCATCTGCGTGAGAGCCCGCCCACGCTCGGTCGCGAGCGACAGGAGAACGACGCGCGGAAGCAGGTCTTCTTCGAGGCGACGCGGAAGCTCTCCGAGCTCCGCATGCCCGCCCGCGATGGCCGCGTGCGCCGCGTCGAGCAGCGCTTCGCCCTCGGCCTTCGAAAGACGGAGCGGACGCGTGACGTCGGAAAGCGTGACGGAGCCGCGCGCACGCAAACCGCTGCGCACCTCTCGGCCGACTTCACCGAGGAGCAGGGTCGCGCCACCGCAAACGCAGACTCCGAGAATCAGCAAGCACCACGAACGTGTCACGATTCGATCATCCAACCCAAGAGACTGGTGTCGACGGACGTACCGCCGTTTCCCTGTCTTCGGGAGGGAGGCGCGAGCGACTTGAGAGCACGGGTCGGTCGCGGGCAGCGCTCGGGGTCGTGCCGACCGGCTACTTCGACCGGGCGGTCAGCTCCAGGCTCTGCTCCCAGAGCTGGTTACCCTTGATCTCGTCGTAGGAGACCTTCGAAGAAGTCGCCTGCTGTTCGTTGACGAAATACTTCCCCGAGACTTCCGCGACGGCCGGCGAGGTCGCGAGATAGAGGATGGTCTTCGCCCCCTGCTCCGGTCCGATGATCCACGGCTTCAGGAACAGCTTGGCGGGCTTCAGCAGGAGACGCGACCCGAAGAACTGATCGAGCAGCCCCGTGCCCACGGTGCCGGGATGGAGACAGTTCACGGTGATGCCGGTCCCGCCGAGGCGCTGCGCGAGCTGCGACGTGAACAGGATGTTCGCGAGCTTCGATTTCGAGTAGGCGTCGAGCGGATCGTACGACTTCTCGCTCTGCGGATCCTCGAAGTCGCCGAGCCGCTTGTGCGCCGCGGACGACACGTTGATGATCCGTGCCGGAGCGCCCGCCTCGAGGTGCTTGAGCAGGAGGTTCGTCAGGAGGAAGTACGCGAGGTGGTTGACGGCGAACGTCGTCTCGATGCCGTCCTCGGTCAAGGTGCGCTTCGACTCGATGACGCCCGCGTTGTTCACGAGGACGTGCAGCGCCGGGAAGCGCTCGCGCAGGGCATCCGCGAATGCACGGATCGACTTCTGCGAGGCGAGGTCGACGGGCATCACGTGGACGGCGTCGTTCCCGGTGGCGGAGCGGATCTCGTCGCGAGCGGCCTCGCCCTTCTTCGCATCGCGGCAAGCCAGGACCACCTCGCCGCCCATCCGCGCCAGACCCTCGGCGGCGGCGCGACCGATCCCGCGATTGCCCCCCGTGATCACGCAGACTTTTCCGCGCAGCTCGTCACTCATCTCTCGACTCGGCTCCGAAGATCCCCGTTCGCGAAAAGCGCAGAGGATACCAACGAGAACGCTCTCGGGCCACGTCCGACGCCGGGCCGCCGCCTCCCCCCCGACGAGCCCGATCGAGAGCGCGGACTCGAACCCCCGCGCCCGGAGCGCTAGAATCCATCTCCCCCGCGGAATCCACCGAGGATCCGCGGGCGTCGGATCCCAGAAGACCGGTACCAGGAGGTCGTCTCGATGCATCGATCGCAAACCGCAGCCCGCCGCGCGGCTCTCGTCACGCTTCTCGCCATCCTCGGCCTCGTCCTGCCGATCACGACCTGGCTCGCGTCGCCCGCGGTCGGTGGCGAGGATGCCTCGTCTTCCACCTACGAGGGTAGCGACATGAACGCGATCCAGCGCCGACTGCAGTCCTTCGCCCCCTTCGAGCTCCGCTTCGACGACTCGCGACTCACCGATGGAGAGCGCCGAGCCCTCGAGATCCTCGTGCGCGCCGGAGACATCATCGACCGCATTTTCCTCGAACAGATGCACCCGAAGAACCACGAGATCTTCACGAAGCTCCGGGAGCGCTACGCGGCCGAGCCGACGGCCGAGAATCGCGCGCTCCTCGAGTACTTCTGGATGAACAAGTGCCCCTACGATCTCTCGAGCGACGAGGCGCCGAACGAGCGCTTCCTCGAAGGGCCCGGGATCGCCGAGCGCATGGATCCCACGAGAGGGTTCTACCCCGCGGGAACGACTCCCGAGATCTACGAGGCGTGGCTCGAGACGCTCGACGCCGACACCCGCGCGCTCGCGAGCTCCGACTTCTCGCTGATCCGCGGCACCGTCACGGGCGGCGCGTCGAAGCTGGAAGCGGTCCCCTACTCGAAGGCCTACGCGGAGTGGATGGGTCCGCTCGCCGACATGCTGGACGAGGCCGCCGGTCACGTACCGGGGTCCACGCTCGCGAAGTTCCTCACCGCGCGAGCGCACGCTTTCCGCACGAACGACTACGAGGAGAGCGAAGGCCTGTGGATCGGTATGAACGGCCTGTCCGACAAGGGCGCCGGAAACATCGACATCACCATCGGTCCGTACGAGAACTACATGGACGAGATGCTGAAGCGCAAGGCCGCGTTCCAGTTCTATCTGACCGTCTTGAGCCCCGAGAAGACCGACGCACTCCAGCTCTACGCCGAGCACGTCCACTCGATGGACGAGTACCTCTGGCAGCTCTTCCAGAAGACGTACGGCACGGAGGGCGTCATCCGATGGACGCCGCCGGGAGACGACGTCACGCTCGTCGCGGTCGATGTGGCCTACGCCTCGGGAATGGGCAACCACGGAGTCCAGACGCTTGCCTTCAACCTTCCGAACATCGCCGAGTGGCAGGCGAGCTACGGAACGAAGAAGGTCATGCTCATGAACGTCCTCGACGGCAAGTTCCACGCGATCCTGCGGCCCATCACGAAGGTCGTTCTCCACGAGAAGGATCAGCCGGACGTGGTCGCGGACCTCTTCACCGACAACACCGTCCGCCACGAAGTCGCGCACGGCATCGGTCCGTCGACCGTCTTCGTCCCGCTCGCGGAAGGCGACGACAAGACGAAGGGCCTGGTCACGATCGACGCCGCCGGCAATCGGCTCCTCGCGCGGAAGACCACGGTTCGCGATCGCATGCAGCGCTACTACAGCGCGTTCGAAGAAGCGAAGGCGGAAGTGGTCTCGCTCCTGTTCGGGTACTGGCTCGCCGAGAACGGCATCGTGAAGGACCCGAACTACGTCCGTCGCATGGTGACCACCTACGTGGCCTCCACGTTCCGCACGATCCGCTTCGGCGCGACGTCGGATCACGCCAAGGGCAAGGTCTTCGAGTTCAACCGCCTGCGCGACTACGGGGCGATCGAGTACGTCGACGGCCGCTTCCGCGTGAATCACGACCGGTTCCGCATTGCGATCGAGAAGGTCGTGATGGACGTTCTCGCCCTGCAGATGTTCGGCGACGTCGAAGCCGCCGAGTTCCTGCTGCGCGCCGACGGACACGCTCGAAGCGACGTGATCGATACGCTCGACCGAATCGCCGAGACGGGCGCTCCGGTGGACCTGCGGGTGCGCTATTCCGTCGGACAGAACTGGACGGTCGCCGAGCCGATCCGCTAGCGACTCCCCCCCGTCGCTTCGACGGCCGGCCCCACGAGGAGCCTCAATCTGAGGCACTCAGTCCGAGAATGCGAGGTCGAATCGACGCAAAGCGCGTCGTTTTGAGCCGTTCCGTGCCCTCTCCGGCTACGGCACACGGCTTGCTCCCCTCAGTTCGACGATCCGTGCTCTTCTTCGGCGCGCGGACGAAAACGAATGGAAGGGGTAGAAGCCATGAGAACCACGGGATGCATTCTGCTCGTGCTCCTCGCCATGACGGCGTGGGCGCTGCACGAGCCCGTCCGCGGAGGCGACACCGGCGACGTCTGGGTCGACAAGGAGATCGCGGTCCTCGAAGCCACCGAGTGCGACGAGCTCTTCGAGGTGAACCTGTTCGTCAACGGCCAGCGGCCCGACGTCCCCGTCGACGTCATGCTCGTGTTCGACCGCTCGGGATCGATGCGGGAGAACGGCGACGGCTGCACGCTTCCCGAATACGAGACGCAGGCATCCTGCGAGGCCAACGGCGGGATCTGGGGTCCGCAGCCGCTGGTGTCCGCGAAGGAAGCCGCGAAGCTCTTCATCGATCAGCTCGGCGCGGGCGACCGCGTTGGACTGGTGACCTACGCGACCGACGCCACGCTCGACCGCGAGCTCACCTGGCAGCGCCGCCAGACCAAGCTCGCCATCGACGACATCGAAGCCGACGGCTGGACGAACCTGGCCGGCGGCGTCGATACTGCGCTCGAGGAGCTGCGCGCCAAGCGCCGCGACAACGCGCTGCCGATCCTCATCGTGATGTCCGACGGCGTCGCGAACCGCACGAACGTCCCGTCCTGCGATAACGACTCCTGCGGCATCTATCCGTGCACGCCGAGCTGCTGTTCCAACGAAGCGATCGCGTTCGCGGCCGAGGCGAAGGCCGAAGGCATCTACGTGTTCACGATCTTCCTGAAGAACATCCTTCAGGCCGACGCGGGATGCACGCTCGAAGACGTCGAGGCGTACGGCGAAGCCACCATGTCGACGATCTCGAGCGGCCAGGACTTCTTCTACGCCCCCGAGAGCCCGGACGAGCTCGCCCTCGTCTACGACTTCATCGCCACGCAGATTCCGCCGGCGGCCGTCGACCTGACCGTCCGCGACGAGATCTCGCCCGAGTTCGAGGTCGTGCCGGGGTCGATCGTTCCCGCCCCGACCACCCACGCGGGCAACACGCTCGAATGGGAGATCGGCATCCTCTCCGACGAGAGCCGCATGTTCACGTATCAGCTGCGCCGATCCGAAGATTCGCTTCCGCCGGCCGAGTACCCGACGAGTAACTTCGCCGAGCTCGAGTTCGAAAGCTGGACCGGCGAGCCCGGGCTCCTCGAGTTCCCGGCGACGTTCGCCGAGCTCCAGGGCGAGCTCTGCGGCATCGGCTGCGAAGGACAGGGGCGGGCGACGCTCCTCGGCAAGAACGCCGCCATCATCGGCGAGCCGATGAAGTTCAAGCTCGCCGGACAGCCGGATGCGCGCTTCAAGTTCTGGATGGACTACGGCTCCGGACCGATCCTGCGACCGGGCTTCGGCATCTTCTGCCTCGACTTCAGCCCGAATCGGGTCCTGATCGACGGCGGTCGACTCTCCGGTAACGGATTCCACAGCCTCTGGTGGACGGTCCCGCAGAACCCCGACCTCGTCGGCGAGAGGATGTCGTTCCAGTTCCTGTCCGAGGATCCGGACGCCGAGAACGGCGTCGCGATCTCGAACGGTCTGACGTACGACGTTCACGCGCCAGGCTCCACGGGAGACATCTGCGAAGGCGGCGTGATCGAGCTGGAGACGATTGGCGTGATCCAGAACGACAAGCCGTACCCGCTCGAGATGCGCATCCGCGCGGTCGACGGAGACGACGACGGCAACGTGCTCGGTGATCTCACGTTCGACTACGACCCGTCGTCACCGCCCGAGCTTCCGCTCGTGACGGGCGACGGGGGCCTGCGGATCTCGTCGATCGACGCGTATCCGGGGTTCGTCATCGTGACGACCACCGTCACGGGCTGCGGTTTCGACCCGGGCCCGCTTCCGAACACGACGCGGCTCGAGATCACGCTCGGCGAAGCGATGTCCGCACGTGACATGGACACGTCTTGTACCACGCCGATCGGCCCGGGAACCCGCTTCGCGCCGTTCTTCGTCTCGCGCGTTCTCGATGCCGCCGAGGCGAGCTGCGACTAGTCACGCCCACCCCGGGCCAGACTCGCCAACAGGATGCACACCCGCGGGCGTCGGACACCTTCGAAGGGTCCGGCGCCCGCGTTTCATTCCCCACGCCTCCCCGCTATTGCATCCGACGTCAAAACTTTGCTAACACGCGCTGGCCGGCGTCTTTCCACATTCCCGAACGAAGTTCTGCCATGACGAAATCGCCATTCACGGAGCCCGTCCCCCGCAGCGAAGGATCCGCGGTCCAGGTCGACGGCGAGACCCTCCGACTCGACTGTGTTCGTGCCGTGGCTTTCGGTCACCGCGCGGCCGACGCCGCCGAAGGCGTCCAGGACGCGATCGTTCGCTCGCGCAAGGTCGTCGATGACATCGTCGCATCGGACCAGGTCGTCTACTCCGTCAACACCGGATTCGGCATCCTGAGCGACGTCCATATCGCGAACGAGGACGTCGACCGACTGCAGCTCAACCTCGTGCGAAGCCACGCCGCCGGCACCGGCGACCCGCTTCCCACCGAGGTCGTGCGCGCGATGATGTTGCTCCGCGCGAACACGCTCGCGAAGGGCGTGTCGGGCGTTCGTCCGGAGGTCTTCGAACGACTCCTCGACATGGTGCGCACGGGTGTTCATCCCGTCGTTCCGTCGCAGGGATCGCTCGGCGCGAGCGGGGACCTCGCGCCACTCGCGCACCTGACGCTCGTCCTGATCGGCGAAGGGATGGCCGAGCTCGGCGGAGAGATCCTTCCGGGTGGCGAGGCGATGCGCCGCGCGGGGCTCGAACCTCTGACGCTGCGCGCCAAGGAAGGGCTCGCCCTTCTCAACGGCACGCAGATGATGACGGCCATCGCGGCGCTCGCCGTCGAAGAGTCGCGCACTCTCGCCAAGATCGCCGACGTCGCGTGCGCGATGAGCATCGAAGGAGTCCTCGGAAGTCACAAACCGTTCCGCGCCGAGGTCCACGAGGTGAGGCCCCACCCCGGGCAGATCGCGTCCGCGAGCAACGCGCGTCGGCTGCTCGACGGAAGCGCCATCGCGGCGAGCCACGCCCAGTGCTCCAAGGTGCAGGACGCGTACTCGTTCCGATGCGCACCGCAGGTCCACGGCGCGGTCCGCGACACGCTGTCCTTCGTCGGGGATACGGTCGAGCGAGAGGTCAACGCGGCGACCGACAATCCCCTCGTCTTCCCCGAGACCGGCGACGCCATCTCGCAGGGGAACTTCCACGGCGAGCCGATCGCGCTCGCGGCGGACTACCTCGCCATCGCCATGGCGGAGCTCGGCAACATCAGCGAGCGACGCACGGACAAGCTGAACGACCCGCGCTTCAGCGACCTTCCGGCCTTCCTGACGTCGGGCGAGAACGCCGGCCTCGAGAGCGGTACGATGATCGTCCACTACACGGCCGCCTCGCTCGTCTCCGAGAACAAGGTGCTCGCCCATCCGGCCAGCGTCGACTCGATCCCGACCTCGGCCAACAAGGAAGACCACGTCTCCATGGGGAGCATCGCGGCCCGGAAAGCGGCCCGCGTGATCCGCCACACCCGCCACATCCTCGCCACAGAGCTATTCTGTGCCAGCCAGGCGCTGCGCCTGCGGCACCCGCTCGACCCGGGCCGCGGCGCCGCGGCCGCTCAGCGATTCCTCGCCGAGCGGATCCGGCCGATCGAGGGCGACCGCGTGTTCGCCGACGACATCGAGCAGGTCGCGACGTGGGTCGGGAGCGGCGAGCTGCTCCAGGCCGTCGAAGCGGAGGTCGGCCCGCTCGTGTAGAGTAGCTGCCGCCACGGATGGCGACCCGAGGCGGTGGATCGAGGCAGGCAAGGCGACACAGGCGTGGCTTGGTACGGCGGGCGACCGTCGCCCCCATGAACCAGAGAGGACGTAGCATGGCGTCGGATACGGCAGGAACGGGTGCGGGCTTCCCTCGTTTCGTCCTCCGCGTCCTGATCCTCCTCTTCACGCGCCTGGTGTACCGTGTGCGTGTCCTCGGCGCCGAGCATGTGCCCCCGAGCGGCGGCGCGCTGCTCGTTCCGAATCACATCTCGTACCTCGACTGGATCTTCCTCACCGCGAAGATTGAACGCCCGATTCGCTTCCTGCTGGAGACCCGCTACTCGGAGAACTGGCTCCTCGGGCCCGTGGCGCGGAGCCTCGGCGTGATCCCGGTCTCGCGGGAAGGCGGCCCGCGCGAGACGCTTCGCGCGTTGCGGGAAGCGGGCGCGGCCCTCGATCGCGGCGAGCTCGTGTGCATCTTCGCCGAGGGACAGATCACGAGGATCGGCGTGACCCTTCCATTCAAGCGTGGGATGGAGCGAGTCGTACGAGGCCGCGACATACCGATCCTTCCGGTGCACCTCGACCGGGTCTGGGGCAGTCCCCTCAGCCGCGCTCGCGGACGCCTGAAGCTCATCCGACCGATCCGAACGTACCCCGTGACCCTGTCGATCGGCGAGCCGCTTCCGACGTCGACCCCGTTCTACCAGGTGCGCAACGCCGTCGAAGAGCTCAGCACCTACGCGTGGAAGCTCCGGCGCTTCGACTCGCGGCCGCTGCATCACGAGTTCATCCGCCGCTCGCGCCGACATCCGTTCAAGTTCGCGATGAGCGACCCCGACCGCGGGCCTCTCTCGCGCTTCAAGGCCGTGGTCGGATCGATCGCGATCGGACGCGCGCTGCGCGAATCGTGGGAGGGTCAGGATCGAGTCGGACTGCTCCTGCCACCATGCAATGCCGCAGCGCTCGCGAACCTCGCCGCGTGCATCGGCGGCCGAGCGACCGTCAACCTCAACTACACGATCGGGCCGCAGGGCATCGAGTCGGCTTGCCGGCAGTCCGGGATCCGCACCGTCGTCACGTCCCGCCGATTCCTGAAGAAGGCCGGCGTCGAGGTTCCGGACGTCGTGGAGCCGGTGTGGCTCGAGGACATCGCCAAGAAGATCAGCCGGGGCGACCGCATCCGCGCGACCCTCCTCGCGCTGTTCGCGCCGATCCGGAGCCTCGAGCGCATCCTCGGTGCCCCCGCTCCGGTGCAAGTCGACGACGTCGCGACGATCATCTTCTCGAGCGGCAGCACCGGCGAACCGAAGGGGGTCCAGCTCACCCACTTCAATCTCCTGTCGAATTCCGAGTCGCTCGTGCAGGTCTTCGATCTCGACGGGAACGATCGCCTGCTCGGGATCCTGCCGTTCTTCCATTCGTTCGGCTACCTGATGCTATGGATCTCGTCGACGATGGATCTCGGCGCGGCCTACTTCCCCAACCCCCTCGACGCGGATGGGGTCGGCAACACCGTTCGCGATCAGCGCGTCACCCTGATGGTCACGACGCCCACGTTCCTCCAGCTCTACCTGCGCCGGTGCAGCCCCGAGCAGTTCGCGTCGTTGCGCTGGGTCGTCGTCGGAGCCGAGAAGCTTCCCATGCGGCTCGCCCGCACGTTCGAGGAGCGCTTCGGCATCTACCCGCTCGAAGGCTACGGCGCGACCGAGTGCTCGCCCGTCGTGTCGGTGAACATCTCGGACGACGACGCCAGCCACCAGGTGGGCTCGCGCAAAGGCACGGTGGGCGTCCCCCTTCCCGGCGTGGCCGTGCGCGTCGTGCATCCCGAGAAGGGCTATCCGTGCACGGACGGTGAGCCGGGGATGCTTCAGGTGAAGGGCCCGAACGTCATGCTCGGTTATCTCGACCGAGACGATCTCACCCGCAAGGTCATCCGGGACGACTGGTACGTCACCGGGGATATCGCGCGACAGGACGCGTGCGGCTTCGTCACGATCACCGATCGACTGTCGCGCTTCTCCAAGATCGGCGGCGAGATGGTCCCGCACGGCAAGGTCGAGGAAGCCCTGCAGGAAGCCTCCGGCCTCGAGGACAAAGCCTTCGCGGTGACCGGCGTTCGCGACGCCAAGCGAGGCGAGCGACTCGCCGTCCTGCATACGCTCGAGGACGAGGACATCGCTCCGCTGCTCGAGAAAACGCTCGCGAACGGCCTTCCTCCGCTCTTCGTCCCGAAGCGAACGGATTTCGTTCGCGTCGAATCCCTTCCGCTTCTCGGGTCGGGAAAGCTCGACCTGGAAGCCGTGAAGCGCCAGGCACGAAAGAACCTGGGTCTCGTCGACTGATCGCGCGTGCGCATCGCTCGACAACCAACACCCCTTCGATCCGTCCCCGGCCGGTTCGGCCGCGGTCAAGTCCCCGTCGCGCCCTCCGATAATAAGCCAGAGCACGCGAACCCCGCGGCTCGTGATGGCATGGAGGCCTGGCATGAGAGTTCCTTCGGTCGAAGCGGATGGTGGGTTCCTTCCGGACAAGGAGCCGACCGACGGCGAACGACGACAGCGTCGCCACGAGGATTCCGCGGAGCGCGGTCTCGGTCATGATCGCGTCCGCCTGTCGAACGCGGCGGACCATCCCCCGACGCACAAGATCCTCGAGGATTCGATCCGCACCGGAATCGAGGCGCGCGCCCTGGCCGGTCTTCCCGGCGAACCCGTCGCGTCCCCCACGAATGCGAATGTGCCCGCCGCGATTCGAAACCGGCTCGACGGAGCGCTCGGCACCAACCGGATCGCCGGCCATCGACGCTCGCCTCTCGTGACCGGATCACGAGCTCCCGAAGGCACGCCCGCGCAAACGGCGGAGCGCATCGCGCGAACCGTCTCGGGACCGATCCTCGATCGCTACATCCGCGCCCATCCGGGAGCGAGCGGCGTGGATCTCGAGAGCTTCCGGCACGAAGTCCTCCGCGGCTTCGAGGAAGGGCTTGCCGATGCGCGCCGTATCCTCGCCGCGCTGACGGGGCTCGAGGAGCCGGTTCGCGGCGCCATCGCCGAAACGGGCGTGCTCGCCCGCGCCCGACTCGACGAGCTGTTCGACGCCATCGACGGCTGATCGCCCGCCCTCGACGCCGCTAGCCTTCGATATACGTGTAGCCCTCGAAGCCCTGGCGGTAGAAGTCGACAACGTAGCGGGCCTTGTCGATACTGAGTCGCTGCTCGCGAACGGCCGCCTCGACCTTGCGACGCAGGCTGCCGACCAGCTCCTCCCGCGACTGCTGAACGTAGGCGAGCACCTCGGTCACCGTATCCCCGTCTTCGACGTGATCGATCCGGTACGTGCCGGCCGCCGCGTCCCAGGACACGTGGACGGCGTTGTTGTCGCCGAACAGGTTGTGCAGGGCGCCGAGGCTCTCCTGGTACGATCCGACCAGGAAGAACCCGAGCAGGTACGGATCGTCCTCCCGCAGAGAACGGAGCGGAAGCGTTCGCCGTACGCCCGCACGATCGACGAATCGATCGATCTTCCCGTCCGAGTCGCACGTGATGTCGGCGAGCACCGCGCGCCGGTCCGGGGCCTCGTCGAGTCGATGGATCGGCAGGATCGGGAACACGTGGTCGATCGCCCAGGAATCCGGTAGCGACTGGAAGACCGACAGGTTCACGAAGTAGATGTCCGACAGCTCGAACTCGAGCGGGGCCAGCTCATCGGGAACCTGGTCGAGCTCTCGCGTAAGATCCCAGATACGATGGAGCGACGCCCACACGTACGACTCGGCGATTCCCCACCACTCGAGATTGATCATCCCGAGCTTGAACATCTCGAACAGCTGCGTACGAGCCTCCCGGACGTCGTGATACGACTCCTGGAAGTTGCTCGCATCGAGGCTGCGGTAGACGCTACCGAGCTCCTGCAACTGCGGGACGGCATCGCTCAGGTCGCCCGATCCGAGCGGCTCGGCGGGGACTTCGGTCACACCGAGGACATTCGTCACGAGCACCGAATGGTGAGCTGTCAGGGCCCGACCCGATTCCGACACGAGGATCGGCGGATCGACCTCGGCGGCCTTCGTCGCGCCCATGAGCTCCCACACCACCGTGTTCGCGTACTCTTGCACCGAGTAGTTCGCGGACGATTCGAGCGCCGTTCGCGAGCCGTCGTAGTCGACGGCGAGCCCACCGCCCACATCGAAGTAGCCGAGCCTCGCGCCGAGTCCCGCGAGCTCGACGTAGTAGCGCGCGGCCTCGCGGACCGCCGAGCGCAGCGACGCGACGGAACAGATCTGACTGCCGAGGTGATAATGCAGAAGCTGCAGCCGATCGAGCTTGCCCTTCTCGCGGAGTAGATTCACGGCGCGCATCGTCGCGACCGACCCCAGACCGAACTTCGAACGATCGCCGCCGGACTCTTCCCAGCGTCCCGCGCCCCGGCTGCCGAGTCGGACGCGCAGCCCGAGTCGCGGGTCGACGCCGAGGCGGTCCGCCACCGACAGGATGAGCGGGAGCTCCGAGAACTTCTCGACGACGAGCACCACGTTGAGCCCGATCTGTCGGCCGAGCAAGGCGAGCTCGATGTACTCCTCGTCCTTGTAGCCGTTGCAGATCATCAGGGCGTCGCGATCGTCGAGAAGACCGAGCGCGCTCAAGAGCTCCGGCTTCGAGCCCACTTCGAGACCGAAGCGTCGATCCTGACCGGCCGCGAGGATCGACCCGATCACCTGGCGCTGCTCGTTGACCTTGATCGGGTAGACGCCCTGGTAGCTCGAGGCGTATCCGTACTCGTCGATGGCCTGCCCGAATGCATCGTGGATCTCGACGAGACGCTGCTCGAGGATGTCGGAGAAGCGAAGGAGGATCGGAAGCTGAATCCCGCGTTCCTGGAGCTCGTCGACCAGCACCTTGAGGTCGATCGCGGCGCTGTCCCTCGTCGGCCGCACCTGAACGTGGCCGCTGTCCGCAAGCTCGAAGAAACCGCCGCCCCAGTCCTCGATCCCGTAGAGGGTCCGCGCGTCCTCGACGGTCCAGTTCTCACTGCCGAGGCTCTCGGTGGTACGGTGCGTGGCATCCATCAGTCTTCGCCCTCCTGCGTGAAGCGCGGCCCTTTATACCAAAGCCCCGAGCCCCGCGGAATCGGTGAACAAGCCTCCGGAAAGCCCCGTTCGGCGCGGGATCGGTGACGGTTCCGGGAATGCTGAAACGCCGGTTCCACCCACCGCATCGGATCTGGTACAAGAGCTACACTCTCGAGCTGATCGGGCGCGTTCCCCGAGCCGACCGCCAACCTGGCCGCCGACGCGACTGTGCGTGCCCCAACCCATCGGATCACAACCCCCAGGAGGACCTGTCATGCTTCGTAACGTCGTTCTTTCGCTGGCCCTGCTCGGCGCCCTCTCGGCCGCCGGCCTGTTCGCATTCGCCGCTCCCTCGGCCGCCCCCACGCCGGCCGCCGTTCCCGCGGACACCTACGAAATCGACGCCGGACACTCGACCGTCGTGTTCGCCGTGAAGCATCTCGGCGTCGGCAAGTTCTACGGCCGCTTCAACGACATGTCCGGTTCGTTCCAGTACGGCAGCGGCTCGCTCGACGCGGGCTCGGTCGCCATCACGATCGCGTCGGGCAGCGTCGACACGAACAACAAGGGACGCGATCGCCACCTCAAGAACTCCGACTTCTTCGACGCGAAGCAGTTCCCCGAGATCAAGTTCCAGGGCAAGAAGATCTCCGGCGCGGGCAACGACTCGTTCACGCTCGCCGGCGACATCACGATGCTCGGCGTCACCAAGCCGATCGAGTTCGAGGTCGAGAAGGTCGGCGAGGGCGACGATCCGTGGGGCAACTTCCGCACCGGTTTCGTGGCCAAGGGCTCGATCAAGCGCACCGACTTCAACATGGAGTACGGGCTCGCGGACGGCGCGCTCGGTAACGAGGTCGAGCTCATCGTCAGCCTCGAGGGCGTGAAGAAGAAGTGATCGAGTTCTTCCTCGCCACCGTACTGTACCCGTCGGCAGCAGCCGCGATCCTCGCGCTGCTCGCCGCGGCGCACCCGGATCGGCATCCGCGCCGGGCCTCGATTCTCCTGGGGCTCGCCGTGGTTGCCGGCTGGGTGGCGGCGATGTGGCGTCACGACGGGGCGCCCGTCCTGCCGCCGGTCGCCGCCCAGCACTGGGTGCCGGTGCTCGCCGCCGGCGGGTTCGCGCTCGGCGCGATCCTCGACGCCGTTCGCCCGCCGCGGACGACACGGCCGGCGGCCTGCTTCCACGGAGCGCTTCCCGTGATCTCCGCCGCCACCGGTGCGAGCCTCGTGGCGATGTTCTCCTACACGGCGAAGTACTCCCAGCCACTTCGAGCGGCGCGGACGTCTTGGTCGTTCGTCGGTCATGCGGTTACCAGGTAGAGCTTGCCGTCGCGCTCCTCGTATTCGGTGTCGGGTTGCCAGGG